>SKUB01000258.1 GCA_007122315.1 Pseudomonadales bacterium | reverse complement strand
GCCCCGATGAGCAGGTCGTCGATGATGGCCTGGGCAGACATCGACGCCAGCTTCTCGTTGAACGGCAGGCACAGGACGCGATCCACGCCCACCCGCTCCAGCAGCCACAGCTTCTCCCGCAGACGGGTCAGGCGCGCCGGGACCTCGCGGCCGCGGAAAAACTCACGCGGCTGCGGCTCGAACGTGATCAGCGTGGTAGGCACGCCAAGCGCCTCGCCGCGCGCGCGCAACTGCGCCAGCAAGGCCTTGTGACCGCGATGCACACCATCGAAATTACCGATGGTCGCAACGCAACCGCGATGACGGTCGCGCAGGTTGTGCATGCCGCGAATGATTTCCATGAAGCTTCCTGTCGGGCGCGGGGCCGACGCACCATGCGCGACGCGTCGGTTCGTTCAGCGGCGCAGTATAGCGAGCCTGTTCCGTGCGCGCGCCTGCCGCCTGCCGCAAGGCTCGACAGGCATCAGAGATAGGTGCGCAGGAGGCGTCGCGGACCCCAGCCGCAGGCGGCGAGGATCCCGAAGTAGGTGAGCACGCCGCCGGGTACCAGCAGCGCCATCCACAGCACGCGCTGCCTGATCCCCGCTGCAAGCCAGACCTCCGCTGCCGGCGCGACCAGGACGAGCAACAGCACCATGCCGGCTGTTGCCGCTGCGAGCTGCAGCAGGAATCTGCGCCATTCCGGCTGCGGCTGCCACACGCCCGCCTTCTGCAGGCCCCGCAGCAGCAGGCCGGCGTTCACCAGCGCCGCGGTGGACGTGGCCAGCGCCAGTCCGACGTGCGCCAGCGGCAGGATCAGCGCCAGATTGAGCACCAGATTCACGCCCATGGCCCACAGCGCGATGCGCACCGGGGTGCGCGTGTCCTGACGCGCAAAGAATCCTGGCGCGAGAATCTTCACACCGGTGAAGCCTATGAGGCCCAGAGCGTACGCCATGAGCGCCAGTCCCGACTGCCGGACGTCCGTGGCCTCCATGGCGCCGTAATGAAACAGCGTCGTGATCAGAGGTTGCGCCAGCGTGACCAGGGCCGCTGCCGCCGGGACCGTCACCAGCAGGCCGAGACGCAGCCCCTGATCGATGGTGGCGGAGAAGGCTTCCGGCGAACCGTCTGCATGCTCCCGGGACAGCCGCGGCAGCAGCACCGTACCGAGCGCAATCGCAAAAATGCCCAGCGGCAGCTCCATCAGCCGATCTGCGTAGTAGAGCCAGGAGATGGATCCCGCCACCAGAAAGGACGCCAGCAGCGTGTCGATGAGCAGGTTCAGCTGGCTGACCGAGGCCCCGAACATGGCCGGCAGCATCAACGCCACCACCTTGCGCACGCCGGGATCCCGCGGCGCCACCCGCGGCGCCACCAGCACGTCGATGCGCCGGAGCGCCGGCAGCTGGAACACGAACTGCACCAGCCCGGCGATCAGCACGCCCCAGGCCAGGGCCATGATGGGCTCATCGAGATGGCCCGCGAGGCCAAGGGCCGCAGCGATCAGACACAGGTTGAGCCACACGGGCGTGATGGCCGGTATCGCAAAGCGCCCGAAGCTGTTGAGAACGCCCCCACACAGTGCCGTCAGGGAAATCAGGAACAGGTAGGGAAACGTGATCCGCAGCATGTCGGTGGCGAGGTCGTGGCGACCGTCTTCGCCGTCGAAACCGGGTGCGAACACTTGGATGACGAGCGGGGCCGCGAGCATGCCGATCAACGTCAGCAGCAGCAGCGCCAGCCCCAGGGCGCCGGCGACCCGACCCACGAAGCGCCGCACCTCGGCGTGCTCATGCGCGCGGCGATACTCGGCGAGGACAGGAATGAATCCGGCGGAGAACGCCCCCTCGGCGAACAGGCGCCGGAACAGGTTCGGAATCCGGAACGCGACGAAGAAGGCATCCGCCTCCGGCCGGGCACCGAACATCGTGGCGATGACCACGTCCCGCGCGAGTCCGAGGATGCGCGAGACGAAGGTCAGGCTGCCGACGACGGCTCCGGAACGCAGCAATCCGCGGCTGCGTTCGACCTCTGCCTGCTCACCTTGCTCGGGCAATGCCCTTTCCCCTGCCAGCGCAATTGACATCCCGGGAGGCCGACGGCATATTACCGCGCCTTTCCAACCCCGACCCCAATCGGAGAAGTTCGTGGCGAATACTGCATCTGCGCGCAAGCGCGCCCATCAGGCGGAAGCGCGCCGGCAGCAGAACGCAAGCCAGCGTTCGAGAGTGCGCACCGTCATCAAGAAGGTCCAGGCAGCCATTGCCAAGGGCGACTATGAGGCCGCCAACACGGCCTACCTCGCTGCGGTGCCGGTCATCGACCGCATGGCCGACAAGGGCATCCTGCACAAGAACAAGGCTGCCCGGCACAAGAGCCGGCTCAACGCCCAGGTGCTCGCACTCAAGGGCTGAGCCCTGTGCGTCGCCGGTGATCGCCGGCGACGCTCCCTGAGTGATTCCCCGCATCCCGTTCAGACCAGCACCAGATTGTCCCGGTGCACCAGTTCCGGCTCTCCAGCAAAGCCGAGCAACGAAGCGATTTCTGCGCTGGTACGGCCGCTGATGCGGCGTGCTTCTGCAGCTGAGTAGTTCACCAGACCCCGCGCGATTTCGCGCCCGGACTCGTCGCGGCAGACCACCACTTCCCCGCGGACGAACGCGCCCTCGACGGAGCGGACTCCGACCGGAAGCAGGCTCCGACCATGGTCGCGCAGGGCAGCGGCCGCGCCGGCATCCACCACCAGCGTTCCGCGGGTCTGCAATTGCCCAGCAATCCAGCGCTTGCGCGCCGCAAGACGCTCGGTCTCCGGGAGCAGCAGGGTTCCCTCACTGCCACCGGCAGCCAGGCGCCCGATGATGCCGGCTTCACGCCCGTCCGCGATCAACGTGCAGGCACCTGAGCGGGCGGCAAGCCGCGCCGCCCGCAGCTTCGTGACCATGCCTCCCCGACCCAGATGACCGGCCCCCACGCCCGCCATGGTGTCCAGCACCGGGTCGGCTGCCAGCGCGCAGGTCACCACCGGCGCTCCCGCATCCAGGCGCGGATCACGCTCGTGCAGGCCGGGCTGATCCGTCAGCAGCATCAGCGCGTCCGCCTCGAGCAGATTCGCCACCAGGGCACCAAGCGTATCGTTGTCACCGAAGCGGATCTCGTCGGTGGCGACGGTGTCGTTCTCGTTGATCACGGGAATCACCCCGTGATCGAGCAAGGTTCGCAACGTGGAGCGGGCGTTCAGATAGCGTTCGCGATCCGCCAGATCATCATGGGTGAGCAGCACCAGTGCCGTGTGCAGCCCATGCCGCGCGAACGCCGTTTCCCAGGCCTGGATCAGACCCATCTGGCCCACGGCTGCCGCGGCCTGAAGCTCGTGGATGCGATCCGGCCTGCGGGCCAGTCCGAGCCGGGAAACGCCTTCCGCCACGGCGCCGGAACTGACCAGCGCCAGCTGATAGCCCTGCCGGCGCAGACCGGCAAGCTCTTCCGCCCAGCACTCGATGCGATCCCGATCCAGCCCGCGACCCGACGCGGTCAGCAGCGCACTGCCGATCTTGATGACCCAGCGCCGGGCCATGCCGAGGCGTACCCGGGCGTCAGGCGCGGCCGGCAACAGCTCAGGGGACATAGTGCACCTCGACGCCGTCATCCTCATCGTCATCCTTACCGTCATCAGCCGAGACGACGCGGGTGAGCGCGTGACCGAGCACCTCAGCTGCGATGACGTCATCGAGCGCCTGCTCTGCCGCGGCTTCTTCTCCGCCTTCCGCTCGCAGCAGCGCCATCTCGTGCAGGGATTGGGACACGGTCTGCATGAGCTGCTCGCAGCCCTCGCCCGTGGCTGCAGAGACGAGATGAATCGGCGCGTCGATCCCGGAATCGCGGAAACGCTGCAGCAGCGCCTCGCGTTCACCGCCATCGAGCAGGTCCATCTTGTTCAGCACCAGCCAGCGCGGCCGCTGGGCCAGGGCGGGACTGTAGCTCTCCAGCTCCGCCACGATGGCCGTCATGGCCTGCAGCGGATCAGAGCCGTCGATGGGGGCAGCATCCACCAGGTGCAGCAGCAGCCGGGTCCGCGCGAGGTGCTTGAGAA
This sequence comes from Pseudomonadales bacterium, assembly GCA_007122315.1. Taxonomy (GTDB): domain Bacteria; phylum Pseudomonadota; class Gammaproteobacteria; order Pseudomonadales; family Azotimanducaceae; genus SLTB01. Next base: position 25,810 of record SKUB01000258.1, on the reverse strand, counting down.
AGCGCGTCCCGAGACCCGCCCCATCAGCCGCGCCCTCGATGAGGCCGGGAATGTCCGCCAGCACGAAGCTGGTCCCGGTGCCGATGCGCACCACCCCGAGCTGGGGTACGAGGGTGGTGAACGGATAGTCCGCGACCTTGGGCCGCGCAGCAGAAACGGCGCGGATCAGGGTCGACTTGCCGGCGTTCGGCATGCCCAGCAGGCCCACGTCCGCCAGCAGTCTGAGCTGCAGCCGGAGCTTGCGCCGCTCGCCGGGTTTACCCGGCGTCGTCTTGCGCGGTGCCCGGTTGGTGGAGGACTTGAAGCGCGTATTGCCCAACCCCCGGCGGCCGCCTTGGGCGACCCGGAGCCGCTGCCCGGGCTCCGCCAGATCACCGAGCGGTTCACCGCTGTCCTCGTCGATCACCAGGGTCCCGATCGGCACGCGCACCAGGGCATCCTCACCGCGGCGCCCCGTCATGTCCCGGCCCGCACCCGCCTGCCCGGACTCGGCCCGGTAGCGCGGCTGAAAGCGGAAATCCACCAGGGTATTCAACGCCGCCTGGGCCTCGAGCACCACGTCGCCGCCGTCGCCGCCGTCACCGCCGTCCGGACCACCCTTGGCCAGATTGCGCTCACGCCGGAACGACAGACAGCCGTCGCCCCCGCGACCGGCTTCCACCCGGATGCTCACTTCATCGACGAACTTCATGGGTTCACCCGTTGGCCTGCAGCATTGTCACAGAGAATGGCCGCTGCAGACATCCTGCGCCCAGAACGAAAAAGCCCCGCCAAGGCGGGGCTTTCGAGGTTCCTGCGTCCTGCCCGGTGCGGCCGCTCAGTTGGCCTCGGCCGGCACGATGCTCACGTAGCGACGCTTCTTAGCGCCGCGCACTTCGAATTTCACGCTGCCATCGGCGGTCGCAAACAGGGTGTGATCGCGGCCGAGGCCGACGTTGTCACCTGGATGAAACTGAGTGCCGCGCTGCCGAACCAGGATGTTGCCGGCAATCGCTGCCTGCCCGCCGAACAGCTTCACACCTAGCCGCTTCGATTCCGAATCGCGGCCGTTGCGCGTACTGCCGCCTGCTTTCTTGTGCGCCATCTGACTGCTCCAGTCCTGCGATCAGCGGCTGATGCCGGTGACGCGTACCTCAGTGTAGTGCTGACGATGTCCGGCCTTGCGGTGATAGTTCTTCCGCCGCCGGAACTTGATGACGGTGATCTTGGCGTGGCGACCGTGGTCTACGACCTCCGCCGTCACCTTGCCACCGTCCACATAGGGCGCCCCGATGACCACGTCATCACCGTCCCCGATCATCATCACCTGATCGAAGGCGACCGTGTCTCCGGCAGCGAGGTCGAGCTTCTCGAGCTTGACCACATCACCCTCGTGAACGCGGTGTTGCTTGCCACCGCTCTCGAATACCGCGAACATAACGACTCCGGAATGCACTGCATCCATGGAAACGGACCCGCCTCCATGGCGCGCCGTCCGTACGCCGGGACTTACCCTGACGCGAGGCGCGCAACTATACGTAAACCCCTCCCGCACGGCAAGATACCTTGTCGCGGATGGCGACAGTTTCGCACACCGACCGAGAGACTTGCTGCTCGGAGCTCTGGATGAATGTCACGCCCGCCCAAAGCGCGCCACCACGGCCGGTTCCGGACCTGCCGTTCTATGATGTGGTCCTCGACGACTTCAGTGCGGTCAATGCGCTGATTCCGCGCCAGCTCACCTCCGACGTGGCCCTGGTCGAGGAGATCGGTCGCTACATCGTCGAATCCGGCGGCAAGCGCCTGCGCCCCCTGCTGGTGCTGCTCACCGCCCGTGCCTGTGAGGTGGAGGACGCACGGCCCATCACCCTGGCGGCCATCATCGAGTTCCTTCACACCGCCACCCTGCTTCACGACGACGTGGTGGATCGTTCCGACCTGCGGCGGGGTCGGGCCACCGCGAACCGCCTCTGGGGCAACGCGCCCAGCGTGCTGGTGGGTGACTTCCTCTACTCCCGGGCCTTCCAGATGATGGTGGACCTCGGTGACATGGAAATCATGGCCATCCTGTCTCATGCCACCAACGTCATCGCCGAGGGTGAAGTCATGCAGCTCGCGGGCATCGGTGAGGTGGCCATGGACGAAGCGCGCTACATGGAGGTGATCCGCTGCAAGACCGCCATGCTGTTTCAGGCCGCTTCCCACACCGCTGCGGTCCTGGCCCGCAATCCCCCCGCCCGGGTGGCTGCCCTGCGCGAGTACGGACTCCAGCTCGGGCTCGCCTTCCAGCTTGTGGACGACGCCCTGGACTACTCCGGTGACACGCGCACGCTGGGAAAGAACATCGGCGACGATCTCGCCGAGGGCAAGATCACCCTGCCCCTGATCCGCACCATGCAGGCGGGCTCGGCGACGGAAGCCGATGTGGTGCGCAGCGCCATCATCGCCCGCGCACCTGACCGTTTCGAAGCGGTGTACCGGAGTGTCCGCGGGGCCGGCGCCATCGACTACACCCTTATGCGAGCCCAGGAAGCCTCAGCCCGGGCGCTCGCCTGCCTCGATGCGCTGCCGCGCAACGCCCATCGCCAGGCCCTCGAGGATCTCGCGCTGTTCGCCAGCTCGCGCAGCTACTGAAATCCCCCTGTTCTTATAGATCTTTGCCAAGCGCGTCTCTAGAATACGCGCCCTTCGGAGTGTAGCTCAGTCTGGTAGAGCACCGTCTTCGGGAGGCGGGGGTCGCTGGTTCGAGTCCAGTCACTCCGACCAACTTCGACTGCAGCCCGCCCGGGGCCTATGTTATAAAGTCACGCATGAGCTCCGGCCCTGCAGTCCCCGTCATCGAGCTGGATTCCGTCCGCTTCCGCTGGCATCCACGCGCTCCGGTGGTCCTCGCCATCGACGCCCTCGCTGTCGATCCTGGCGAACGCGTGTTCATCCGCGGCCCCAGCGGCAGCGGCAAGACCACCCTGCTCGGCCTCATCGGCGGCGTTCTGACGCCGGAATCCGGCCACGTGCGCATCCAGGGCGTCGAACTCGGTCCACGCTCGGCCTCCGCACGGGATCGCCTGCGGGCGGATGCCATCGGGTTCGTATTCCAGATGTTCAACCTCATTCCCTACCTGTCCGTACTCGACAATGTCCTGCTGCCGTGTCGATTTTCCCGTCAACGCGCCGAGCGGGCCGCCGAGTCGGGTGACGCCGCAGACGAAGCGCGCCGGCTGCTGCTCCGGCTCGGTCTCGGCCAGGCGGACATCGTCGCCAGGGACGTCGCCGAACTGTCCGTAGGTCAGCAACAACGGGTGGCCGTCGCCCGGGCGCTGATCGGACGCCCGGCCATCGTCATCGCGGATGAACCCACCTCGGCGCTGGATGCGGACACCCGCGACGACTTTCTGGCCCTGCTCGCTGAGGAGTGCGGCGCCAGCGGTGCCGCCCTGCTCTTCGTCAGCCACGACACGGAACTCGCGCGCCGCTTCGATCGGACCCTGGACATGCGCGAACTCAACCTCGCGCTTGCCGCGACCGGAGCCGCCTGATGCGGGCCCTGGTCCATCTCGCGCTGAAGAGTCTCTGGAATCGCCGTTTCACGGCAGGTCTGGCGCTGCTGTCCATCACGATTTCGGTGACGCTGCTGATCGGCGTGGAGAAGGTCCGCACGGAGGCCCGCAGCAGCTTCACCCAGACCATCGCCGGCACCGACCTCGTCGTCGGCGCCCGCTCGGGTCCCATTCAGCTGCTGCTCTACAGCGTGTTCCGGATCGGCGACGCGACCGCGAACGTGTCCTGGGGCAGCTATCAGCGCATCACGGGCCATCCCCTGGTGGCATGGGCCATCCCCCTGTCCCTGGGCGACTCCCACCGGGGCTACCGGGTGGTCGGCACCACCGACGCCTACTTCGAGCACCTGCGTTATGGCGGCAATCGTTCCCTCGCACTGGCCGAGGGGGTCTGGTTCGAGGACCTGTTCGACGCCACCCTCGGCGCAGAGGTAGCCCGCGCCCTGGGCTATAACCTGGGTGATCGCATCACGCTTGCCCACGGCACCGGCAATCACAGCTTCGCCAGGCACGACGACATGCCGTTCACCGTCACCGGCATTCTCGAGCCCACTGGAACGCCGGTGGATCAAAGCATCCACGTCAGCCTGGAGGCCATCGAGGCCATCCACCTCGGCTGGGAAGGCGGCGTGCCCATACCCGGCCGGGAGGTGTCGCCTGACGAGGCCCGGGAACGGGACCTGACGCCACGAGCCATCACCGCGTTCCTGCTGGGTCTGCAGTCCCGTGCAGCGGTTTTCCAGGTGCAGCGGGCGATCAATGCGTATCCAGACGAGCCGCTTTCCGCCATCCTGCCCGGAGTGGCGCTGCAGCAACTGTGGAACCTGGTGGGCATCGCGGAGAACGCTTTGCTGGTCGTGTCCATGTTCGTCGTCCTGGCCGGACTCGCGGGCATGGTCACGATGCTGCTCGCATCCCTTTCGGAACGGCGCCGGGAGATGGCCATTCTGCGTTCCGTTGGGGCCCGGCCGGCCCACGTGTTCGGACTGCTGACGGCGGAAAGCGCGCTATTGGGTATCACGGGCGCCATCGCCGGTTTCGCACTGGTGTATGCGCTGATGGCGCTCGGCGCTCCGCTGGTGCAGGCCACCTGGGGCCTGCATCTGGCGCCGTCCGCACCGAGCATGCGTGAACTGGCTTTGCTCGGCATGGTCATAGCAGGTGCGACAGTCGCGGGGGCGATCCCGGCCTGGCGTGCCTATCGCATGTCGCTGGCGGATGGCCTGTCCATCAGGACCTGATCGACGTCGAATCCGATTCTCCTGAAAGAGGAAGCGTTGCGTTGAATCCAAGTCATGTCCGATTCGTTCTGCTGGCGCTGATCGCGTGCCTGACCCTGCCGCTGGCGAACGCCGAGGAGCCGCGACAGCTGGAATGGCGCGAACTGATGCCGCCGGGCTGGAAACCGTCCATGCCGGACTTCAGCACCTTCTTTCATGACCCCATGTCACCGGCCGCAGCCCAGGACGAGGACGCGCCGCTGGTGGAGGCGCTGGACGATACGCTCATCTCCATCGAAGGCTGGCTCGTGCCGCTCGAGTGGGGCATGGACGCGCTGAAGGAGTTTCTGTTCGTACCCTGGTTCGGCGCCTGCATCCACGTCCCGCCACCGCCGCCGAACCAGATCATTCGCGTGACGCTGGAAAAGGGCGTACCAGAGCGGGAGATGTTCGAACCCCAGAAGCTCACCGGACGCCTGCGCGCCGAGCGCAGCGAGTCGGAGCTTGCTCTGGCCGGTTACCGGATGGAAGCCGCCCGGACCGAGCGGCTCCCGGACTGAACCCGATCAGGGCAGGTTGAAGCGCCGGGATCCCGGCGTCAGGCGACCCGCCGCCTGTCCGCGATCGGAAATCGCCTGTACCCGAATGCGCTCCAGCGGCAGCAGGTCGAACAACTCGACCTGCACGTGGCGCAGACGCACGTCGGAATCACACTGGTACGCCCAGGTCACGCTGCCGTCCATGTGCTCGTGGTCATGATCGTGGTCATGGTCACCGGCATCGTGGTCATGTTCATGTTCGTGGCCCGTACCCGCTGACCCATGGTCATGACGGTGGCCGTGGTCGTGCTTGGTGTCCTCGTGACGATGCTTGCGGCCCGACTCCGCATGGCGGTGGCCATGGTCATGCTTGGCCGCCTTGTCATCGTGCTTGTGGTCCGCTTTGCCGTGGTCATGGCGGTGATCAGCATGCCCGGGGTCGGCCAGCAGCGTCTCCGGCAGCTGCACCTCTACCGAGACCTGCTCACAGTTTCCGTTCGACCAGGCGAACCAGTTGCCGGCCTCGATCGCAGCGACCCGTTCGCGGATCGAGTCGCGCTCGGCCGCGTTGGCTGGGGCACGCTCGAGGCCGGCCAGGTCCCCCGTCGGCGCCGTCAGCATCAGATCCACCCGGCCACCTTCGATGGCCACGGTCAGATCCGCAACGCCATGCTCGTGAACGCCGAGCCCGGCCCAGGCTGCAGCCGATCCAGCGAACACCATGAGCCCCAGTCGTTTCATCCCCGCCGTCTCCATTGCCAGTTGAGAGTATGGGCAGCCGCCACACAGGCGACGCCGACCACGGTAAGACCACGCTCCAGAGTTTCGGTTTCCTGCAGCACGCCGAGAACCATGAGCAGGAGCCCGAGCGCCGCCAGCGCCACGAGCCGCATGTCCCTGTGAACGCGGAAGCCATAGCCGATACCCAGCGCCGACACCGGAACAGCAACAGCGAGCATGGCGATATGGAAACCTTCGTTCGCGAGAAACACCGGAAACACCCATGGGGCCAGCACGATGAACATCGGCAGCACCAGGCAATGCACCAGGCAGGCCAGGGAGAGCCCCACAGCCACTTCGTCTGCATAACGCATGCGTAATCCTCGGAGCAATTCATTTACGTTATAACATAACTCTTTCGGCAATCAGAGCGCCGGGGTTGCAACGTTCACGGTCTGGACTATGCTCCGGGCAGTTCTGCGTCGACTCACGGAAGCCCGCATGCCCCCATCCACGCCCCAGCGCCTGGCGAGCTTCGAACTCGGCCAGCATCTCGTGGAGCTGACCGAGGATGCGGACGGCACCCTGACGCTGTGGCTCGACGGATGTGAGCGCAAGCGCCGCAGCCCCGGCGAGCGCGGAACCTACCTGTGGACCAACGTCGAACTGCCGTTCGAGGATCACCACCTCGTCGAGGTCCGACGCGCAGCAGAGGTGCACGCAGCAGTGGACATACTCGTCAACGGCAGCTTGCAGACTCGAGTGGAGGCACGCGCCGCATGAACCCGCAGACGCTCAAGCTGCTGCGTGATACGGCCATCTTCGAACAGTTGACCGATGATCAGCTGGCCCGGATCGGCGAGCGCCTGATCAACCTGGAGTTCGAACCCGGTGACCTCGTTTTTCGCGAAGGCGCACCGGGTCGCTACATATGCTTCATCATCGAGGGTGACCTCGAGGTGCTCAAAGAGACCGATGACGGCAAACGCATTCCCATCGCGACCCTCCGCGGCGGCCACTCCGTGGGCGAGATGTCCATCATCGACGGCCTCACCTGCTCGGCCACCGTGATCGCCCAGTCACCAGCCCGGGTGCTGGCATTGACCCGGGAAGACTTCGACCTGCTGGTGGACGACGAGCCGCGCCTCGGTGCCGAGATCTTCCGGGGCATCTCCCGCCTGCTCAGCATGAGCCTGCGCAAGACCTCCGCCGATCTGGCGGCCGCCCGCGCACGCTGAATTCAGGGCCAGCTCCGCGGCTCCGTAATCCCATCAGAGGCATTGGAATATGAAGTACCTCCACACCATGGTCCGGGTTTCGGACATCGATGCGTCGTTGCGTTTCTTCGTGGACGGGCTGGGTCTCGAAGAAGTGCGGCGCGTCGAGCAGCGGCAGGGACGCTTCACGCTGGTGTTCCTGGCACCGCCAGGGCAACCCGACGCTCAGATCGAGCTGACCTGGAACTGGGATCCTGAGGAACTCGAAGGTGGCCGCAACTTCGGCCACCTCGCTTATGCCGTAGACGACATCTACGCACTCTGCGAGCACCTGCAGGCTCATGGTGCGACCATCAACCGGCCGCCCCGAGATGGCCGCATGGCCTTCGTACGTTCGCCCGACGGTATCTCTGTGGAGTTGCTGCAGCGTGGCGACGCGTTGCCAGTTCGCGAACCCTGGGCCTCGATGCCCAACACCGGCACCTGGTGACATGTCGGCGCCGCCCATGTCCGGCTAAACTGCTGCGCTTCCGCTACTGACGAGGAGAGACGCATGAAGCTTTACAACGGACTGGGCCCAAATCCGCAGGTGGTGCGGATCTTCATCGCCGAAAAGGGCATGGACGTTCCCCTCGAGGACGTGGACCTCATGGCTGCGGACAACCGCAAGGCGCCTCACCTGCAGCGGAATCCGACCGGCGGACTGCCCACGCTGGAGCTCGACGATGGCAGCTTCATTGCCGAAATCACGGCCATCTGCGAGTACCTCGAGGAACGGCAGCCGGAACCGGCGCTGATCGGCCGCACACCCGAGGAGCGCGCAGAGGCCCGCATGTGGACGCGACGCATCGATCTGCAGATCGTGGAGCCCATGACCAACGGATTCCGTTACAGCGAAGGCCTGCCCCTGTTCAAAGATCGCATGCGCTGTCTGCCGGAGGCAGCCGATGGCCTGAAGACCATCGCCCGCGAAAAGCTCATCTGGCTCGATGGCCTGCTGGCCGGCAAGGACTACGTGTGCGGCGATCGCCTGACGCTGGCCGATATTCTCCTGTATGCCTTCGTCTCCTTCGGCGGCAATGTGGGGCAGCCGCTGCCGGAGGAGTGCCGCAACATCAAGGGACTGATCGACCGCCTCGGCGCGCGCCCAAGCGCCAAGGCCTGAGCCGAAGTCGGGCAGATCCGATGAAACGGGTCCGCCAAGCGACGAAACGAGTCCGGAACGCTGCACGTGGCGTTCCGGGCTCAACCTGGTTCTGTTACGTTTCGAAACAGCATGCTGCTTTCCCTCCAGGTAGCTGACCAGACATCCACCCAAAGGAACATGCGGTGAAGAAGACCTACCTGGCAGCCCTCGTCGTCGCGCTGCTGTTCGTGCTGTGGATGCTCTCTGGACAGATCGGCACCGATCGCGAGCGTGCCCCGGCCCCGAGTCTGGCCGAATCCCGTGACTCGATGCTCCGGCAACGGGAGGACGCGCCCACGGCGGTGAGGGTGCGGAGCCTCGAAGCCGAACTGCAGCGCGCGGCCATCGCCTTGCGTGGCCGCACCGAAGTCAATCGTCGGGTCGCCGTTCGCGCCGAGACCGGCGGCCTGGTGGCGGCCCTGCCGGTGGAGAAAGGTGATGTGGTTCGGGCCGGCGACATCCTGTGCCGGATCGATCCGGGCAGCCGCCCCGCCCGCCTGGAAGAAAGTCGGGAGGCCGTCACCCTGGCCGAGATCGAATTCGAAGGCGTGCAGAGACTCGAACAGCGAGGCCTGGTCTCCGCCACCGGCGTCGCCACCGCACGGGCGCGACTCGCCAGCGCACGCGCCGACCTCCGCCAGCGGGAACTCGACCTGTCCCACACCGCGATCCGCGCGCCGTTCGACGGCATCGTGGAGACGCGTCCCGTGGAGATCGGGGACTTCCTGCAGGCCGGCCAGGTGTGCGCGGAAGTTCTCGACGCCGATCCCCTGCTGCTGGTGGGCCAGGTGTCCGAACGTGACGTGGCACGACTGCAGATCGGCGACCCGGGCACGGGACGCCTGCTCACCGGCGAACGGGTCACAGGTGTCATCACCTATGTGGCTCAGGCCGCCCATCCCAGCACCCGCACGTTCCGGGTCGAGGTGGCGGTACCGAACCCCAACGCGACCCTGCGCGACGGCATCACCACGGAGATCCAGCTTCCGGTGGAGGAGCACATCGCGCACCACGTTCCGTCCTCGGTGCTGGCGCTCGATGATCTCGGCGAACTCGGCGTGCGCATCGTCGATGGCGATGACCGCGTGCAGTTCGTGCGCATCCGGGTGATTCGCGACAGTGCGGACGGACTCTGGGTCACAGGCCTGCCTGAATCCGTCCGCCTGATCACTGTCGGCCAGGAACTGGTGGTGCCAGGTGAACAGGTACGCGCCGTACCGGAGGCGGAGCGGCCGCTGCCCAGCCAGACGCCTGAAATTCCCGCACGCCTCGACGCGACCGCGGCAACCCGCCGTGGCGGTGACGACGGAGCCAGCCAGCCGTGAACACCATGATCGACTGGGCGGTTCAGCGCAGCCGTACCTCCCTGTCATTGCTGGCCATGGTCCTGATCGTGGGCGGCTGGTCCTACATCGTGATGCCGATCGAAGCGGAGCCCAACATTCAGGTTCCGGTGTTCATCATCACCATTCCGCACGAGGGCATCTCCCCGGAGGATTCCGAACGGCTCCTGGTCATGCCCATGGAGACCGAGCTGCGCTCCATCCAGGGCGTCAAGGAGATCAGGGCTTTCGCCGCGGAGGGATCGGCCACCGTCGTGGTCGAGTTCGACGCCAATTTCGACGCGACCCGCGGTCTCATGGACGTGCGCGAGGCGACCAACCGCGCCCGCCCGAAGATCCCTGACACGGCGGACGAGCCCATCGTGTCGGAAATCACGACGGTGGACTTCCCCATCGTCACCATCAACTTCGCCGGCGACAACGTCCCTGAGCGTGCGCTCTACAACGCCGCGGTGCGGGTCAAGGACGAGCTGGAAGCCTTGCCCGACGTCCTCGAAGTGCAGATGCGCGGGCAGCGGGAAGAAGTGCTCGAGATCATCGTCGACCCGGCTTTGCTCGAAACCTACGACATCGACATCAGCCAGCTCATCAACAGCGTCACCCAGAACAACCGCCTGATCCCCGCAGGCGCACTCGACGCGAGCTCCGGCAGATTCTCGGTGAAGGTTCCCGGCGTGATCGAGACCGCACAGGACCTGTTCGGCATACCGGTGAAGACCGAGGGTGACACGGTGGTCACGCTCAACGATGTCGCCGACATTCGTCGCACGTTCAAGGACAGGACCAGTTACGCCCGCGTCAACGGCATTCCCGCGATTTCCCTGGAAGTCACGAAACGGGTGGACGCCAACCTGATCGACACCGTACTGCAGACCCGGGAAGTCGTGGACGCCATGCGCGGAGCCTTTCCGGCGGGCGTGCAGGTGTTCTACACCCAGGACCAGGCGCCGGACGCCCAACAACAGGTGGACGAACTGACCGGCAACATCGTGACGGCTCTGGCGCTGGTGATGATCATCGTCGTGGCGGCTTTGGGGTTGCGCAGCGGTCTTCTGGTCGGACTGGCGATCCCCACCTCGTTCCTGTTCGCGGTCACGCTGCTCAACGGCTTCGGCTACTCATTCAACTTCATGGTCATGTTCGGGATGTTGCTCGGCCTCGGCATGCTCATCGACGGTGCCATCGTCGTCACCGAATACGCCGATCGCAAGATGGCCGAAGGCCTGCATCGCCGCGATGCGTATGCCCTTGCCGCCAAGCGCATGTTCTGGCCCGTCACGGCGTCCACCGCCACGACGCTTGCCGCGTTCCTGCCCCTGATTTTCTGGCCCGGCATCTCCGGCAAGTTCATGCTCTACCTGCCGGTCACCGTGTTCTGCGTACTGGTGGGATCGCTGGCCTATGCCCTCTTCTTCGGGCCGGCGCTAGGCGCCCTGATCGGCAAAGTGGGCGCACCTGACGCCCGCGCGCTGGCCGATCTCAACGTGCTCGAGAACGGCGATCCGCGCACGCTGCGCAATGCCACGGGGCTGTATGCCCGCTTTCTGGATCTTGCGGCCCGTTGGCCCTTCGTGGTGTTCGGCCTGACCCTGCTGATCCTGTGGGGCTCGTTCACCGCCTACGGCAACCATGGCCGCGGCTTCATCTTCTTCAACGAGATGGACCCGATTTTCGCCCGCATCACGGTCAAGGCCCAGGGCAACCTGAGCGTGGACGAGGTCCGGGACCTCGTGGTCGAGGTGGAAAACGAAGTCGTCCAGGTTCCCGGGATCAAGGCGATCAATACCCGGACGAACCCTCCGGGTGGTTCCGGCTTCCGGGGCTTCAATGTGGTGCTCGACGAGATCGGATCGATCTTCATCGAAATGCACGAGCAGAAGGACCGCACCCGTACGGGCGCGGAGATCCTGGAAGCGATCCGGGAGCGGACATCGGCGCTGGCGGGCATCGAAATCGAAATTCAGCGCTTCGAGGGGGGGCCTCCAGTTGGCAAACCCATTCAGCTCGAGTTCGCCTCCCGCAACGGCGAGATCCTCGAACCCGCCGTGACCTGGGTGCGGGAATGGGTCGAGGAGAACGTCGAGGGTCTCCGGGATCTCGCGGATACCCGCTCGCAGCCGGGCGTGGAGTGGCGGCTGGACGTGGACCGGGCTCGCGCCGCGCAGTACGACGCCAACGTCACGACCGTGGGAACGGTGGTGCAGATGGTCACCGGCGGCCTGAAAATCGCCGAATTCCGACCCTTCGACGCCCAGAAGGAAGTGGACATCCGCATCCGCTTCCCGGACGAGTATCGGGGTCTCTCCATGCTCGATGCCCTGCGCATTCCCACCCGCGAGGGTGCCGTACCGCTGTCCAGTTTCGTTACCCAGACTGCGGTACCGAACGTCGATACCATCCAGCGCACCGCCGGGATCCGGGTCGAGTATCTGCGTGCCAATGTCGCGCCGGGGGTGCTGGCCGACGACAAGGTGCGGCAAATCCAGGCCTGGCTCGACACCCAGACCATCGACCCTGCCCTGCGCATCCAGTTCCGCGGGGCCAACGAGGAACAGGAACAGGCCATGGCCTTCGTCGGTCTCGCGTTCCTGCTGTCCCTGCTGCTGATGTTCGTGCTGCTGGTCACCCAGTTCAACAGCTTCTACCAGGCCGCGCTGATCCTGTTCGCAGTGGTCATGTCCACGGCAGGCGTGCTCATCGGCCTGCTGATCACCAGTTCGCCGTTCAGCGCCATCCTCACCGGTGTCGCCATCGTGGCGTTGGCCGGGATCGTCGTGAACAACAACATCGTCCTCATCGACACGTTCAATGGCCTGCGCCGTGAACGACCGGATCTCGATGACCTCACCCTGATCGTGCGCACCGGTGCCCAGCGGCTGCGGCCCGTGCTGCTGACCACGGTCACCACCGTGTTCGGCCTGCTGCCCATAGCCCTGCATCTGAGCATCGATCTCATCGCCCGGGACGTGACCTATGGTGGACGCACTGCACAATTTTGGGTCCCCCTGGCCCAGAGCATCGTTGCCGGCCTGACCTTTGCGACGGTGCTCACCCTGGTCGCCACCCCTGCCATGCTGGCGATCCCACAGCGGCTGCGGGAAACCCTGCTGCCCTGGCTGCGGTTCCTGCGTCGGATCATGTACCGGACCCTGCGCAATCTGCGCCGCCGGCAACCACGTCAGGCTTGAAGGCCAGACCTCGAGCCCGACAACGCCGCGTCCCGCTGCCCGCAAGGGTCTCCCGCAACGGCTGGCGGCCCGCTGCCAGGCCACCCCAAGGCGGAATAAGTATATGAATCAAAAGGTCTTAAGCTGAACCCGGATGAAATCGATCAGCATGGGTGCGGATCCGCAGCACGGTGACCGGCACCACGATGCCCGCTGCTGAGGCTTTCCCAGCCACGTGCATGGGCGACCCGCGAGGCGGACTTTTCAACGGCGGGGAGGGGACGAATCTGAGGCAAAAAAAATCCCCCGGCGACAAGGGATTGGGGAGGGGAGGGGGGTGTCGCCGGGGGTTTTACGAACCGTTGATTACTTTGAGTGGGCACATTCGAGAAAGTTCCCTCAGCAGGCCCACCGGAACGCTGCGGATAATGACGCAACGCACAATAAGTCGTCAAGAACTTCCGGCGACAGCGTCAAGTTATGTGTACTGAAGCACACTTTGGATGTCAGTCGCGCTCCCGCAGATCCACGTGATCATAGATTCCCGTCACGTTCGAGAAACTCAGAAACAGGGTATGGGCGACGTGGGCGTGCGGATCATGCAAATGGTACTTGAACCGAGTCTGCTTGCCGCCCTGCAGCCAGGCGTCGTAGTCCTTGGTCAACCGGCGGACGTCGCTGGGCATGTCCTTCGACCAGGTGGCCTTGAATGGCCCCAGTACGGCCCCGCCCTGGAGACAGATGGTGATCTCGTGATTCGTGAGCTTCTCGTCCACCTTCATGCCGCGTCTCCCGTCCGCTTCCTTGTGGGCCCAGTATAACGCCTGGGTCAAAGCCGCTGCCGCCGTTATGCTGGTCCTCCGATTCCGAGTGAGATCGAGCCATGCCCGCCATCCGTTTCGGCGCCCACGTGGGCCAGCAGAACCTGGACTTCGCCACCCTTAGAGCCACCTGGCGCATGCTCGACGACGCCGGTGTCGATTGGATCTCGGCGTGGGATCACTTCTATGAGGCGCCGCCGGCCGGCGGCACCCAGCCCCACTACGAGGCGCTCGCCACTCTGGGAGCGCTGGCCGCCGATACCCGTCATGCCCGCATCGGCTGCCTCGTGTTCTACGTCGGCTACCGCAATCCGGCCCTGCTCGCGAAGGCCGCCACCACACTTGACCACATCTCCAACGGCCGTTTCGAACTCGGCCTGGGCGCCGGATGGCACCACTGGGAAGCCACCGCCTATGGGTACGACTTCCCGGACATCGGCACCCGACTGGACATGCTCGACGAGGCCACGGTGCTGATCCGCCACATGCTCACCGAGGAGCGGACCACCTTCGACGGCCAGCACTTCCGTACCGACGACGCGAGCTGTCTGCCCCGGCCGCTGCAGGCCAGGCTTCCGATCTGGATTGGCGGGGTTGGCGAGAAGCGGACGTTGCGCCTGGTGGCGCGCCATGCGGACGGCTGGAATGCAGCCTATGTGGCGCCGGCCGAGTTCGCCCGCCTGTCAGGCGTGCTCGATCAATGGTGCGAAGTCGAGGACAGGGATCCGCGCAGCATCCGTCGCGGCATCAACTTGAGCTTTCATCTCGGTCTCGATCAGGCCGACGCCGAGCGCGAGCGGACGCGCATGAATCAGGACTGGGGGCCGATGGTGGAACGCGTCCGGGAAGGCGCCCTCATGGGCACGCCCGCCGAGGCCCTGGAGACCATCGAAGCCTACCTGGATGCCGGTGCCACGGACGTCAACGTGGCCCTGCGGGCGCCCTGGAACGAAGCAGCCCTGGAGCGCTATCTGAAGGAGTGTCTGCCGAAGCTGCGCAAGTACGTGAGCGTTTCCTGACCCTCACCACCGAACGAACGGTCAGTGGGACGGGCGGGACTCCGCCTCTCCGTAGTGCTCATCGTCCTGGCTGCCCTTCATCCGGCAGGTATAGCCGGACACCACGGCCAGCATGCAGAACGTCGCCGCCAGCAGCGCCAGCGGACGCGCATTGCCATCCGCCTGGTACCACTCAGGGCCGAGGTGAGGTGCGCGGGAGAAGAAGCCGAAGGCGAAGATGAACAGGGTGACGGTGGCAGCGATGGCGAGGATGCGGAGTGTCCAGAGATGCAGGTCGCGTTTACAGATGGTCAGAGCCAACCCGGCCCCGGCGCCGTACATCCCCATCCACAGCCAGCGCTGGGGGTCACCAAGATGCGCCAGCATCAGCAAGCCGAGAACGGCGGCTATCGTGCCATAAACGCATCGCTGCATGCCCTGCCCTCGCCTGTGTACAGGAGGAAGGCCGTTACCGTGGGTAACGACTCGTTCGATTGAACCACCCCCCTGCACACATCGCAACCGGCAATATTCTGCCCGGAATCCGCGCCTCGGACATGCCTCTGAGCGCTCGCCGAACAGACACGGCGCCAGGACTTACCCCTGCCGGGGCCTGCAGCGTCAATCCTCCAGCCGCGGCAGCCCCCGATCCGGCTGCACGCCCAGCGTATTGAGCGCCATGCTCACCAGGTTGTACTGCCCCACGGTGAACACCAGATCCATGAGCTGCTGGGTCGACCAGGTCTGCGCCAGATCAGACCAGGTGGCATCGGAGATGTGGGCGTCGGCGTGAAGCTCGTCCACGGCACGCAGCAGAGCGCGGTCCGCATCGGACCAGCTCTCGGCGTCCGGGCCGGCCTTGATGGCCTGAATCTCGTCGTCCGTCAGGCCGCAATCGCGACCGATGAGCACGTGCTGGCCCCACTCGTAGCCCGCCTGACACAGCCAGCCGATGCGCAGAATCAGGATCTCGCGCTCCCGCGGAGGCAGCGTCGACTTGCCCAGAATGTGGTTTGCAAACACCAGCCAGCGCCGCATCAGCTCCGGATGGTTGCATAAGGTCTTGAAGATGTTGAAAGGCTCGCGGTCGCCGAATCTGGACATGACGTCCTGCGCGTCGGCGTTCCACTCGTCCTTCTCGAGTGCCGGTACCCTCGGTTCTGTCAGTCGCATCGCTCGATCTCCCTGGATGACGGAATCCTGCAGGATAGCGCCTGGGGGCTCACGACGCGCGGGCTCGAGCGTGGCGATCTGACTCTGCAGCCGCTCGATGCTAAGTTTTCACAAGCAGAACTGGACAGGAGATCACATGGCAGTGCACGGAGAAACAGCGCCAGGGGTGTGCGCGGATCAGGATCCCGCCACCCGGGATTTCGTCTTCAACCAGACCATGCTGCGGATCAAGGACCCGCAGCGATCGCTGGATTTCTATACGCGCATCCTGGGCATGACCCTGATTCGCAAGCTCGACTTTGCCGAGGCGGAGTTTTCCCTGTACTTCCTCGGCCTGCTCACCGACGCAGAACGTTCGGCCATGCCAGCCGATGACGCCGAACGGTCCGAATGGCTGTTCGGGCAGCGGGCCCTGCTGGAGCTGACCCACAACTGGGGCACCGAGGAGGACCCGCAGCAGGTCTATCATGACGGTAACACCGAACCGCGAGGCTTCGGCCACATCGGGCTCGCGGTACCGGACGTGTACGCCGCCTGCGAGCGCTTCGAGCAACTCGGCGTCGAGTTCGTGAAGCGCCCCGACGACGGCCGCATGAAGGGCCTCGCCTTCATCAAGGATCCCGACGGCTACTGGGTCGAGATCCTCTCGCCGGGCAACATGCGTTTCTGAAACGACTCAGCCCTGCAGATCGAGAGCGGTGCGCATGGCCACCGGCCGCGGATCGAGCAGGGCCGCCGTGATGGCCTCGCTGCGTGCCGGATCCGCCGGTTGCAGCGGGTCGCGGGCAGACAGTTGGTGCTCGATGACCAGCCGTGCGAGCAGCAGGCGTCGTGCATCGCCGCGCATGGCATGGATGCGGCCACCTTCCCAGGTCATCAACGCCGCGCTCGCTGCGTGATACAGCACGCTGGTCGCCTCCCGGATCTGGCTCTCCCGATCCGGCTCTGCTGCGGCCCGCTCGGCCACCGCGATCGCTCGATCGAGCAGGCGGTGGCACTCGTCCCGAAGCGGAACGGGTACCGTGATCGCCTCGTCGAGTCGGCCATGGAGATGTCCGGCGAACGCACCTGCACACCCTTTGCGCCCCACGGCGCGCTGAATCGCATCCAGGGCGACGATGTTGGACGTGCCCTCCCAGATCGACCCGAGATGCGCATCCCGGACCAGTCGCGGATTGACGAAATCCTCCACGTAACCGCAGCCACCCCGCATCTCCATGGCATCCGCCGTCACTTTCCTGGCGTCCCGGGTGGCCCGGAACTTGAGCACCGGCGTGGCCAGACGCAGAACGTCGGCAATGGCAGGGTCGACCCGACGCCGTCCGGGACCGCCCTCTGCCCCATCCAGCGCATCCGCCGTGAACAGCCACATGGACAGCGCCTGCTCCGACGGCAGCAGCAGCTTCAGCATCTGCCGGCGGGCCAGCGGCATCTGATCCAGCGGTCGCCCGAACACGCGCCGCGCGTGCAGCACCGTACCGGCATCGTGCACCGCGCGACGCATCAGCGCCGCGGACTTCACCCCATTCGAGAGCCGGGAGTGGTTGACCATCTCCATCATCTGGGCGAACCCGCGATCGAGGTCCCCCAGCGGCCATGCCGCCGCGCCTTCGAGCACGATCTCGCCGCTGGCCATGGAACGGGTGCCGAGCTTGTCTTTCAGGCGCACGATGCGGTAGCGGTTCGGCGTGCCGTCATCGAGCAGCCGCGGCATGACGAACAGACCCAACCCTGCACTTCCCGAGGCTGCGCCTTCCGGGCGCGCGAGCAGCGTCATCACATCCGCGTTGGCGTTGGAGCAGAACCACTTCTCACCCCACAGCTGCCAGGAGCCGTCCACCAGCCGCGCCGTCGTGGTGGCGGCGCCGACGTCGGAACCGCCCTCCTTCTCGGTCATGAACTGGGCGCCCTGCCAGTGCCGGTCCATGTCCTGGGTGAGCATGCGGTCGAGCAGTCGCTTTCTCAGTTCCGCACTGCCGAAGCGCCGGATCAGATACGCCGCGGAGTCCGTGACGTTGATCGGGCAGCCGAGCCCGAATTCCGCCTGATTGAACAGAAACGTGAACGCATGCTTGGCGACCATCGGATACGGGCGATTCCATCCCAAGACACCAGCGCGGTGGCTCATGGCATGCAGACCTAGCTCACCGAAGGCGTAGCGTTCCAGCTCGTGATAAGCGGGATGGAATTCGATGCTCGGAACGTCACGCCCGAACCGGTCACGGGGATGCAGCACCGGCGGATGCCGGTCCGCCTGCCGCGCCAGGGCATCGAGCTCATTGGCGGCCAGACCACCGAAACGTTCCAGGTGGGGCACGAGATGAGCGCCGAGGTCAGCCGGCAGATACACATCGAGCAGATCGCGCAGACTCTGATCCGCCAGATAGAAGTTCATGCCCGTGGTATCGGGCGCGATGGCATTGCCGGGGCGCGATCCAACGCGGCCGAGGGGCGCAAGGACAGACAGGGACATGAGACTCTCCGCCTATGAAGCGCGAGCGGAACTCGCCGCTGAGGGCCCTATTCTGCCAGCTGACGAAGCCATGGGAATGTGGCCCACATCGCACGACCGATCAGGACTTCTCTGCCCCCCAGCGCTTCCATAGGCCAGCGAGATCGGCAGGATCGCTGATCAGACCCTCCATGAGCCGCAGCAGCGCCCGTTCCGGCGCCTCAGCCACCGCCTGCTGCGCGCGCAGGGGTGCAATCTGAAGGATGTCGGCCAGCGGTGCCTGTGCGGCCTTGCTGCGCGCCGTGATCACCAGCCCCGCCAGCCCATGCACCATCGCCCATACGGTACCGCCGAGTTCACGTACATCGCCGCCGCGCAGGGCGCCTGACTCCTGCCCGTTCACCAGCTTGGCCTCCAGCAGCGCATAACAGTGGCGCGCGGCCTCGAACAGCGCTTCGTGGCCGGAGAAGTCACCGATCACGTCGCCGAACATCAGGTGGTACTTCACGGGATTCGCTTCCGCGTAGCGGATGTAGTTGCGGCCGCACTCGAACAGGGCCTCGATCGGATCGTCCCGGTCCGCGGCCGCCATACTCTCCGCCAGTTCCTCGAAACCTTCGGTAGCGAGCGCCGCCAACAGCGCCTGCCGGCTGTCGAAGTGCCGGTAGGGCGCGGTCGGGGACACCCCAGCCTGCCGGGCCAACGCCCGCAGACTCAGTCCCTCCGTGCCCTGACAGGCGATGTGTTCGCAGCAGGTCTGCAGTAACGCCTTGCGCAGGTCTCCATGGTGATAGGACCGCTCGTCATCACCGCGATGCGTTGCATTCACGTAGCTCTCCAATTGCGACCAGTGCCCCGCTGGACGGGACGAATCGTCACACAAATGATGTTGACATTGCAAACATGGCTGCGCAGACTCGGTATGTGTGCAATGAACACATTGTTGACATGCGTTACATCGGGGTGAAGAAGATGATGATCTACGCGGGAGACAAATTCGGCGCCATCAACAGGCTGCTCAGGACCCGCCGCGTGGTCCCGGCCTTCCTCGCTGCCAACGTCCTGCTCCTGTTATGGGCCTGCTGCATGCCATCAGCCCAGGCCCAACTCAGTGTCGCCGTGACCGAGGCGAAGCTCGAGAGCGGCTACGAAGTCGAGCGGGTATACGGCGGCGAAGTCCGCGCAGGCCGGACCTCGACCCTGGGCTTTCGTCATGCGGGCGAGGTCCATCGCATCCACGTCCAGGAAGGCGATACGGTCGCCGCCGGGGCCCTGTTGGCGGAACTCGATCCGGAACCCCTGCGAGCGGCCAGGGAGCAGGCCGTGGCCGGACTGCGACATGCGCAAGCCCAGCTGCAGGTCGCCGAGGCGGCGGTTGAGCTGGCACGGGAGACCACCCGCCGCCACCGGGACCTGCTGGAGAAGGGTCACACCTCCGCCCAGCGCTTCGATGAAGTACGACTCGACCTCGCCGCCAGAGAGGCGCAGGTCAACGTCGCCCAGGCGGAACGCGCCCGCGCCGAGGCGGGGCTGCGCGTCGCCGACGTGGATCTCGAGCGCAGTCGTCTGCTGGCACCCTACCCCGCCCGCATCCAGACCCGGCACGCCGACGAAGGCGCCATGCTGGTGCCGGGGCAGGCAGTGCTGCGCATCGTGGAAGAGGGTCGGCGGGAAGCGCGCATCGGCGTGCCGGTGGACGTGGCGGGCACGCTGGAAACGGGTGCGCGCTACGCCTTCCGCAACGGCGAACAGAGGCTCGAAGGCACGCTGCTGCAACTGCTGCCGGAAGTGGATCCCAGGACGCGAACCCTGACTGCATTATTTGATCTGCCGGCCACCGAATCCGCACCACCGGCAGGCAGCCTCATCGAACTGACACTCACCCGCCGCATCGCCGACGCCGGGTTCTGGCTCCCTCTGGCCGCACTGAGTGAAGCCCAGCGCGGCCTCTGGTCGGTATTCGTCGTCGTCGCCGACGGCAACGAAGACCGTGTCGAACGCCGCCTGGTGGAAGTACTGCACAATGCAGAGAATCGCGTGTTCGTCCGTGGAACCCTGGCGGACGGCGACGCGGTCGTGGCCACCGGCACCCAGCGCATCGTCCCCGGGCAGCTGGTGGTGGCGGGAGCAGGCCGATGAACAGGCCGGCGCTGGCGGATATGTTCTACCGCAATCCGCGCCTCACCATTCTGGCGGTCGGTTTCATCCTCGTCGCGGGCCTCGCCGCGCTGCAGACCCTCGCGCGCCAGGAAGACCCGACCATGACCCGGCGTTTCGCCCAGGTCGAGACCACGCTCCCCGGCGCCACCGCCGCGCGCGTCGAGGCACTGGTCACGGAAAAGCTCGAAGGCAAGCTGCGCGAGATCGCTGAAATCCGGGAGCTGCGCTCCCTGTCGCGAGCGGGGCGCTCCATCATCATCGTCCAACTGTCGGACAAGGTCGGCCCCGATACGGCGGACATCGTCTGGAGCGAAGTGCGCGACAAGCTTGCTGAGGCGGAGCCTGACCTGCCCGCGGCGGCAGGTCGACCCACCCTGGAGGTACGGGAACCCATCGCCTCCACCCTCGTGGTCGCCTTCACCTGGCAGGGCGCGGGGGAACCCCAGGTGAGCATGCTCACGCGCCTCGCCCGTGACCTGGAGACACGACTCGCCAACGTTCCGGGCACCCGTGAAACCACCCTCTACGGCGAGGTCGCGGAGGAAGTTCGCGTCAGCGTCGACGCCATGGCCCTGGCGGCAGCGGATCTGTCCGCCGAACGTCTCGCAGATCGCATCGCCGCCGCCGACACGCGTTCACCGGCAGGCCGGCTGCAGGGTCGTGACAGCGAGCTACTCGTGGAAGTGATGGGGGAACTCGACTCCAGCGAGCGCATTGCCGCCATTCCGGTACAGCGCCTGGCCACCGGCGAAGTGCTCCGGGTCGGCGATCTCGCCGACGTGCGCAAGACCAGCCGGGACCCTCCGGCCACCATGAGCTTCGACAACGGCCGCCGGGCCGTGACCATCGGCGTGGTCATGGAACCGGCCCAGCGCATCGATCACTGGGTCCGCGACGCGCGCGCGGTCATCGATCGCTACCGCGACAACCTGCCGCCACAGATCGGCCTCGAGGTCATCTACGACCAGAACGAATTCACCGGCGCCCGCCTCGCTGAACTCACCACCAATCTCGTCACCGCGCTGGTCATCATCATGGTGCTGCTGGTGTTCTTCATGGGCGTGCGCTCGGCGATCACGGTCGGGGTGGCGCTGCCGCTGTCCATGGCCATGGTGCTGTCCGGGCTCATGTTCATGGACATTCCCCTGCACCAGATGTCCGTCACGGGTCTGATCATCGCGCTGGGTCTGCTCATCGACAATGCCATCGTCGTGGTCGAGGAGTACAAGCTGCGTCGCCGGCGGGGCAAGGCAATTACGGACGCCATCGGCGACAGCGTGAAACGCCTGTTCATCCCGCTGGCCGCATCCACTGCGACCACCGTCTTCGCGTTTCTGCCGGTGGCCTTCTCGCCGGGCGCCACCGGTGAATTCACCGGGACCATTGCCATTTCCGTGGTGCTGTCGGTCAGCAGTTCCTTCCTGCTGGCGATGACCGTGGTCCCCGCGGTGGCTGGCTTCATGGAACGGCGCTTCCCCCTAAAGGAAGACGGCGCCTACGGCGGCTGGTGGGTCAGCGGTTTCAGCCATGCGGGCTTGCGGCGCGCCTATGCGGCAAGCCTCGATGCGGTCCTGAAGCGGCCGGCACTGGGCATCGGAGTGGGGCTGGCTCTGCCGGTCATCGGCTTCGTCCTTGCAAGCACCCTGACGATGCAGTTCTTTCCGCCCGTGGACCGCAATCAGTTCCAGATTCAGATGACCCTGCCCGCAGAGACCTCCATCGCCGAGACCCGGCGTAACGTCGAGCGCCTGCGGGAGATCCTCTACGAGTACGACGCCATCGAGAGTGACGCGTTCTTTCTGGGGGAGAGCGCGCCGCGGGTGTTCTACAACACCATCGGCAACAACGACGGCGTGGCCAGCTTCGCCGGCGGCTTCGTCGGCACGCGTTCCGCCAGGGCGACCCGGGAACTGCTGCCGGAGCTGCAGCAGCGCCTGACAGCGGAATTCCCCAACGGGCGCGTCCTGGCGCTGCCGTTCGAACAGGGGCCGCCCTTCGATGCGCCCATCGAGGTGCGCGTCGTCGGCGAGGATCTGGCCGTGCTCAGGAACATCGGCGAGCGCATCCGCTCGGTCCTGGCCGGAACGGAAGGCGTGACCTACACCGGCGCTTCCCTTGATCGCGCCGAGCCTAAGCTGGCCGTCTATCCCGACGAGAATCGGGCGGCCCAGGCCGGTCTCACGCTGGCGGACCTGCCCGCCCAGCTCAACACCAGTCTCAGCGGCCATCCGGCGGGCATCGTCATGGAGGGCATCCACGAACTGGCTATCCGGGTGCGCTATGCGGACGACGCCCGCAGTTCTCCCGCAAGCCTGGCGGGACTGCCGGTCGTGGCGGCCGGGGGCAATGGCAGCGGCTTCGCCGGGATCCCGCTGGAACAGCTGGCCCGTCTCACACTGGAACCCGCCGCCAGCACCATCGAGCGCTTTCAGGGTGAACGCATCAACACGGTGCAGGGATTCCTGCTGCCCTACGTGCTACCCGCATCGGCACTGGCCCTCTTCGAGCAGCGCCTCGGGGAGAGCGGGCTCGATCTTCCCGCCGGTTATCGCCTGGAACTCGGTGGCGAGGCAGAAGAGCGCGGTGAGAGCGTCGGCAACCTGATGCGCACGTTCGTCCTCTTCATGCTGCTCATGGTCGCGGTCATCGTGCTGTCGCTGAACTCGTTCCGGCATGCGGCCATCATCGGCCTGGTTGGCTTCCTGTCCGTGGGCCTGGCACTGTTCGGTGTGCGCCTGTTCGGCTGGCCCTTGGGCTTCACCGCACTGATCGGAACCCTGGGCCTGGTAGGACTGGCCATCAACGGCGCCATCATCGTGTTGTCGGCGCTGAAGGCGGATGCCGAGGCTGCAGCCGGCGACCGGCTGCGCTGCCGGGAGGTGGTGATGGATTCCACCCGCCACATCGTCTCCACTACGGTGACCACGATTGGCGGCTTCCTGCCACTGATCCTGTTCGGCGGCACGTTCTGGCCACCCCTGGCAACGGCCATCGCCGGCGGCGTGGCAGGGTCCGCCATCCTGGCGCTGTATCTGGTCCCGGCCATCTTCATCGCCCTGATTCCGCGACGCAGGCGGGAATCCGAGGCAGCCGTCGAGGAGGTCACACCACCGCTGCGCGCCATAGCACTGCGCTGACTTCGCTCCGGCGCTGCCCATCGGCGCGACCCGAAATGCGGGCACGCCGTCAGGGAAGGAGCAGCGATGACGTACGCGAAGCCTCAGTGGGAGCTGACGTCCGCGAAGCGGGCGTCGCGATCTGCGTCACGCTCGAACCCGGCGGCAGTCCGCGATCGCAAAGCCGACCCTTCGGGCCGACTTTCGCTCCCACTGGCATAAAGCGAGGACCGGGCATTGCAAAAGTGGGAGCTGACGTCCGCGAAGCGGGCGCCGCGATCTGCGTCACGCTCGAACCCGGCGGCAGTCCGCGATCGCAAAGCCGACCCTTCGGGCCGACTTTCGCTCCCACTGAATCAACCCTCGACGAGGCGGGCCTTGTAGCCGCGGCGGGCCAGCGTGTCGAGCACCTGCTCGATCTGCTCCGCGCCCCGCATCTGCAGCACGAAATCCACCCCGGTCGCACGCACTGACGACCCCGAAAAGGCGCGCTGATGCTGGATGTCGATGATGTTGCTGTCGAGCTCCCCGAGCAGCTGACACACCTCGCCCAGCGAGCCCGGAAGATCCGGCACCTCCACCCGCACCCGAACCAGCCGATGGGAGCGGACCAGCCCCCTGAGAATGAGGGAAGACAGCACCATCAGGTCCAGATTGCCACCGCACAGCAGCAGCATGACGCGCTTGCCGCGGAAGCGATCGGGATGCGCCAGCAACGCAGCCAGGCCCGCCGCACCGGCTCCCTCTACCACCGCCTTCTCGATCTCGAGCAGCATGAGTACAGCCCGCTCGAGATCGGACTCCGACACCAGCAGCACGTCGTGCACCTTGCTGCGGATCACCGGCAGCGTCAGCTCGCCGGGCGACTTGACGCCGATACCTTCGGCGATGGTGAAGGACCCCGTCTCCGGAGCTTCGCCCTTCAAGATGCGATAGGCACCGGGGAAGCGCTCCGCCTGCACGCCGATCACCTCGGTTTCCGGAGCCAGGGCCGCCATCACGGTGGC
Source organism: Pseudomonadales bacterium (assembly GCA_007122315.1). Taxonomy (GTDB): domain Bacteria; phylum Pseudomonadota; class Gammaproteobacteria; order Pseudomonadales; family Azotimanducaceae; genus SLTB01. The sequence continues at coordinate 1,155 of SKUB01000258.1, read as the reverse complement.
GACACCGGAGATGAGGCCGCCACCGCCGATGGGCACCAGAATGACCTCCGGCCGCGGCGCATCTGCGAGCACCTCCAGCGCCAGCGTGCCCTGCCCCGCCATCACCGCGGGGTCGTCGTAAGGGTGAATCATGGTCAGGCCGCGTTCTTGCGCGAGTTCCTTCGCCAACACCGCCGATTCGTCGAAGACGAGACCGTGCAGGATGACTTCCGGTTCGAACACCCGGGTCTGGTCCACCTTCGCGTTCGGCGTCGAGCGCGGCATGACGATGGTGGCCGGAATGCCGAGGCGCTGGGCATGGTAGGCCACCGCCTGGGCGTGATTGCCCGCCGACATGGCGATCACCCCGCGCTCGCGCTGAGTCGCATCCAGGGCCAGCAGGCGGTTGAGCGCGCCACGCTCTTTGAACGAGGCCGTGAACTGATGGCTCTCGAACTTGAGCCAGACCTCCGCGCCGGTAATCTGCGACAGCGTCCGGGAACGCAGGGTCGGGGTGTGGATCACCTGGCCGTCGATGAGACGAGCGGCAGCCTCGACATCCGTCAGGGTGATCGCCAGGGTCTGCTCAGCCATCGGTCAAGGCCTCCGTGACGAGCTCGGCGCTGACCGGGGGCAGCGTCATGCCCCGCGCAGCGTCCCGACCTGCAGGCGACATCTTCTGCCAGGTCTTGCGCAGGATACGCAGCACGTCCTCACGTTCATGGCGCGCCGCGAAGTCCGCGAGGTCGAGCTCCAGAAACGTCAGGCAGGCCGCATCCTCGAGCACGGCCGCTTCCGGATCCCGCGCCAGTTGTTCCTTGCGGATCAACTGCTGCACCCGCTCGATCAGCGCAGGGTCGCAACCAGCCTCCCGGAGTAATTCCAGTGCGCGATCCGCATGTGCGCGTTGTCGCGCCTTGCGCCAGCGCAGGTAGCCCGCCCGTCCCTTGGGCCAGTTGCTGCGGGGATCCTGCCAGCGCTCCAGATGCTGGGCGTGGGCCGCCAACCGCAGCGCCGCGGAGGCATCCGGCGCGAGCCGCATCACCCAATCCGCCACCGTGTCACACCAGACCCGCTCCACCGGTCGCTCGACGCCGTGGTGCAGGCGCCGCTGCGGATCTTCGTCGTGGGCGGCATTCAGGGCCGCGATGGCGCGACCGAGAGCCTCTGCTTCCT
>SKUB01000020.1 GCA_007122315.1 Pseudomonadales bacterium | reverse complement strand
TTGAGCCGCTGCCGGGCGTTTCCGCGGAAGCCTCGGGAGCGTACTTGACCTGGGCAGAGATCGACCTAGTGTCCCGAACCCGAAGCTCACAGTGCTGCGAACTTCGGGTTCGGGACACTAGAGCTCGGTAGCGTCGAGCTCGAAGCGCAGCGGAACGCGCGCGTTGCTGCGCTCGACTTCGGTGACCTCGGATGCGAAGCGGATGCGCTCGGGTCCCATCCCGGCCTGGGTAAGGTAGAGATAGACCGCCTCGGCGCGAGCCCGAGCCAGCGCCTCGAGCCGCTCGTCGGGAACCTCCACCGTCGTGCGCAGGCGACTCTCGAGCTCCGCGAGCAGCAGGCCTTCCGCGTGACCCTCAGGTTCTTCGGCTTGCGTCGCGGCTTCCCGGTGCACGTTCTCGAGTGCCGTCAGTTCGTCTTCGCCATGGCGCTCGGCGAACAGCCGTCGCAGGGCCGTATCGCGATCGTCCGCAGTGTCGGCAAGCAGGGCCTCGAACGCCTGCTCGCGCAGGATGGCGCGGTCGTCCTCACCGGCATGGACAGCGGGCAGGACCAGCTGCAGGGCGGGGCGCTGGCCCAGCGCTGCTTCCAGCATCATGAGCTGGGCTTCCTGAATCTCATCCAGCTCGGCGCTGCCGAGTTCATACACCACGCGCTCGAGTTCTTCGCCGCTGCCGCCACCCACCAGTCCGGCCAGCAGTCGGAACGGAGCAGCGACGATGTTCGTCAGGACGTTGCGGACAGCGCGCAGGATCACCGGCTGCAAGCTGAACTGAGGGTCGTCCATGTCACCGCTGACCGGCACGTCGAGCAGGATGGTGTCGTTGCTGTCCCGCAGCAGTGACAGTGCGAGCCGCAGCGGGATGTCCATGGCCCGCGGCGAATCGACCCGATCACCGAGACGCATGGCGTTTACTTCCATGCGATTGCTGGCCTCGAGGGTTCCGTTCTCGATGCGGTAGCGCATGTCCAGATTGAGCCGCCCGCCGGCGACGCGGTAACCGGCGAAGGTTCCGGTCCATGGCGTCATGCGCGGCATGGGTACGCCGCGAAAGTCGAGCTCGATGTCCGAACGGGCGAACGGCGCCATGGGGATGCCGCGCCCCTCGATGCGGGCGCTGCCCATGGGCGGAATGCGACCGTTCAACTCCAGCCGCGCTTCCTGTTGCACGTTGGAGGCGAGGTCCTCGACGCTGCCGGCGAGGTCCTCCACCGTGGTCGCGAACGGAATCACCAGCGTCTCGTCGATGAAGTCCAGATCGCCTTCCCGGAGATCGAAGCGACCGATACGCCACTGCCAGGGTGATTGCTCGACCCCGTTGGCCTCGGCCGTGTTCTCCGGCGCAGGCGCCGCGGGTCCGATGGCTGCCAGATTGGTCGTGCCGTCGGCCAGGCGCGCGAAGCGCAGGTTCGGTCCGAGCAGATCCACGTTGGCCAGACTGATGCTGCGCTCGCTGAGGTCGAACTCGAGGCCCTGAACGCCCAGCTGCCGCCAGCCGACGAGGCCGACCCCTTCTGGATCATCGAGAGCGAAGTCGTCGATGGCACCATCGAGGGTCAGGCTGAGGTCGACGGCGTCGTCGCCGAGCATGAAGCTGGCGTTGCCGCGGGTATCCAGCGTCCCGCGGCGCAGACCGAGACGGCTGTAAGCGTGGACCCAGGGGGCGGTTGCGGGCAGAGGCAGCTGGCTGACCTCCAGATTGCCGTGGACCCGGCTGCGGGCGAGGTCGGCGTCGCCGCGGAATCCCAGGCGGCCGTCTGGACCGAGCCGGGCGTCGAGACGCACCGGACTCGGCGCTGCGCCGGTGGCGGGCCAGGCAATATCCTCCGCCTCGAAGCGGCCGAGGTCGACCGCCAGGCGCGCAGGGATGGGCAACGTCGCATCAGTGACGTTGACGTCGACGGCCTGGACGTCGAGACGCGCCAGGCGCAGCTGCAGAGGCAGCGGGTCGGCGGGCGTCGGGACCGGGACATCTTCCGGTACCGCGTCTGCTTCCCTGCGCTCGTCGCCAAGCGTCAGATCCAGCCGGCCATGCTGCAGGGCCAGCTGACCGAGATCGAGATCCAGCGGCCACAGAGATCCGACGACGCCGTCGAGGTGCAGAAGCTGGAGCCGGCCGGCGAGTCCGAGGACGGGCGGCAGGCTGACGTCGAGTCCGTGGAGTTGCAGGCGACCATCCTGAATGCGTGGCACGGCATCCTCACCCAGGGTGAGGCGGGCGGCGACGTGGCCGGTGCCTGACAGCGTCGCGAGGGGGCTCTCGCCGGCCAGCCATCGTTCTGCCAGCTCCAGCGGGGCATCCACCAGGGTCAGCGTGAGGTCAAGCTCCGGCGCTGAACGGATGCTGCCGCGAACATCGAGTATTGCCCCTTCCACCTCCAGTCCCAACCAGAGCTTTGCCGACGGGCCATCGCGCAGCCACAGCTCGCGCAGATCCACCGCGACATGCTCGGCGCGGGTGCGAAACGGCTGTGGGCGGCTGCGATCGAGCACCTCGACGCTGCCGTCACGGATCAGCAGGCGCTGCAGGGCGAGGTTCGGCGGCGCGGTTTCGTCCGTCGCATCTGCCACCTCGGCGGTGAGGCGCGTGAGATTGACGCCGCCGTCGGGGCTGAGCTCCACGCGCAGCTGCGGAGCATCCAACTCCAGCGCTATGATCGGAGTGAACCTGCGCAGGCTGCGTGCCAGCAGGCGCAGCTCGACCTGCCGGGCAGCGAAGATCTCTGTGGCTTCGAAGTCAGGGTCTTCATGGGGGCCGACGAGGCTCGGCTCGTGCAGCAGCAGCCGCAACCGGAACGGGTCGAACTGCACATCGCCCAGCGTCAGCTTGGCGGTCGTGTTCGCAGCGACGATGCCCGGCAGCATGCGCTGCAGAACCCAGGGCACGGCCAGATAACCGAGCAGCGCCCACAGTGCCAGCAGCGCGAGCAGAACCCGCGGCAGCAGGGGCGAGCGTGCTGCCGCAGTCACCGCCGTCCCCGCGGGATGCCGATGACGTGGCCGGCCTGACTCGGTCGCGGCAGCGATGCATGCGTCTCGAGAACCCGGGCGAAACGCGCCAGCGTTGCCTCTGGAAAGGGTGCGGAGCGGCGCTCGCCCATGTCGACGTGGATGCTTAGCTGCTCCGAGGTGGCCGCCAGGTAGCCCTCCTCGGCGTGGTACATGTGTTCGAAGTAGTGCAGCCGCTTGGCGTCGAAGTCGAGCAGTTGCCAGGTGACCCGCAGCGGGTCACCGACCATGACTTCGCGCAGGTAGGTGACATGGGCCTCCAGCGTGAAGGTGGAACAGCCGCTCTCATCGAGGTAGCCGACGCCGATGCCGAGCTGGTCGTAGGCGTGGTCCACGGCCTTGTCGAACACCAGGTTGTAGAAGGCCATGTTCATGTGGCCGTTGTAGTCCACCCAGTCATCGATGACCCGCATCTCGGGGCATTCGAGCGGCGCTGGCAACGCTGCGTCCATGGCGTCCTCCTGATTGTTTTCCGCAGACGATAGCGAAATTCGCTCCAGGTTGGGTACCACGGAGACGATGGCCGGCGCAGGTCATCGATCTCTTCAGGCTGGCTTCAGCTGCGGCGATGGATAGTGACTGGCCTCGGTAAAGCAGGACGAGGTGAAACCATGCGAACGCTGAGCAGTTGCGTGCTCGCGGGCCTGTTGCTGGCCGGTGCGGGCTGTGCAAGTCAGGCCGGGCGTGACGTCATCATCGACCGGCAGGGCGTGGACAGGGCGCAGTACGAGCGCGACCTCGCGGAGTGCACGAGTTACGCGGAAGAGGTCCGGGCGGGTGAAAAGGTCGCGGCCAACGCAGCAGGAACCGCGGCAGTAGGGGCCGCCGTAGGTGCGGTGACCGGGGGCTCCGACAGCGCCAAGCGGGGCGCAGGCGTGGGTGGCATCGTCGGTGGCGCCCGGGGTGGTCGCGACGCCTGGCGGGAGCAGCAGCGGGTCGTGAAGAACTGTTTGTCGGGCCGCGGTTACCGCGTCCTCAATCGTTGAGGGGCGTTCAGCTGTCGTTGTAGTCGTCGACGATGTAGCCACCGGACTTGTCGTCGGAGACCAGGGTCAGCCGGCCCCGCTTCTGGGCCTCCTCGAGCAGGGCGCCGAAGCTCTTGAAACCGTAGGCCCGCTCGTTGAATCCGGGACGTCGCCGCTTCAGCGTCTGCTTCACCATGGAACCCCAGACCTTGTCCTCCTCGCCGCGCTCTTCGAACAGTGCTTCGACGATCTCCATCAGCCAGTCGATGGCCTCGCTGGCGCGATCCTCCTCCTCCACCGACCGCTCTTCCGGCTGAGCAGCCTTGCCGCGACTGCCGCGACGCTTGCGCGACTTGCTCGCCTTGCGGTTCTCGACCAGGTCGTCGTAGAAAATGAACTCGTCGCAGATGGCCGTGAGCAGATCGGACGTGGATTGCCGCACGCCGACGCCCACCACGACGCGGTCGTTCTCCCGCAGCTTGCTCACCAGCGGGGAGAAGTCGGAGTCGCCGCTGATGATCACGAACGTGTCCACGTGGGGCTTGGTGTAGCAGAGGTCCAGCGCGTCGACGACCATGCGGATATCGGCAGAGTTCTTGCCGGACATGCGCACGTGAGGAATTTCGATCAATTCGAAGGATGCCTCGTGCAGCGCCTTCTTGTAGTCCTTGTAGCGCTCCCAGTCGCAGTACGCCTTGCGCACTACGATGTTGCCGCGCAGGAGCAGCCGGTCGAGGATGGGCGCGATCTCGAAACGCTCGTATTTGGCGTCGCGGGAACCGATGGCAATGTTCTCGAAGTCGCAGAACACAGCCATGCTGCGGGTGGGTGCGCGTTCGTTCATGGTGTGTCCGGTCGGTTTCGGCGAGCGCGCAGGATACAGGGCGTCCGGGGTGCCGAACAGGCGCGTGGCGACTATGATGCGCGCCCCGTTGCATTTGAGGAGCGCCCATGAGCCACAGTGGCCGACTCGGTACTGCCCAGCCACCGCCGCGGGCCCCCCGCCGTCCCTGGACCGGCAGCTGGCATGGCCGGGAAATCGAGGACCCCTGGCACTGGTTGCGTGATCCGGCCTATCCCGAGGTCCGGGATCCGGACGTGATTGCCTATCTGGAGGCGGAGAACGCCTATTTCGATGCGGTGATGGCGCCCCTGGCGGACACCGTGGAGTCGCTGTTCGCGGAGATTCGCGGCCGCCAGCAGGAAGACGACGCTGCGGTCCCGTGGCGCGAAGGCGGGTGGTTCTACCGCTGGCACTTCGAGCCTGAGAATCAATACCGGATCTGGTCCCGTGTGCCCGTGGCGGGCGGCGAGGAGCAGATCATTCTGGATGAGAACCGGCTCGCCGTCGGCCGCAACTACTTCCAGCTTGGCGGCCTGGAGGTGGACCCGTCGGGCCGGCTGCTGGCCTACGCCAGCGACATCGACGGGTCCGAACGCTTCCACATCGAGGTCGTTGATCTCGACACGGGTGAGCGGCTCCCTGATCGCATCGACAACACCCTCGGGGCGCCGGTGTGGACCGCGGACGGGCGCGCCTTTCTGTATCTGGTGCTGAACGAGAACTGGCGCCCGTATCAGGTTCGTCTGCATCGCCTGGGTACGGACCCGGCGGATGATCCGGTGCTCTACGCCGAAGCCGACGAGAGCTTTTTCGTCGGCGTGGGCGAGACGCAGGATCGGGCCTTTCTCATCCTTTCCAGCGGCGATCACGTCACCAGCGAGTGCTGGGTGCTGCCGGCGAACGACCCCCTGGCCGAGCCGGTGCTGATCAGTGCCCGGCGTGGCGGCCATGAGTACGACGTCGATCATGCCCACGGCCGCTTCTGGATCCGGACCAATGATCGCCATCAGAACTTCCGCATCGTCAGCGCGCCTGACAGCGCGCCGGATGAGGCCAACTGGCGCGAGGAGATCGCCCCGGACGATCACGATTACCTGCTCGATCACACCTGCTTTAAGGACCATCTCGTGGTCCACGAGCGCCGGGACGGACTGGACGCGATCCGCATCCGCGACTGGCAGGGCGCGGAGCACTTCGTGTCCTTTCCGGAGCCGGCCTACGCCGTGGGTCTCGGCAGTAACGCCGAGTTCGATGCGCCCACTCTGCGCCTCGGTTACGCATCCATGGTCACGCCGGACACGGTGTACGACTACGAGGTGGCAGCGCGCAGGTTGATCACTCGCAAGGTGCGTCAGATCCCCACCGGCTACGACCCCGGTCGCTACGTCACGGAGCGTCTGTGGCTCCCCGCTCGCGACGGCGCGAGTATTCCGGTGTCGCTGGTCCGGCGTCGTGAGCAGCCGGTGGACGGCAGCGGACGGCTTTACCTCACCGGCTACGGCGCCTACGGCAATGCCTTCGCGCCGACGTTCTCGGCGGCGCGCCTGAGCCTGCTGGAGCGAGGTTATACGTGCGCCATCGCACACATCCGCGGCGGTGACGATCTCGGCTACGGCTGGTATGAAGCCGGCAAGCTGGAGGCGCGCTGGAACACCTTCAATGACTTCGAGGACGTGGCGCGGGGACTGATCGCCGCGGGCTACACGGCCCCCGGCCGCATCGCCATTTCCGGCGGCAGCGCCGGCGGCGAACTGATGGGCGTGGTCATGAATCAGGCGCCGGAGCTTTGGGGTGCGGTGGTGGCCCACGTGCCCTTCGTCGACGTGCTGCAGACCATGCTGGATGCTTCGCTTCCCTTGACCCCCATCGAGTGGCCGGAGTGGGGCAATCCCATCGAGAGCGCGGCCCACTTCGATCTCATCCGCAGTTACTCGCCGTACGACAACGTCCACGAGGGGCCGTATCCGCCGTTGCTGGTGACGGCGGGCATCAATGACCCGCGCGTCACCTACTGGGAGCCGGCGAAGTGGGTGGCGAAATTGCGGGCACTGCGGCGTGACGACGAGGTCATGTTGCTGAAGACCAACATGAGCGCTGGCCACGGTGGCGTCTCCGGCCGCTGGGACGCGCTGCGGGAGCTGGCGGAGGAGTATGCGTTCATTCTGGCGGCCTGCGGCGAAGCGAACGTCGACGGGGCACGAACCGGTGGCCTGGGCTAGACTTTTCAGGTCCATTCCGACGGTGTCCGGTCCAGTGAGAGGTAGTCGAGTCGATGGTCGACGACGGTCCTTCCGCGGGCGGCGTGGTCCGCGCTGCGCCAGCGAAGTCCCTGCGGTTCCTGGATGATCTGCTGGGCCGTATCGCGAGTCGTAGCAATGCGGATTACGTCCTCGTAGGCACGCTGGGTTCCAACGATCGCGTCACTGTCGAAAGGATGCTGGTGGACGGCCGCCCCCGGGACTGCGAGTCCTACGAGCGTGCAGGCACGCCTTTCGAGGATGTGCTGGACGGCACCCCGTACGTGATCCCTTTCGCCGCTGCCAGTCGATTCCCCGATGACGAGATGCTCGCCACGCTGGGCGTCGAGGGCTACGCCGGCGTGCCTCTGGTGGGGGAGGGCGCCGACGGCGCCGCGGGGATCCTGGTGCTGCTGTTCCGTCGCCCCATTGCCGATGCCGATGCAGTCCATGAGCTTCTCGAGCGTGAGGCGGCGCGGGTGGCCATGGAACTCGAACGCGTCCGCCTCGAGCAGCGTCTCGCCCAGAGCGAGCAGCGTTATCGCGCGCTGGTGGAGTCGTCCCAGGACGGCATCATCGTTCATCGGGGCTTCGACCTGGTCTACGTCAATCCGGCCGCGGCTCGACTCGCTGGTTATGCCACGCCGGCCGAACTGCTCGAGCTCGGCTCGGTGATGCGACTGCTGCCGCCTGAGGAGCAGGAGCGCGCGCGGCAGCGGATGGCCGCGCGCCAACGTGCGGAGAACGTGGAGCGTGATTACGACATGGTGATTCAGCGCCGCGACGGGACTGAAGCCCGGCTGCGGGCGCTGGTCTCCCAGGTCGAATGGGACGGCGCTCCGGCCTATCAGGTGGCGGTCACGGACATCAGCCAACGGTTCGAGATCGAGGAGCGCGCCCAGCAGGCCCGGCGTCTGGAATCCATCGGCAAGCTTACCGGTGGTATCGCGCACGACTTCAACAATCTGTTGGCGGTGGTGCTCGGCAATCTCGAACTGATCGACGACCGCATCTCAGACCCGGACACCCGTGCCCTGCTGCTGCAGGCGACGCAGGCGGCGGGGCGTGGAGCAGAGCTCAGTCGACGCCTGCTGTCATTTGCCCGCCGCCAGCCGCTCAAGCCACGGGCCGTGGTGCTCGAAGAACTGTTCGCGGAGACGCGCACCATGCTCGAGCGCACGCTGCGCTCCGAGGTGCAGGTTGTGTTCGGAAATCCGGCGCGGGAGCCGGTCCTCGCGGATCCGACGCAGTTGCAGACTGCGCTGTTGAACCTGGCGAACAATGCGCAGGACGCGATGAGTGGACCGGGGCGCATCACCATCAGTTCCCGGCTCGTGGCAGCAGCGCAGATGTCACGACGCTTTCCCGAAACCGGGGCGAAAGCATGCGTGTGCATCGAAGTGACCGATACCGGTTCCGGCATGTCTGCCGAGGTCCGCGATCGTGCCTTCGAGCCTTTTTTCAGCACCAAGCATGCCGTCCACGGTTCCGGGCTCGGACTGTCGATGGTGCACGGTTTTGTGCGGCAGTCGCGTGGCCAGATCGAGCTCAGCAGCCGCGAGGGCGAGGGCACCCGGGTCGGGCTGTATCTGCCGGTAGCGGAGGCGGAACCCAAGTTCAGCGAAGTGCAGGCGCAGGCTGAAACGGTGGCCATGGGGCAGGGGCGCATTCTTGTGGTGGAGGACGAAGCGACCGTGCGTGAGGTCACCGTGGCCATGTTGCGCAGCTTCGGCTACGAAGTGTTCGCAGCCGAGGACGGCGCGGCTGCCAGGGCGCTGCTCGAGCAGGAGTCCGTGGATCTGCTGCTCTCCGACGTGGTCCTGCCAGGCGAACGGGGTCCGGAGATCGCGGCGGAGGTGGTGCGTCGACGCCCGGACCTGCGCGTCATGTTCATGTCAGGCTACGCGGACGTCGATGTGTTCAGCGATTTCGGCCAGCGAAGGCGGGTCCGGCTGCTGCAGAAACCCTTTCGACGTGAGACGCTGCGGGTTCAGGTCGCGGAGGTCTTGGCAGAGGACGCAGTCGGCGCGTGAAGCGGCCACCCTTGCAGCTCGAACATCTCGATGCCTGGCTCGAGGAACGCGAAGGGCAGTACGACGATCTGCGTCCTGATGCCCATGCCCGTATCGTCTGGCAGGGCGGCGAGCGGCGCAGGCGTTCCTTCGCCATCGTTTATCTGCACGGCTTCTCGGCCAGCCCCATGGAGACGTCGCCCGTCTGCGAGCGCCTTGCGGGCCCCCTCCACGCGAACGTCTACTACCCCCGTCTGACCGGCCACGGCCGTGGTCCGGAAGCGTTGAGTGAGGGCAACGCCAAGACCTGGATCGAGGACGCCCGCGAGGCCATGGCCATCGGACGCCGCATCGGCGAGCGGGTCATCCTGGTGGGGACCTCCACCGGCGGCACCCTGGCCACCCTGCTGGCGGCATCCGGACGCGTTCCCGAGCTGGCAGCGCTGATTCTCATTGCACCGAATTTCGGCCTGGTGGATCGCCGCAGCGCACTGCTGGGCCTGCCGGCTGCCAGCCGCTGGATCCACTGGCTGGTGGGGCGCGAGCGGGTCATCGAAGCCGAGAACGAGGCTCACGCCCGCTACTGGACGCTGCGCTATGCCACTCATACGCTGGTGGCCATGTACGCCCTGGTGCGCAAGGTGCGTCGCGTTGCCATGGAAGGTATCGACGTACCTGTACTGGCGATTTTCAGTGACGCCGATCAGGTGGTGGATGCCAGTCGCACCCGTTCCATGCTGGCGCGGGTGAAGGATGCGGAATGCATGGTGGTCCCTGACGGCGGCAGCGGCTCGCAGCACGTGGTAGTGGGTGACGCTTTCGGGGCCGAAAACACGGACGCCGTCGTCGCGCGCAGCCTCGAGTTGCTCACTGCGCGGGGCATCAATCCCGTTTGAGGTCCTGCAGCATGCGACCGACGTCGCCGGACGTGAACGGCTTGCGCAGGACGTGGGTAAAGGGAAACGGCGGTGTCGCCCGGTCGGGAAGTACGCCGCCGGTGGTGAGCACCAGGGCGGCATTGGGATACCGGCTCCGCAGTCGAAGAGCGACCTCGACGCCGTTGTCGCGGCCGAGAGCGAGGTCGACGATGATCAGGTCCGGTGCTTCCGCCAGGGACAGGGCCATGGCGGTCGCGCCGCTGACTGCCGTCTGGCTGGCGAAGCCGTAGCGGTCCAGAAGGCGCTTGAGGAGCGTCAGGATCATGCTGTCGTCGTCGATGATCAGTGCCTGCCGTTGCGTGCGTTCCGTCTGTTCCGATCGCGTTGCGGCAACCGGCAGCATCACGGTGATCGTGGTGCCTTCGTCCGGGGTGCTGTCGATGCCGATGACGCCTCGGTGTTGCTCCACGAGATTCAGCACCGTGGGCAGTCCCAGTCCGGAACCGTCGTTGCCCTTGGTGGTGAAGTAGGGCTCGAAGATCCGCTGCCGCACCTCCGGCGACATCCCGGAGCCATCGTCAATCACCTGCAACTCCGCCATCGACCTGCCGCGCTCGTCCTCCGTGGCGCGTGTGCGCACGACAATACGTCCCTGCCCGGAGATGGCCGCACCCGCGTTCACCAGCAGGTTGTAGAGCACCTGCTGCAGCATGCTCTCGCTGCTCTCCACCAGCATGCCGCAGGCGAGGTCGGTCTCGACGTCGATGCGTTTCGGCAGCGCCCGGCGCAGGACGGAGATGATCTGCTCGACGATGCGATCGAAATCGAAGGGCTCGGT
>SKUB01000343.1 GCA_007122315.1 Pseudomonadales bacterium | reverse complement strand
GATCATCGGGTGGTCAGCGACAGGACCATCGACACTCACGTCAAGAATCTGCGGCGCAAGCTGACGGACGCGCTGGGCGCTGACGCGCCCATCACTTCGGTCTATGGCGTCGGCTACCGCTACGAGGCCTGAGCAGCGGGCGACGCGAAAAGGATCAAGGTACGACATTCTGGTTGACCCGAAACAGATTGCTCGGATCGACTTGTCGCTTGACGTCCTGCAGACGTTCGAAGTTCAAGCCATATGCACTGCGCTCCGAACCGGAGGCCTCTCCGACGAAGTTCACGTACCGTCCACCGCTGGCACCGGCAGCAAGAGCGGCACCTCCGTCACGGGCCCAGGCGACGCACCGTGCGTCGTCGGCGGACTCTCGCCAACGGGCGCCGACCGTCACCGTGAAGCGGATGCCACGGTGCGGGTAGGCAGTGGCTTCCGGGGCCATGTCGTCGATTGCCCCACCGAGCTGTGAGATGAGGATGTCCGACTCCGCCGCCGGGAGCGCGGCGGCGAGCCCCGTGAGCGTATCGATGGCCTGCTCGGGAAGTTCAACGTAACTCTGAGTCGACCAGTAGTTGCGCGCGCCATGTTCGTATGCCTGATCGAGGAACTGCTGAGCCTCGAGATAAGGTCGGGGTGCGACGCCGTCCCCGATCGGGTCGGCGGCGTTGTGGAGTCCCGCGAGAATTCGCCTGCCTTCCTTCCAGTCAGTTCCCGAATAACACTGCATCAGGCTGAGCACCGGTGTTCCATGGACGCGTTCGGGTAGATACGGCAAGGGCGGTGCGTTGAGCAGGTCCGCCCACACGCAACACTCCCTTGGCGCCTGCGCGCAGAATTCCCGGTAGCGTCGCAGCACCGCAGGGGCATCCTCCAGGCGGTACACGGTCGGCCCGAACAGCACATCGTGCCCGAGGGGGTGCAGCTGAAACGTAAAGCGAGTGACGACACCGAAATTGCCGCCGCCTCCACGGAGCGCCCAGAACAGGTCGGGATTCTCATCGCCGCTGGCATGCACCAGCTCACCGTCGGCGGTCACCAAGTCCAGCGAAAGCAAGTTATCGGCAGCCAGCCCGTGCTTGCGTGCCAACCAGCCGAAACCGCCCCCGAGTGCGAGCCCGCCAACACCTGTGGACGAAACCACTCCGCCCGGGGTGGCGAGACCATGGGCTGCGCTTGCCCCATCGAGGTCGGTGAGCTGTGCGCCACCTTGCACGCGTGCGATGCCAGCGTCGGCATCCACGTCCACGCCACGCATCGCGGCGAGATCCACCATCACCCCGCCGTCGCAGACGCCGGAACCTGCAACATTGTGAGCGCCAGCGCGTACGGCTACCGCCTGGTCGTGTTCGCGCGCAAAGTTCACTGCCGCGCAGACATCGGCGACGTGCTGAGGCTGAACGATCAGCGCAGGCCTGCGGTCGATCATGGCGTTCCACACTGCGCGGGCATCGTCGTAGCCGGGCTCTCCAGGCTGCAGCAGCGGCCCGTGGAGTTTGGCCGCCAGATTGCGAATGGCTTGCTCGTTTCTCATCATGACGTCTCCTTTTCGGCTCACCGGGCCATTGTGGGTCTGTGGCCGCTTCGGACCAGTACAGAATCTGGAGTGGATTGCACCGCGATGGTCCGGAAGGAAGTGATGGCCATGACGAAAACGTACGGCCAGTACTGCCCGCTCGCACTGGCAATGGAGCTTCTCGGCGAGCGCTGGACCCTGCTCGTGGTCAGTCGGCTCATCGATGGCTGCCGACGATTCAACGAGATTCACCGCGGCCTGCCCCGAATGTCCGCCAGTCTGCTGTCGACGCGCCTTGCCCGGTTACAGGACTCGGGTCTGTGTGAGAAGCGCCCCCTTGCAGACCAGTCCGGCCACGAATACCTGCCGACCAATGCCTGCCTGGAACTCGAACCCGTGGTCATGCAACTCGCCGCATGGGGGCAGCGCTGGGCCCGCGACATGGAGCCCGAGGATCTCGACCCAGCGTTCCTTGCCTGGAGCATGAGCACGCGCCTCGACACCGCGGCCATGCCATCAGGGCGCACCGTCATCGAGTTCGAATTCAGCGGTCTGCCGCGGGAATTCAGGCGCTTCTGGCTGGTCAACGACGACGGGGTGGTCGACATGTGCCTCAAGCACCCAGGTTTCGAGTCCGACGTCTGCGTGAGAGCTGACCTGCAACGCTTCGTTGAGGCCTGGCGCGGGTTCCGATCGCTGCGCGAGGAGATCGCGGCCGGACGGATCCGCGTGGAAGGCTCGCCGGCCAGCCGACGAGCCCTGCCCCAATGGCTGCTTGGCAGCGCGTTGGCGGGTGTGCCGCGGCAGCGCCCCGGCACGGAACGGGATGCCTCGGCGCAGCTCCGACGTCGGCTCTAGAGAGCGTTTCCGGCGCGCGCCTCAGGCGGCGCCGATGATGCAGACCGCTGCCACGTTCGACATCGGTGAGCCGCCGAGATTATGGGTCATGCCGATGGTGGGGTTGGCCAGCTGCCGCGGCCCCGCCCTGCCCTGCAGCTGCAGATACATCTCGTAGAGCATCCGGATGCCAGACGCGCCGATGGGGTGACCGAAACACTTCAGGCCACCATCGATCTGGCAGGGAATCTGGCCGTCTGCGTCATAGAAACCGTCGAGCACGTCCTTGATTGCGCCACCTTCTGGCGACAGCTGCAGATCTTCCATGGTGACCAGTTCCGTGACCGAAAAGCAGTCGTGACACTCGAACATGGAGATCTCATCGCGGGCATTGTGGATGCCGGCTTCCTCATAGGCCTTGCGGGCCGCGATGCGGGTCGTGTGGAAATAACTGCCGTCCCAGGAGTTGTGGCCGCTCTCGCTGCCATTGGACAGCGAGAGCT
>SKUB01000128.1 GCA_007122315.1 Pseudomonadales bacterium | reverse complement strand
ATCGTCCGCTCGCGGGACTGGGAAGTCGATCTCGCGGATCTGGAGGACCCGGCGCTGGCGGGACGCGATGATGTGGACCTGCAGCAGAGGCCGACGCTTGGGCGTGAGCTGCTCGAAGCTGAAATCCTCGCCCGTGCCAAGGACTCGATGCCCGACCTCGGGATTTATCTCGACGACGTGCGCATCAAGCGGGTCAACTACATTCAGTCGGTTCGCCGGCAGGTGGAAAATCGCATGGTCGCCGAGCGGCAATCCATCGCCGAACGCTTCCGCTCGGAAGGCCGCGGTCGCAGCCAGGAGATTCTCGGCAACATGGCGCGTGATCTGCAGGGCATTCGCTCCGAGGCGGCGCGCCAGGCGGAGGAGATTCGTGGTGAGGCCGACGCCGAAGCCACGCGCATCTACGGTGAAGCGTTCGGGGCCGATCCCGAGTTCTATTCCTTCTTCCGGACCCTGGAAAGCTACCAGGCGCTGGGTCCCAACAGCACGCTGATGCTGCGCGCGGATTCGGATTACTTCCGCTACCTTGAGCGATCCCAGGTCCAATAGCAGGGGGACACCTCGGTGGCCCGGGGAGCATTCCCGGGCCTCCGCTGCATCCCCTCGCAGCTGGGCGTTTCTCTGTGATCCCGCGCGCGCTGGCCCAGAGGCCCGTCAGGCGGCAGCGTCGAAGTAGGGCCGGTCGCCGGCGATGGTGACGCGTTCCATGACTCGGATGGCCGGGAAGTAGTCGCTGGCTGCGAAGTGCTGGCAGGCTCGGTTGTCCCAGAACGCCATCGACCCCGGCGCCCAGCGGAAGCGGCACTGCACTTCGGGATTCCAGGCAGTGAGGTAGAGCCGGTTGAGCAACTCGGCGCTCTCATCTGCCGGCATGTCCTTGATGTGGCTGGTGAACGCATTGTTGACGTAGAGATGTTGCCGGCCCGTCTCCGGGTGGGTACGGACCACCGGGTGCTCCATGGGCGGATACTGGGCGTGCAGCTCCTCGGCTTTCTTGCCGAGACGCTTCGCGAACACGCGGGCGATGTCGTGGACGGCCACGAGGTCCCTGATGCGCTCACGGGTCTCGGTATCGAGGCGTTCGTAGGCCAGATTCATGTTGGCGAACAGCGTGTCACCACCAGTCGCCGGGACCTCGATGGCACGCAGGATGGAGCCCAGGGACGGCTTCTCCCGCCAGGTGACGTCCGAATGCCACATGTTTTCCTGGCCGCGGCTGCCGGCGCCGTGGGCGATGCGCAGCACTTCCGGGTCCGGCTGGTCTTTCGGCGTGGCCGGATGAATCTCCAGTTCGCCGAAGGCGCGGGCGAAGGCGATGTGCTGGGTGCGGCTGATGTTCTGATTCCGAAAGAACACCACCTGATACTGCAGCAGCGCAGCGCGGACGTCCTGAATCAGGCGGTCGTCGATGCGTCTCAGATCGACACCGAGCAGCTCCGCGCCGATGGCCGGCGTCAGGGGATGGGCTTCGAAGGTGGCGAAGTCGGGCGCTTTGGCAAGCTCGGACATGCTCAGTCTCCTCCCAGGAGTATTCCAGGGAGACTAGCCGAGCAGGGCGCCAGGGTCACGCGATGACGCGCCTCAGCCTGGCGGCATGAGCGGCTCCACGCCCTCCGGCAGGGGCGGGAACGCCGCCACCATGGCCTGCATTTTCATCTGCACGAGCTGCGCGTACTCCGGGTGCGTGAAGATCCAGAACTGCTTCTGCCGTACGGCCTCCACCACCTGCTCGGCGACCTGGTCCGGCGAGATGCCCTTCGCGATGATCTCTGCAAGGCGCGCTTCGTCCTCGGGGCTGAGCTTGCGCTCGCGACCGGGCATGTCCTCCGGCCGGTTGCGCTGCGAGTTGAAGATGTTGGTCTGCACGACGCCCGGGCAGAGCACGGAAACGCCGATGTCCGCATGCGCCACGTCCTGCGCCAGGGCTTCTGAGATGCCGACGACGGCGAATTTGGACGCGTTGTAGGGCCCCATGCCACCGAAACCGGCGATGCCGGCCATGGAGGCTGTGTTGACCACGTGGCCGCCTTCGCCGTGGGCAACCATGCCTGGCAGGAACGCCTGCATGCCGTTCACGACACCATTGAGATTGACGCCGAGCGTCCAGTCCCAGTCACCGTAGGTGGTCTCGTGCATGGGACCGCCGGCGCCGATGCCGGCGTTGTTGCAGAGCAGGTGTACGGGGCCGAAGGCTTTCGTCACGGTTGCGGCGGCCGCCTCCATGGCATCGCGGTCGCGGACATCGAGGCAGATGCCGAGCACGTCGGCGTTGCCTGCCTTCAGCTTCGCGACGGCCGCATCCAGCGCGTCCTGTTCCACATCGGCAATGGCCACCTTCATGCCGGCAGCGGCAAAGGCTTTGGCCATGGCGAAGCCGATGCCGCTGGCGCCGCCGGTGATGAACGCAGTGCGTCCTTCGAGCTGTTCCATGGTGTTCTCCGTGCGGCCCGGGCCGCGTCGTGAAGCAGGATGGGCGTCGCCGCGAAGCGCCGGTCAGCCGGTTTCCATGCCGTCGAGGGCGCCCTTCTCCCGCCACTCTCCGAGCAGCGCATTGAAGGCGTTGATGCCCGGCGCATAGGGCGAATTCTGCATGCTCGCGCCCTTGCCGACCTGCCCCTCCCGGTTGTAGTAGCCGGGCGTGCATTCCTCCAGGAAGGCCGTGGCGCCGCGGCCCGCGAGCCGGACGATCTCTTCCACCCAGGCCTGCTCCGCTTCGGCGGTGACCTCGATGGTGCGATGGCCGCGCTGCATGACCTCGTTGACGATATAGCTCACGTGCACCGCCTGATCGTCGAACATTGAAGTCATGTTCGGCGACAGCCCGTTCTGATTGATGCCGATGGTGAACCAGTT
>SKUB01000211.1 GCA_007122315.1 Pseudomonadales bacterium | reverse complement strand
TGATCGACACCGACCCGGCCCTGGGCGTGATTCACGAAGGCCGGCCACGGGATGTGGACGACGCGTTCGCCATCGTGGAGGCCCTTCGGGCACCGGACCTGGACGTGCTCGGGATCACCGTTACCTTCGGCAATGCGCCCCTGGAACCCGCCCTGGCGGTGGCGAAAGAGTTGATCACACTCACGGGCATGGACGTGCCGGTGGCACGCGGCCAGGCAACCGCGATACCCGCACAGGGACTGCCGCCGAAGACCGAGGCCGTGGAACTGCTGCACGCGCTGCTCAGCCGGCAGCACCTGCGCATTGCCGCGCTGGGACCGCTGGGCAATCTCGGCGCGTTGCTGCTGCATCATCCCGAGGATGCCGACAGGATCGAGGAGGTGGTGATCGTCGGCGGCCGCAGCGCAGGCCGCCCGTTCTATCTGGGCGACACGGGACCGGTCCGGGACTTCAATTTCGAAAACGACGTGCGCGCAGCCCGGGTTCTGCTGGACTCCGGCGTGCCGGTGGTCTGCGCCGGCTTCGAACTGTCGAGTCCGGTGAGCATGGGCGCCGAGCACCTGGCAGCCATCGAGCAACACGGCACCCCGGTCGCCCGCCATCTCGTGGCCGGCGCACGGCCCTGGCTCGACCACTGGACCCGGAGCTTTCCCGACGACGACGGCTTCCATCCCTGGGACTCCGCAGCGATCTGCTGGCTGCGGACACCCGAGCTGATCGAGAGCGAGCTGCGCGGCTGGCGCATCCGCGAAGTCGAACAGACGCCCCGCGGCGGCAATCCGGATGCCAGCGCGCCGAGCGTGCCCTGGCTGGAAACGGGAACTGATCTTGCTGGGCAGACGCGCTTTCTGACCGGCTTCAAGCCGGGCGCCGCCGAGCGCTTCCTGAGCAACGTGGTGACCGCCTGCTTCTGACGGCGCAACGGGCCAGGTTCAGCCCGCCTGCTCCACGCCCGGCAATGTCTGCGGCAAAGCCCGCCACTCCTCGATGACGCGCTCGCTGAGCCAGCGCGCCCAATGGGCGTAGCCCGAAGCGGATGGGTGCAGGCCGTCCCGTTCCAGGTGCGAGCGCAGTTCGCTGGCGTCGATGGGCAGATGCAGGCAGGTCCGTTCGACGTCGGGGCGCCGACTGCGGACCACGTCCAGAGCATCCAGATCGATCTGCCGGAAGCGCTCGCCGAGCAGCGTGTTCAGTGGCCAGGGCTGGGCCGGCACCTGACCGAGCGCGCGGATACAGGAACTCAGCAGCAGGCGCCCGCCACCCAGTTCCAGTTGCTCGAGGATGCGGCCGAACTCGCGCCGCCAGCGCCCCCGGGCAGTGAGCCCGAGGGAATCGTTGGCGCCGAGCAGGACGAGACCGATGTCGTGCTGCGGCGTACCGTTCAGCGTCAGGTGGCGCAAGACTTCAGCGGCCGTCCAATTGCGGCGGCCGATCACCTGCCATTCCACCCGTCGCCGGAGCCGGACGGCCAGCGCGTAGGCCAGCCGCGGTGCAAGGCTGCGCTCCATGGCACTGCAGCCGACACCGAGGGCCATTGAATCGCCCACCACCAGCAGCCGCAAGGGCTCGGCTGCGCTGTCGCCTGTCCACCCCGAGCGATCACCGAACGGTTCCGGCAGGCGCCGGCCGGACATGCGCAGCCATATGCCCTGCGCGAGGGCAAGTGGCAGCAGGCTCATCGCCGACGTGGTCCCGAGCAGGGACAGGCCGTTCGAATCAGACAGTGTCGTGGTCTCCCGACAGGAGGGTCGCCCTTGCGGACCATCGAGCACCGCTGAGACCCAGGGACAACAGACCGATGGCACGAGCCGCCGAGTATGCCCCAGCGCGGGACGCGGGTCATCCGGCCCCGAGGCCCTCTCAGGACCATTCATTCTCGGATCGATTACACCGACTTTCATAGGTTTGAGATATGAAAACGATTCAAACAATCACTTTTACCTAAGAAACCTGCTCGGCCACACTCCCACCATCAGCCATCCAGTCGATGGCATCCGATACCCAGGAGCTGACATGAGCAACCACCGATTCCAGAACCGGGAAGGCCAGCCCGTCCCCGCTGTCGACTTCAAGATCATCCGCGACGGCATGCTCGAGACCCGCAGCAGCCGCGAAATCTTCGCCGGGCGCACGGTCGTCATGTTCGCCCTGCCGGGTGCCTACACCCCGACCTGCTCCACGGCGCACCTGCCGCGCTACAACGAACTGGCGCCCACGTTCGCCGCCCAGGGCGTGGACGAAATCATCTGCCTGTCGGTGAACGACGCCTTCGTCATGGACGCCTGGGCCCGCGAGCAGCAGGCGGAGAACGTGACGCTGATTGCCGACGGCAACGGTGACTTCAGCCGCGGCATGGGTCTGCTCGTGGACAAGACCGACCTCGGCTTCGGCGAGCGCTCCTGGCGCTACGCCATGCTGGTCCGCGACGGCGTGATCGAGAAACAGTTCATCGAGCCCGACCGTCCCGGCGACCCGTACGAAGTCTCCGACGCCGACACCATGCTGGCCTACCTCGCACCCGAGCGGTCCGAGCGCCCATTGGCCGTCACCATGTTCACGAAGCCGGGCTGCCCACACTGTGCCCGCGCCAAGAAGTTGCTTCGGGACCGCCGCATCGGCTTCGAAGAGGTTCAGCTCAGCAAGGGCGTGAGCACCTCGACGCTGCGTGCCGTCAGCGGCCGCAGCAGCAGCCCGCAGGTGTTCATCGACGGTCAGGCCATCGGTGGCGCCGACGAGCTCGAAACGTTTCTCGAAACACGGGAGGCCGGGCGCCAAGCTGCCTGAGCCTGATCGGAGCGGAGCATCCCCCTCCCCCCGGCTTCGCTGCGATCCTGCCCCGTGTCGCCCGCTCCCGCTCCCCCCGGCGGGGGCGGGCACCCCCTTTTTCCACCCGTCCCTGACGACGGCGGCAACCTGCATCATCTATACTGCGCCCCGCCATAATTCACACGCATTATCAGCCGCCGGCGGCAGCTTGCGCGAGCCGCCTGCGGCCTGACGAATCCTTTCGTTGTTCAAACAGGAAGCAACCATGGCCATCAAGACGCGATTCACGGAAATGTTCGGCATCGAGCACCCCATCGTCCAGGGCGGCATGCAGTGGGTGGGCTATGCGGAAATGGTGGCGCCCGTCGCCAATGCAGGTGGCCTCGGCTTCCTGACCGCCCTGACCCAGCCGACACCGGAGGACCTGGCCAAGGAAATCGCCCGCACGAAGGAAATGACCGACAAGCCCTTCGGCGTGAACCTGACCATTCTCCCCGCAATCAAGCCGCCACCCTATGCCGAGTACCGGGACGCCATCATCCAGGGCGGCATCAAGATCGTCGAAACGGCCGGCTACAAACCTCAGGAACACGTGGACCACTTCAAGCAGCACGGTATCAAGGTGATCCACAAGTGCACCGCCGTCCGGCACGCGCTGTCTGCCGAGCGCATGGGCGTGGATGCCATCTCCATCGACGGTTTCGAGTGTGCAGGCCATCCGGGTGAGGACGACATTCCGGGGCTCATCCTGATTCCGGCCGCCGCCAACAAGGTCAAGATCCCCATGCTGGCCTCGGGCGGATTCGCTGATGGACGCGGTCTCGCCGCGGCGCTGGCGCTCGGAGCCGATGGCGTCAACATGGGCACCCGCTTCTGCGTCACCAAGGAAGCGCCGATCCATGACGGCTTCAAGCAGCGGATGGTCGCGAACGACGAGCGTCAGACCAGCCTGATCTTCCGCACCCTGCACAACACCGCCCGCGTGATGAAGAACGCGGTCAGCGAGGAAGTGGTGGCCATCGAAGGCAAGGGGGGCGCGAAGTTCGAGGACATCATGCACCTCGTGGCCGGTACGCGCGGCCGGCAGGCCATGGCCGACGGCGATGCAGACGGCGGCATCTGGTCCGCCGGCATGGTCCAGGGGCTGATCGACGACATCCCCACGGTCAAGGAACTGATCGACCGCATCGTCGCCGATGCGGAGCGCATCATCCGCTCGCGGCTCGGCGACATGGTGGCCTGAGGGCCATGCCGGATCCCTGCTGCCGGGCTCAGTGCCCGCTGAACAGGCAGAGGATCCGGATCTCCAGACTCTCCCGCGCCGGCGCATCGGGCCCGGCGTGGGGATCGCGGAAGGCCGAGTGCGGCGTCCAGAACGGCCGCTCCTGCTCCACACAGCGGCTGTCGTAGGTCCGGAACGCCAGCACTTCATCGTGCTTCATCCCCGGATACGTGTACCAGTGATGATCTGAAGCATGTTCCGGCGCGCGCACGCCGAAGGTTTCGAACTCCAGGTGCAAGCCGCCGTACTCCGGCACCACGAACGGCAGCAGGTCACTGCGGGGCACGCTGCGCGCATCGCAGATCGCCAGCGGGTGATCCGGCCGCTCGGGACCGAGATTGCGCCAAAACTGCAGCATGAGCACGCGGTCGGCGAGTGCGACGTCACGCTGGCTCAATCCAGCCTGCGCCAGCAGCGGCTGGATGTAGGCGGCATAGGGACGCGCCGGATCCTCCACCATGTAGCGGTAATCCTCGGTGAAGTCCGAGTGCACGAACGTGATGGGCGCATAGTCCGCCACCTTCAGAGCCATCTTCGGGCTGCGCACGATGGGCGGGTAGATGAGGGTCCGGTCGCAGCCGGACAGCGCCTGCGCGAGTTCCGCAATCATCGGACCGTGGACCGCGGAGAGCTCAGCCTGATCGAAAGAATCCGTCTGCGGCAAAGCGTGATCGACGAGCTGAAAGCCGCAGTCGTCGAAAGGCAGCGCCGCCTCCCGGGCATCGTGAATCGGCACCTCCACGGCCGCTGTGCCCTCGCCCGCGCCGAGGGCGTAGTTCATGGTCGCGTGGCAGTGGATCGCACCCTGAGCCTGCATGGTCTGTCTCTCCCGTGTCGCCGGACGACAGTTTAGCGCCGACGGCGCGTCAACACGCATCCCGCGCCGATGCGTACGCTCACAGCAGGCCGCGCACGCCGTTGGCGACGAACTGTATCGCCAGCGCCGCCAGGATGACGCCCAAAAGCCGCTTGATCACCTCGTCTCCCGTCCGCCCCACCACCCGCCGGATCCAGCCCGCCGCGAGCGCCGCCACCCAGGTGATGGCCAGCACCGATGCTGCGGCGAGCAGCACCATGCTCTGCCCGGTCAGGTCCGGCGCATCCGCCATCAGCAGGACCGTCAGTGTCAGCGTTCCCGGGCCCGCCGTGAGGGGAATGGCCATGGGATAGACGACGATGTCGCCCTGGATTCGCGCCCGCGGCTGATCCGGCAGGGGTGCGGACGTGATCATGCGGAACGCAGTGTTGAACAACAGAATGCCCCCCGCCACCCGCAGCGCGTCCATGCTGATGCCAAGCGCCGTCAGCAGGCGCTCGCCGCCCAGCGCAAACGCGACGATCACCCCGGCGGCAATCAGCATGGATTTACTCAGTACGAGCAGCCGCTCCCGCAGACTCCAGCCGATGGTGAGGGAATAGAAGATCAGCGCGGCACCGATGGGATCGATGACGACGAAATAGCTGGTGAATGCATTCAGGAAAGCGGCCATGCCGCGCGCGCCCCTCGAGCCGACGACGCCGCCATTGTCGCCCGATCACTTCCGATGCGCGACGCGCCCTCCCCAGTGTTTTCCGCCCCAGTCAAGCGCGCTCGGTGGCCATCGCTACAGCCCCGCCCCGCGTATCAGCGCCGCTCACCTTAAGCACCAGCCAGCGGCCCATCTCAACCCTATTGGTAAGCTTTGCTGGCAGGCTAGGGCAGCCCAAGCGGCGCATAATTCACCGATATCACTTCCGCCCGCAGCACATTCCCGCCGCGGGAACCCGGCAGGGGGTCACCAGTGCCGACAAAGCGCACCACGAGTTCTGCGGGACCCTGCACGAAACCGCGCTGCCCGACCCCGTCGATGCGTGCCGCCCGGTCTCGGGGCAGCGCCACATAACGCAGTGCGTCCGCATTCGTGAACTGCACCAGGTAATTGGCCCGCAGGTTGTACGGCAGGGTGCGGACCTGGGCCGGAATCAGAGCAAGCCTGCGTATCGGCTGAAAGGTCAGGCTGCTGTCCGGAGCGAAAATCGACACGCGGAAGCGTTCCCGGTCGAGCTCGTACTCGAGCCTGGCAGTGACGTTCATGGCGTAGGTTGCTCGTGGGTCGACGGCATCGAAGCCCGCCCGAAACCGCGCGGCTTCGATTCGTTGCGCATCCTCGCGGTCGAAGAAATCCACTGAGTTGACATAAATTGTCGTACCCGCGAGCGCGTCGAAGTCGATCGGTTCATTGCGCAGCTTGTGATAGGCGTGCAGCACCAGCATGTCATCGACGCTGCGCACGAACTCGCCGCCGGCCGCAATGGTGATGGCATCACTGAACGGCCAGGCCTGGGCCTGGGCTTGGCGCGTCTGGGCCCACTGACCGCCCGGTGACAGCCGCATGGACTCGACCTGCGCCAGCAGCATGCTGCCGGAGGCTGCACCCGACCCAGGCACGGCCCCGTGCAGCCGGAACGTCAGTTCCAGCATCGCACCCTGTGGCCTCCAGCCCTGTGACGTGGCGAACATCCGCGCCTGGTCCCGCGGCAGCGGCTGGTAACGCGCGGCCTCCCGGTTGGTAATGACCAGCCGGCGCTGATAGCGATCGCCGTACTGCGACATCATAGAAAGACGATGTTCGCGGCCATCGATGCGCTGCACGAAGGGATCGAGCGGAAGGACTCGGCCGGGCTCGAAAAACTGGATGGCGACCTGTTCGCGATCCTCGAGGTAATCCAGCCGGGTCTGCACGGTCACGGTAAATGGCCCGCTGGGGTCGAAGGCCTCGAACGCTGCCTGCAGGTCGGCGGCCTCCGCGGCAAGGACGCGGTCGCGATCGAATTCGCCCGCCTGCTGTACCCGGCGCAGGCGCTTTGCCATTTCTTCGAAATCAGGCGTGGTACCGGAGAGCTTGTACCAGGACCAAAGCACGCCGAGGGCATCGATCGGCCTGGCCGCTCCGGCGGCAGGCGACTCTTGCCGGGCCTGCTGCCCCTGCTGCCGACCGCCTCCGGTGGCGTATTCGGCGGTCTCGGCTTTCATGCGCTCGATACGAACCGGGTCATCACTGAGGTAGGACGAGATCCGGAAGACCGAACCCTGGGTGGTGCTAACCTGGTAGCCAAGGTGCGGTCCCGGCGGCGTCCGGTGGGCGCCGCCGAGCTTGATCGGCAGTAGATTGTGCAATCCGCCGCCCATTGTCACGTCCAAGCCATTGATCCGGGGTCCGGCCTGGCTGGCGTAACGTTGCATTTCCCCGGTCGAGACAGCCGGCTCTTCCGCACGCCACAGGGCGCGATAGGTGCGGCCATCGTTCTCCGTGAAGCGCGGCTCGCCGTGACGCTCCTCTATGCTCCCGACCACCCCGCCGAAGGCGGGCCCCTCCCCCTGCGGGTATTGCAGCATATGGGCGATGAAGATCGCCCGCGGCTCGGCCGGCGGACCCGGAAAAACGACGTTGATGTACAGCATCGGCTCACGTTCGCCGCGCAGGTGGTTGGGAAGACGCGTGGCATTGATCTCGCCCAGGAACTCCCCCACCGTCACGTTACGGCGGCGGGAGTCGCGTGCCGTCAGCTGCATGTTGATCTGCCGGACCTCCAGCTGCGGCCGATGTGCCTGCAAGGCTTCGAGCACTTCGCGCGGGGTCATGCCGAGGCGTAAGCCGGCAATTTCTGCAGATTTCGCCGCAAGTTCCGGCGTGCCGGCATGCGGCGCGGCGGTTACGGCAAATGACCAGGCGAGACCGAGGATGACAGCGAAAAAGGGATGATGGTCGCGGCGCATGATGTGATATCTCCTGCTGTGAAATACCGGAGCGGGCCTCGTTGTCACGGCAGCTGCCGCTTGAGCTCCAGGCCCATCGGTCCGTAAAGCCGGTCGTCCCGCCGCGTCAGCACCAGCGTGCCCTGCGGCCCTGTCACCAGGACCTGATCGCCATCGAGCCGGTAATCCGCGACGACGGTGGCCCCGAGCACCGTCAGATGGGCCTGGCCTTTGCCGAGGAACTCGTAGCGGGTCACGCCGAGATCGTCCTCGAAGGTCCCGACCAGATCGTCACGGCCGCAACCAGCGAGTGCGATCACGGCGATCAGGGCCACCCACGTGAATCGGTTCCGTTGCATGCGCGCCCCTCCGACGCCACCGTTCCGGCAGGGTCGACGATTGCGCCTTTCGGGCTTCGAGGCATCGACAGCTAACAGCGGTTATCTGCAGGTAACGGCAGATAGCGTGGGACGGACGGCTGTTCCAGGTTGTTAATGACGTGTTATAAACATCGGCCCAGGCCACGGGCTGGCCGATGCGGAAGGTTGCTTAGGGAATGGCGACCGGGAATCAGCAGAGCCGTAAGCGGGGCGTTCGCGCCTCACGACCTCGTCTGTACCACGCCCTGACCGAGGCGGGCTTCCGCAGCCAGGCCGCGCTGGCGGAACGCATCGCGGATCTGGAGGGGCTCGACCAGGCACCCAAGGACCTCGTCAGCCGCGTGTTCCGGGAACAGCCCGTCGAACTGCAGACCCTGGAACGGGTTGCGCGAGCCCTCGACACCGAGGCCTGGACGCTCTACAAGACCGCCGACGAACCCGAACCTGAAGCAGCTCCCAACGGCACCGCACTGCCGCTGCCTGCGACTGAACTGGCGATACCGCGTCGAGCCCTGCCTGCACTGCTGGTCCTCACCCTGTTCGCTGCCGGTCTCTGGTGGTTCACCGCCACTCCCGATCGCCAGCAGGCGGAATCGGCAGCGGCGCCGGCCGGGGCCGGTTCGCTCCTGCTGCGTACGCAACCCACGCTGGTATTGCAGTCCTTCTCCAGGGACGCGGAGGGGCGCGTCACCGAGGCTCTGCGCCGTGAACTCGATGATCGCTTTCGGCTCGCTTCCCCCACCGCAGCCATGCTCGTCGATGCGCTGGAGCCAGGGGACGCCGGGCAACGGCTGCGCGCCCAGGCCGTCGTCGACGGCGAGGTCCATACCTTGGGCCGCTTCGCAGGCATCCGCGTGTACCTTTACACGGGCGGCCTGCGTCAGCAGGTCTGGGCGGAAACCATACCTGCAACCGACCTCGCCCGGCGCAGCGACGAGGCCGCTCGCCGGGCGGCACGGGCCATCGCTCACACGCTGGGATTCCCCGCAGGCGCCAGCGATTGGCCCCGGCACTATCCCCTGGCCCCGGTACAGGACTACTACCTCGAGGGCCGCGTGCATCTCGACGGTCCGGCCAGCGAACTCAACATCCGCCGCGCCCAGAGCCGGTTCCAGGCGGCTCTGCGCCAGGACGCCAACTACGCGGAGGCCCACGCCGGTCTCTGCGAAGCGCTGCTCGAGGAGTACTGGATGGAGGATGCCCAACGCGCACTGACCGACGCGGCGCTGGCCTGCGGGCGGGCGCTGCAACTCGCGCCGGAGGCACCCGCGACCCGCATCGCACAGGCGCACTATCTGCGCGTAACGGGTCGCCTGGACGAGTCGCTGGAGGTGCTCGAAACACTTCTGGCCGAGCAGCCGGATCACAGTGCGGCGCTGGTGGGCATGGCTGCCACCCGCCTGCAGCGCTTCCGCAGCGCGCAGGAACCCGAGGAACTCGAGCTGGCCAAGACCGCCGCCGCACGCGCCACCGAAGCCGACCCCGGCTTCTGGAAGCCACCGTTCTGGCTCGCCATCCTGGAGTACTTTTCCGGCGACATCACCGCCGCCATCGCCGCCGCACAGATCGCCCTGGCGCGCGATGAAAACGAGTTCGTGCTCGCGAACCTCGGCACGTTCCACTTCTGCGCCGATCAGCTCGGCGAGGCGCGCTGGGCCTACGAGCGAGCGCGCGACGTGGCGCCCCACTCCTACGTCGGCGACGAGTTCCTCGGCATGCTGTTGTATTTGCTGGGCGACTTCGAGCAGTCCGCCGCGCTGCGTCAGCGCGCCATCAACCGCCTCTCCGCCGTGGGGGAACCGGAGATTCACGAGATGTGGGGCAACCTGGCGGACGCCTACCTGCACAGCGGGGACGAGCGCAGCGCGGTGGAGGCCTTCGTCAAGGCCGCCGAAATTGCCGAACGGGACGTGCTGCAGGGCATCGAGACGCCAGCCGATCGGGCCTCCCGCGCCTATTACTACACCATGCTGATGCGGCTGGCGCCGGAGACCGTTCCGGGCAACTCCGCAGAGAGGATCCTCGACGATCTTCGCGAGGTGGCGAACAGCGATCTCGAGCCGGGGCCAGCCATTCGGCTCGCCAAGGCCTGGCTGCAGCACGACCGTCCTGAGCGTGCCCTCACGGCGTTCGAGCAGGCGGTCGCCCACTGCGGCGGCTACGCCAGTACGCCGGAGCTGGCCTCGCTCCGGACCCTGCTGGCGGTGGAATGACGCCAGGACCGCGCTTGTCTGCCGCTATCTTCCGCTAACGTGCCCAAACCTGCGATGCATCCGCGCGCCTCCTACCGCCATGCTCCTCGGTGTCGCCGGGTCTTCCATTGCCGACGCGGCCCGGCATCCAAGAGGAGAACACGCCATGGCCATTCGCCTGTTCGCCGGCGTTCTGCTGGCCGCACTCACAATTCTGCCGCTACCAAGTCATGGGGACGGCAGCGGACATCTGCTGATTCCGCCAGGCTCAGCCGCCGAGACGTTGCTGGAAACGGTGGAGCACGCCGTCTGGGCACGTGACGGCGAGGGTTCGGACCGGCCCATCTACGTGGTCTACAGCACCGACTGCAGCTGGAGCCGGCGGCTGCATGAGGACACCCGCAACCTGACCAACGACTTCGAGCTGCGCTGGGTCCCGACCCGGGGGCCGCATGCGGATC
>SKUB01000109.1 GCA_007122315.1 Pseudomonadales bacterium | reverse complement strand
TCGAGCACCGGCTGCATTTCCAGATGGGCGAACAGCACGCCGCCGAGCATCTGGTCTTCAGACAGCTCGCTGGCCTCGGACTCGACCATGAGCACGGCCTCACGGGTGCCGGCCACGACCATGTTCAGATCCGATCCGCGCAGAGCTTCGTAACCCGGATTGAGCACGTACGCGCCATTGATGTAGCCGACCCGTGCACAGGCGAGCGGACCATCGAAAGGCACGCCGGACACGCCGAGGGCGGCAGCCGCGCCGATCATGGAGATCACATCCGGATCCACGTCCTTTTCCGACGAGATCACGGTGCACACCACCTGGGTCTCGTTCATGAAACCTTTCGGGAACAACGGACGGATCGGGCGGTCGATGAGCCGGCAGGTCAGCGTTTCCTTCTCGGAGGGCCGTCCCTCCCGCCGGAAAAAGCTGCCGGGGATCTTGCCGGCAGAGTAGGTCTTTTCCTGATAGTTGACGGTCAGCGGAAAGAACGGTTGCCCGGGCTTCGCCTCGCGATTGGACACCACCGTGCACAGGACGACGGTGTCATCCATGCGCGCCATGACGGCGCCGGTGGCCTGACGGGCGATGGCGCCCGTCTCGAGGGTGATGCGGTGATCACCCCACTGGAAACTCTTGGTTACGACTGACAATGTCTCATCCTCCTTCCTGGAGAGACGCCGTTCCAATCAAGACGACTCTCCTCAACTCCGCAGCTACCCTTGCAGATGCGGTCGATCGCGGTTGCGGCAGGCATGGTGAATGCGAATCCAATGCCTGCGGGCACGAACAACCCCTGTCGTTCATGCCGCATCACATCCGCGAGTGGTCGCCGCAATCAGCGGCGCAGGCCAAGGCGCTCGATCAGCTTCGAGTAGCGCTGCGTATCTTTGCCTTTCAGATAATCGAGCAGACGTCGACGCTGGTTGACCATCCGAATCAGGCCGCGACGCGAGTGGTGATCCTTCGCATGCGACTTGAAGTGGCCCTGCAGGGCGTCGATATTCTTCGACAGCAGGGCGACCTGGACTTCCGGCGAACCGGTGTCCCCATCCTCGGTCTGGTACTCCTTGACGATCTGTGCCTTGACTTCGTTGCTCAATGCCATTGCTTTCACTCCGGACATGCCTGCAATCACCGGCCCCATGCCAGTTGATCCGCCACCACGCATGCCTGCAGTGGCGTCGCCCGGGGCGGGCCCCGGACTGTTGGCGCCGTCCCTCGAGGGACCGGCGCGGTAACCGCGTATTATCGGGCCACGAGCCGCCGCGGTGCAATGCGGCCATCGTCGAGCACCTCGCCGACGCCAAAGAAGCGCCGCTGTTCCGGTTCGCCGGGCGCACTCGTCACCCGCTCCACCAGGCGGACCTGGCCGTCAGTGGGTGCATGAGCGATCTGCACAGGCTGGCCTTTCTGCATGAACCAGGTGCTGGCCTCGGAAATCACCACTTCGGGCCACTGCATCACCGCCGACTCCACCGGCAGCAGCAGGGCATCCAGGGCCGCATGCCCACCGCCGTCGCGAACGGCTTCGAGGGCAGGCAACGTATGGATTGCGTCACTGCCGAAGGGCCCCACGGACAGGCGACGCAACGCCACCACATGGGCCCCGCAGCCCAGCGCTGCACCAAGGTCCTCCGCAATGGTGCGCACGTAGGTGCCCTTGGAGCAGTGGATGAACAGCTCGATGCGATCACCTTCGAAGCGCTCGAGGCGATTTTCGAAGATCATCACCCGCCGGGATTCGCGCTCCACCTCGATGCCCTGCCGGGCAAGCTTGTACAGCGGTTGCCCCTGATGCTTGATCGCAGAGAACATCGACGGAATCTGATCGATCTCGCCGCGGAAGGCTTCCAGCGCCTCCTCGATGTCCTCCAGGTCCAGATCAGGTACCGGCTTTTCTTCCAGCACCTGACCGTCGGCGTCCCCGCTGTCGGTACGCACGCCGAGCTTGATCTCGGTCAGGTAACGCTTGTCGGAGTTGAGCAGAAACTGGGAAAACTTCGTCGCTTCCCCGAAGCACAGTGGCAGCACGCCGGTTGCGATCGGGTCCAGGCTGCCGGTATGGCCCGCCTTGGCCGCGCCGAACAGCCGCTTGACCCGCTGCAGCGCTTCATTCGACGACAGCCCCGGCGGCTTGTCCAGCAGCAGGATTCCATCCACGTTGCGCCCGCGTTGCCGTCGCCCGCGTGCCATCAGCGCATTCTGCAGTTCATGGCTTGTCCTCATCGGAGTCGGGGCGCCGGTCGCTGTCGCTGGCCACGGCCGCATCGATCAGCCGCGACATGCGATTGCTCTCCTCGGGGAGATGATCCCAGTGGAAGCGCAGACGGGGCGTGGTGCGCATCTGGGCCCGCTTGGCGATCAGGGTGCGCAGGAAGCCGGATGCGCCGCGGAGGACCTCGAGCAGCGCTTCGCGCTCAGCTTCGTCCTTGGCGTCGAGGGAGGAAATGTAGAGATCCGCGTAACCGAGATCCGTGCTCACCCGCACCTCGTTTACCGACACCATCCCGACCCGGGGATCTTTCATCTCTCGGTGCAGGATGGCGGCGAATTCGCGCTGGATGAAATCGGCGACTCGCCGCTCGCGTCCGTACTCTTTCGGCATGGGTCTGCAGGCACGTCCGGCAAACAGTCCTCTCGGACCGGCTTACAGGCTACGCGCCACCTCCTTCACGTCATATACCTCGATCTTGTCGCCCTCGCGGACGTCGTTGTAGTTGCGCACACCGATGCCGCACTCGAAGCCCTGGCGGACTTCGTTGACGTCGTCCTTGAAGCGGCGCAAGGATTCCAACTCGCCTTCGTAGATGACCACGTCGTCACGCAGCACGCGGATGCGCTTGCTCCGATGGATGGTTCCATCCACCACCATGCAGCCCGCCACGGCGCCGAACTTCGGCGACCGGAACACGTCCCGAACTTCGGCGACGCCGAGGATCTCCTCGCGCAGCTCGGGTGCGAGCATGCCTGACAGGCTGGCCTTGATGTCGTCGAGCAGCTCGTAAATGACGCTGTAGTAGCGGAGATCGAGACCTTCGTTCTCGATGATCTTCTTCGACGATGCATCGGCACGGACATTGAAGC
This sequence comes from Pseudomonadales bacterium, assembly GCA_007122315.1. Lineage (GTDB taxonomy): Bacteria > Pseudomonadota > Gammaproteobacteria > Pseudomonadales > Azotimanducaceae > SLTB01. Next base: position 7,746 of record SKUB01000109.1, on the reverse strand, counting down.
CGATGACCACCGCGCGGGAAGCCACCGCCAGATTGGCGTCCGACTCATTGATGCCGCCGACACCGCTCGAGACGACGTTCGCTCTCACCTCGCCGGTGGAGATGTCGTTGATCGCACCGGTCAAGGCCTCGAGCGAACCCCGGACATCGGTCTTGAGCACGATGTTCAGCGTCGGCGTCTCGCCCTCGCCAATGTTATCGAACAGGCTGTCCAGACGCGCAGCCTGCTGCTGCTTGAAACGGTTTTCGATGGTCCGGGAACGGCGGAACTCCACCAGCTCCTTGGCCTTGCGCTCGTCCTCCACCACGGCGAAGTCATCGCCGGCATCCGGTGTTCCGGACAGGCCGAGGATCTCGACGGGTATGGACGGCCCTGCGGACTCAACCTGCTTGCGGGTCTCGTCCAGCATCGCGCGCACCCGACCGTAGTGCTCGCCTGCGACCATGAAGTCGCCCTTGCGCAACGTGCCAGAGCGGACGAGGACGGTGGCCACGGGACCCCGGCCCCGGTCCAGTCGCGACTCGACCACCGAACCCTGCCCGGGCGCATCCACCACAGCAGTCAATTCCAGCACTTCCGCCTGCAGCAGAACCGCCTCGAGCAGGCTGTCGATGCCTTCGCCAGTCAGCGCGGAGACATTCACGAACTGCGTGTCGCCGCCCCAGTCTTCCGGCTGCACGCCGCGTCCGGCCAGCTCGTTGCGCACCCGGTCCGGATCGGCGCCTTCCTTGTCCATCTTGTTCACCGCCACCACCAGCGGCACGCCGGCTGCACGGGCATGCTGCACAGCCTCTTCGGTCTGCGGCATGACGCCATCGTCAGCAGCCACCACGAGAATGACGATGTCCGTCACCTGGGCGCCGCGCGCACGCATCTGGGTGAATGCGGCGTGACCGGGCGTGTCGAGGAAACTCACCACCCCGTGGTCGGTTTCCACGTGGTAGGCACCGATGTGCTGGGTGATGCCACCCGCCTCGCCGCTGGCGACTCGGGTCTTGCGGATGTAGTCGAGCAGGGAGGTCTTGCCATGGTCGACGTGGCCCATCACGGTCACCACCGGTGGCCGCGGCTGCGCATCACCTTCCACCTTCAACAACTCGAGGTGTTCCTGCTCGAGCTTGTCAGCGGCAACGAGCCGTGCCCGGTGACCGAGTTCCTCGACCACGAGTACCGCGGTATCCTGATCAAGGGTCTGGTTGATGGTGGCCATGACGCCCATACCCATCAGTCGCTTGATCACCTCACCCGCCTTCACCGACATCCGGGAGGCAAGTTCTCCGACCGTGATCGCCTCGGGGACATCGACGTCGCGCACGATGGTTTCGGTCGGCCGCTCGAATCCCTGGGTCTGAGGCAGGCCGCGCGATGAGCGACGCTTACGCTGCGCCAGGCGATCACGGGACAGCGTGCCAGCCCGACGCTTGCCGCGCGCCTCCGCCTCGTCGCCGCGCCAGTCCTTGCGGGAACGGTCTTCACGCTCCGGCGTCCGCTCCTTGCGCTTGGCTGCAGACTTGGTGGGCCCACGGCGCTCCGCGGTGACCTGCTCGGCCTCCGCAGCAGCCAGGGCAGCCGCCGCTTCCTGCCGCGCCTGTTCCTCTGCTTCGAGCCGCTTGCGCTCTTCCTCTTCGGCCTGCTTTTCCTTGGCCTTCGCCTCGGCTTCGCGCTGCTCGCGCTCCTGCTCCGCGACGCGCTGATCCGCTTCCTGCCGGCGACGCTCCTCCTCCGCCCGACGCTCGGCTTCCGCCCGCTGCCGCTCCTCTTCGCGCCGCGCCTCTTCTGCCTTCAGCTGGTCGAGTTCGCTCTCGACGGCCGGCTCTTCCGTGGTCGGCGTCGCGCCACGCTTGACGTAGGTGCGCTTCTTGCGCACTTCCACCGCCACCGCCTTGCCGCGGCCACGATCAGTGCGCAGGGTGCTCACGGTCTTGCGCTTGAGGGTGATCTTGCTGGGCGTGACCTCACGGTCACCGTGGGAGCGCTTGAGAAATGCGAGCAGAGTCTGTTTCTGCTCCTCACTCACCGGCTCTTCGGCGCTGGAGTGGGGCAGGCCCGCTTCCTTCATCTGCTGCAGCAGGCGGTCTGCTGGCGCCCCAACCGTCTCGGCCAGTTGTTTGACGGTGACTTCTGCCATCTCGACTTCTCCGAATTCTTCATGCGCCCCGCAGGGTTGGACTCAGGCGTTCATGGGCAATCCCCTGTTGCGACCTCAAGCGGAGGCCACATCGCCATCATCCTCGCTGCCAGCTTCCTCGAACCAGGGGGCGCGCGCAGCCATGATCAATGCTGCGGCCCTTTCCTCGTCGAGCTCCAGACCCTCGAGCTCGAGCAGGTCGTCCACTGACTGCTCCGCGAGATCTTCCTGGCTCACGATCCCCTGCTTGGCCAGGAGCAGCGCAAGCCGGCGCTCCATGCCTTCGAGTGCAAGCAGATCCTCGCCGGGCTCCACACCCTCGAGCTGCTCTTCGCTGGTCAGCGCCTGCGTGAGCAGAAAATCCTTCGCACGATCCCGCAGTTCGAGCACGATGCCTTCATCGAAACCTTCGATGTTGAGCATTTCCTCCAGCGGTACGTACGCGACTTCCTCCAGCGTGGTGAAGCCTTCCTCCACCAGCACCGTTGCCACGTCCTCGTCCACATCCAGGCTGACGATGAACTGGGACACCAGCTTGCCGACTTCGGCCTGCTGTTTTTCCGTGGCCTCGCCCTCGGTCATGATGTTCAGGACCCAGCCGGTGAGTTCACTGGCGAGACGGACGTTCTGGCCGCCGCGGCCGATGGCCTGGGCGAGATTGTCCTCACCCACGGCGATATCCATGGTGTGGGTATCCTCGTCGACGACGATGGACTCCACTTCTGCCGGCGACATCGCGTTGATGGCCAGCTGAGCCGGATTCTCGTCCCAGAGCACGATGTCGATGCGCTCGTTGGCCAGCTCGCCGGAGACGGCCTGCACCCGTGATCCGCGCATGCCGACGCAGGCGCCGACGGGATCGATGCGGCCATCATTCGTCTTCACGGCGATTTTGGCGCGGGAACCGGGGTCACGCGCAGCCGCGCGAATCTCGATCACCTGCTCTGCGATTTCCGGCACCTCGATCTCGAACAACTTCACGAGCATGCGCGGATCGGTACGCGAGAGAATCAGCTGCGGACCGCGCGCTTCAGGATCGATACGCTGCAGCAGCGCACGCAGACGGTCGTTGATGCGGAACGTCTCGCGCGGAATCATCTGGTCCCGCGGCAGGACCGCTTCGGCGCCGCTGCCGAGATCGACAATGGCCACTTCGCGGGTCACCTTCTTCACCGTACCACTGACGAGTTCACCCACCCGCGGCGTGTACAGCTTGACCACCTGGGCGCGCTCAGCTTCCCGCACCCGCTGCACGATCACCTGCTTCGCCGTCTGAGCCGCGATGCGACCGAACTCCACCGACTCCACTTGCTCCTCGTATACGGAGCCGAGTTCGTAGGCCGGATCGATTTCTTTGGCCGCAGCCAGACTGAGTTCCGCGTGAGGGACTTCCATCACCGCTTCGGACTCGACAATGGTCCAGCGTCGGAACGTGTCGTATTCGCCGGTGTCGCGATCGATGGCCACGCGCACATCGGCATCTTCGCCGTAGCGCTTCTTCGTTGCCGTAGCCAGTGCAATCTCCAGGGCCTCGAAAATGACGTCCTTCGATACGCCCTTTTCGTGGGAAACGGCTTCAACGACCTGCAGGATTTCCTTCGTCATCTCGAATCGCCCTTCTGGCGTCTCAGTCTGTTACTTCTCGAAGCGCGGCACGATGCGCGCCCGCTGTATCCACTCGAGTGGCAGGAGGAACTCTTCTTCGTCCACCTGCACCCTTACTTCATCGCCATCCACGCCGGCGAGAACGCCAGTCAGGCGACGCCGCCCTTCGAATGGCCGGACGAGGCGCACATCGACGGTCTCACCGACGTACTGCGCGTAATGCTCGATGCGGAACAGGATCCGATCCATGCCCGGAGACGACACCTCGAGGGTGTAGTTCCCGGTGATCGGCTCCTCCACGTCGAGCAGTCGACCGACGCGTCGGCTGACGGCTTCACAATCTTCGATCGAAACGCCTTCCTCCCGATCGATGTAGATCCGCAGCAGGCTGTTGCGTCCGCGTGTGGACAACTCTGTGCCCCACAATTCGCAGTCCAGCGCCTGGATCACCGGCGCCAGCAGGTGCTCGATCTCCGCCTGTCGACTGCGCCTGCCGCTGGCAGGGGCCTGGTCGTCTTCAGCGTCGTCCTGCACTTGCTGCCACTCCTGGCTCGACCGGCCCTCTGGCTGTTCCGAGCCCACAAACAAAAAATGGGCACGAGGCCCACTTCCCGAGCATCGCAACCAGTGTCCTTGAGGACCCTGATCCGATGCACCTTGAAACCCTGGCAATTGCTGGGCCCCACGTGCGATTGGTAGCGGGGGTAGGATTTGAACCTACGACCTTCGGGTTATGAGCCCGACGAGCTACCAGACTGCTCCACCCCGCACCTGAGGGACGCGGATTATAGGGAGGGCACTCCCGAGACGCAACTGATTACCGGAGCAAGCGTTCTTTTCGCTTCCGGCCAGCCGCCGCAGCACCCACCTTGAATCCACAACCTGAGCGGACGCCGAAGCGTCCCTTGGGAAGTGCTGATCGATTCCTGCGCGACGCGCCTTGCCACTGCAGCGGCACTCACCCGCAGAGCCGTGGAGGAATCGATCAGCACTTCCCTTGCAATGGTGCGGACGAGAGGACTTGAACCTCCACGAGCCAAAGCTCACTAGCCCCTCAAGCTAGCGCGTCTACCAATTCCGCCACGTCCGCGTAATCCGAGGCGGGGCCATAGTACGGCCCCACCCGCCAATTTCAACTGCCGCCCCGCGCTCAGTCGCGTTGGGGCACGTCCTCGCCGCCATCGAACTCCGGCACGTCGTCCTCGTCCATGGACTCCGGGTCGAAACTGAAGGGAACGTCGTCCGGCCGCGGCTGCTCCCGCGGGGTATCCTGCACCGGAGGTACGTCCACGTCCTCAACGGTCGGAATGCCGATGGCGCCCATCGCTTCCGCCCGCTCACGTGCCGTCCATGCCAGCGCCAGCGTGATCAGGAAGAATCCGACTGCCAGCCACGCGGTCACCTTGGTGAGGAAGCCGCTCGCACCCGCCGAACCGAACATGGTCTGCGACGCGCCGCTGCCGAAGGCTGCGCCCATCGCCGCGCCCTTGCCCTGCTGCAGCAGCACGAGAACGATCAACGCGATCGCGTCCACCACCAGCAGAACCCGCAGTACGATCTCAAGGGTTTCCATGAGTCTCCATTGCCGCGATGATCGCGAGGAACGCCGCTGCATCCAGCGACGCACCACCGACCAGCGCGCCGTCGATGTCTGTTTCGGCGAACAGCGCCGCCGCATTATCAGGCTTGACGCTGCCACCATATACGATCGGTACGTCTGCCAGGCCATTCGCGGCACCGCGCAGAACATCCCGGATCACCGCGTGCATGGCCTGGGCCACCTCCGGGCTCGCGGTCTCACCAGTGCCGATGGCCCACACGGGCTCGTAGGCAATGGCGCCGGCGCTCAGGTCCTCGCCCACCGTCGCGAGCACCGCCTCGAGCTGCTCGCGGACCACATCCTCCGCCCGGCCTGCGCGTCGGTCCGTGAGAACCTCGCCGACGCAGACCATGGGCTTCAGACCTGCACGCAAGGCCGCGGCCGCGCGCACAGCCACGTCTTCGTTGCTCTCGCCGCAGGCCGCCCGTCGCTCCGAGTGACCCACCAGCGTCCACTGCGCACCGGCGTCCACCGCCATTTCCGCGGCCAGCTCTCCGGTGTAGGCACCGGAAGCCTCGGGGTGCACGGTCTGGACACCGAGCCCGATTCCCAGGGCCGCAGCCGGCTCGAGGGCTTCGGACAGCAGCAACGCCGGGGGGAACAGCAACACCTCGCAGCGGCGAAGCGGCATCCAAGCCTGCTCCATGGCCGCGAAATAGGCCGCCAGGAGTGCTCGGGAACCGTTCATCTTCCAGTTGCCGGCGACAATCCGTTGCGGCATGCGGGACACCACCCGTCACGGGGCCGCGTATCCTAGTCAATGGGAATGCGGTCATGCAACCGGAATTTGCGTCGCCAGCGCCAGCACGGTAGGCCTGCAACCGCGGACACCCGGATCCTGCGGGGCTTAAGCCCTCAGGCCAGTTCCCGCCGAACCACTTCGGCCAGCTCGCGGACATGGGTGCTGATGCACTCCACGTCGCGACCTTCCACCATGACCCGGACCACCGGCTCGGTACCGGAGGGCCGCAGCAGCACCCGGCCACCTTCACCGAGCTGATGCTCGACATGTTTGACCGCTGCCGCCACCTTCGCGTTGCCGTCGATACGGCGCGGCTGGTGAACCTGGACGTTCTCCATGACCTGAGGGCAGCGCTCCATACCGGCACGGGCCTCGGCAAGACTGCAGCCCGACTCCTGCAGCGCCAGCAGCACCTGCAACGCGGCGACGATGCCGTCGCCCGTGGTATGCAGATCCAGGCAGATGATGTGCCCCGACGATTCACCCCCGACCTGCCAGCCGCGGGCTACACACTCGGCAAGCACGTAGCGATCGCCGACATTGGCGCGGGCGAACGGGATCGCCTGTTCGATGAACGCGAGTTCCAGGCCCAGATTGCTCATGAGCGTGCCGACCACACCGCCGGCCAGCCGGCCCTGCTGCTGCCGATGGCGTGCGATCACGTAGAGTATCTCGTCGCCATCCACCACCGTCCCGGTGTGGTCGACCATGATCACCCGGTCGCCGTCACCGTCGAACGCAATGCCGAGATCCGCTTTCTCCTCCACCACCCGACGCGCGAGGGCCTCCGGCTGCGTCGCGCCGCAGCCGTCGTTGATGTTCATGCCATTCGGGGACGTGCCCATGGCGATGACATTGGCGCCAAGTTCGCGGAACACCGCCGGCGCCACGTGATAGGTGGCCCCATGGGCGCAGTCGAGGACGATGCGCAGGCCCGGAATTCGAAATCCGGAAGCCAGCGTGCCTTTGCAGAACTCGATGTAGCGGCCGGGCGCGTCGTCGATGCGGCTGGCCTTGCCGAGTTCGGCGGACGCCGCGGTGGTGATCGGCGAATCGAGCTGCGCTTCGATGGCGGCTTCGATGGCATCAGGGAGTTTGTCGCCGTTGGGCGAGAAGAACTTGATGCCGTTGTCCCAGTAGGGATTGTGCGAGGCGCTGATGACCACGCCCGCGTCGGCTCGGAACGTGCGCGTGAGGTAGGCGATGGCAGGGGTCGGCATGGGACCGGTGAGCTGTACGTCCACCCCGGCCGCGGACAGGCCCGCCTCCAGCGCCGACTCGAGCATGTAGCCTGAGATCCGGGTGTCCTTGCCGATCAGGATCCGTTTCACGCCTTCGCGCGCGAACACGCGGCCAGCTGCCCAACCGAGGCGAAGCACGAAATCCGGCGTGATCGGTTCACTGCCGACCCGTCCGCGAATGCCATCGGTTCCGAACCAGCGTCGTCCTGTCATCGAACGTGTCTCCCCAGGCTTCGCATGCTCTCGAGCAGCGCCAGCGCATCCACTGTCGTGGCGACGTCATGCGTACGGACGATCCAGGCGCCCCGCTCCGCCGCCAGCACGGCTGCAGCCACACCGGCAGCGACGCGTTCCTTGGCCGGTCGTCCCGTCACTTCGCCAAGCATACGCTTGCGTGACATGCCCACCAGAACGGGCAGCCTGAGCTCCG
>SKUB01000165.1 GCA_007122315.1 Pseudomonadales bacterium | reverse complement strand
TGCCCGCGCAGCTCCAGCTCCGACGGTAGTGCCAGCCAGGCTTCCATCTCCTCCAGCAGCAACTCGCTCATGCTCTTCCCCGCCATCGCCGCACGCGCTTTCAGGGCGCGATGCAGCTCGGTCGGGACATTGCGGATCTGGATCATGTGGCTCATGGATCGGCTCCTGATTCATGTTCTCCACATGTTAGCATGCGCCTTACACTCAAGACAGTGAGTGTTGCTCGTTCCAGGTAAGCATGGAAGCCAGCGCAATACTCGAGGACGAAGGACCCGTCACTTCACGCCAAACGGCCAGGACCGATACGGCAGCGAGGTCAAGGAAACGTTACTGGCCCGCGCTCATCCGAAACCGAGAGCCAGGCGCTGGAGGTCGTCGAGGTCCTCGCAGCCGGGGGGCAGGACCGGGAGCTGCAGGCTGTAGCGTGTCTCCGTGGGAGCGTCGAGCGGCAGGTAGTGGAACGTGAGCACGAGCCGATCGCGGGCGTTGCCGCGGCTGCCGTAGTGCAGGCAGCGAGAGCTATCGAGGATCACCCCGCTGCCGGCGGGCCCAAGGACACGTTCCACCTCGCCGCCAGCGCCGGTTCCGTCCACATCTGCATCGCTCAGCCGGCCACCGCGGTGGCCGAGCGCCGCCCGCGCCTGCTCTGAACGACTCGCGGCAATGTAGTGCAGCGGTCCCTGCTCTGCAGTCACCTCCGTGCAGTTCAGCTGCACCTTCACCTGCCTGGGAGCCAGCTCGTCGATGTGCCAGGTCTGGCTCGACTTCGACGATTCGTTCGGCGGCGTCCACCACAGCGCAATGCCCTCCACCACCGGAACGGTCCCGAGATAGCGACTCGCAGCCTCGAGCAAGGGCCGGGCCACGGCAAAGCGCAACAGCTCGGGATGACGGGCGAACTCGTTGCCCGCGGCCAACGACAGCAGGAAGGGCTTGTTGCGGTTGCGCGCCAGCAGCGCCTCGCCCTCGCCGCTGGCGCGAAAGGCGTCGTAGAGCTCGAGACAGCGCCGCGCCGTCTCTTCGGCACCTGGAACCTCGTCAGGCTGGAAACGCCGGCAGGCCCGCTCCTCGTCCAGCTCGATACCGTTCGGCCCCGGCGCAGGCAGCGCCTGGGCCAGCTGCGCGCGCAGCTCGATCTGCTCGCGGACCGTCATGCGCTTGGCGGCACTGAGCACGCCATGCAGCAGCGACCGCGGCAGCGCGAGCAGCTGCAGGCCTCGATAGATGGGTCTGGCATTGAAGGGCCGGCGCAGAGCCGGCGCCTGAGTCGGACTAGTCATGATTCATGGCGCGCGAAGGTGGAGCAGCCCCGGTGTAGCCAGTATAACGTCGACGGCCAGCCCCTTCAGGCCCAGCCGAGATTCACGTGGGTGAGCTGCTCCTCGGCGAGACGCCGCCGCAGTCGCCGCGTCTCCCGCAGCAGCCCGGGAACCTTGAGCTCGTGCGTCTCGCAGAAGACATGGTCGACCTGCCTGAGCACACCGCGGTCGATGAGATGATCGAGCAGCACGACCTCGTAGCCTTCCACGTCGATCTTCAGCAGACGCACGCGCCCCGGAAAGGCCTCGATGAAATCGGCGAGATCGATCGCGGTGACTTCCACCGAGCGTCCCGGGTCCAGGTTGTGCTTGGTGGCGACCAGCGAAGGCGCGCCAGAGTGAGCGAGGGGGTTTGCGGAACGCTCGCGGTGCAGATAGAGCGACACCGTCCCGGCGTGGTTCGCAACGGCCTGCTGGTAGCAGTACACCTCTGGCTGCGACCGCGTCCGGCTGGCCAGCACCTCGAACACATCCGGGTTCGGCTCGAAGGCATGCACCGTGGCGCCACGGGCTGCGAGGTCCAGCGTCACATCGCCGACGTTAGCACCGCAGTCGATGGCGAGGTCGCCGGGCTCGAAGGCAATTGCGCGGTACGCCTCGCGCGCCTCCCGCAACAGCCTCCGCTTGTGCCAGGCATTGAAGGGCTTGAGGAACTTGACCAGGAGCCTGCGCAGCGGCGACATCGGCCGTTACCAGGAGTCGACCAGGGTCTTGCGCTCGACCGGATCCTTCGCGGCGATGGACGCGTCCTCGTAGTGACTGTCTGACCGCATCGAGCGGGTCGAGATCTCCGCGAACAGGCAACCGCCCCGGGTACTGAAAGCGTGCAGCTGATCCCGTTCCACCAGGAGTTTCTCACCGGGCTTCAGCCGGTGGATGTCGCCGTCCAGATCCACCTCCAGATCGCCCCAGAGCAGATGGAAGGTCTCCTCCTTCTCGCGGTGCCGGTGCGCCGGATGCTGCTGCCCCGGGAGCATGATGAGGAACTTGTTGCAGTACTCCCGATTGACCGACGTCACCAGCACGCAGCCGGTTTCCCGGAAACGTTCGAGGCCGTAGTGATGCGAGACCTCGATGCTGACGTCGTCGCCGAGTGCGATTCCGGCCTCGTAGACCAGGCCTTTGGCATCGTGGAGGATACCGCGCAGCAGGGACAGCGAATCAGGTTCGCATGACTCGAACACGGGCGCGTCGGGTGCGTAGTCACGGGAAGCGACGTAGTGAGTCCGGTAGCGGCCGAATTGTCCCGAGGTGAGCTGCCCATCAGCACAGGGCATGGCGAAGTAGACGTCCTCCCGCGCAATCGTCTCGCCCGCGGCGATTGGCCGGCGTGCGAATACGCCGCGCTGAAGCTGGAGCAGCGCTTCGTACTCCTCCTGACTCACGTGCTTGTCTTCGTCACTGCCGCAGATCGCGCGCGCGGCCTGGGCCGCCTCGATCCAGCGGCCGGCATTTTCCGGGTCGAACGAGTAGGCGTTAAGAGACACGCCCTCGGCGGGCACGCCGAAATGCCGTTCGAGCAGCTTCGCGCCCTTGGCCACCGCGACCTTGACCACGTCGAAGTCATCCGGCGCTTCGTGACCCGAATAGCCGATGGTCACATGCGGGTAACGGCGGATCATCTTCGCCATGAAGTTCATGGACTGCTGCTGCGGCGGCGTCGGATAGAGCGAGACGCAGTGCATGAGCGCCAAGGCCGGAACGCGCTTGGAGAAGAAGGTCATCAGGTTGTCGATGTCGTAGATCGACAGGCCGCCAGTGGAGGCGATCACCGGCTTTCTGGCTCGGGAAACTTCCTCGAGCAGCGGCCAGTCGGTCGCCGAGCAGCTCGCGATCTTGATGATGTCGACTCCGAGCCGGGCACACAGCCCCACCGAAGGCTCGTCGAAGGGCGTGGCGACGGCGAGCAGTCCGGCCTGCCGGGTGGCCTCCACCAGCTGCCGGAATTCGCTTTCCGCAAGCCGCGTGCTCTCGAAGCGCGGAATGTGCTTGCTGTCGTCGCGGCCGCGCGCGTCCGGGTGAATGAAGCTGTCGAGCTCGCGGAACTGCAGCTTGACCGCCGCCCGGATCCGATACTGCCGGGCCAGGCGCGCCGCCTGCTCGACGATGCGCAGGCCATGGGCAACGCTGCCCTGATGATTGTTGGCCATCTCGAAAATGTGGAGGTCTTCGAAGATGTTGGCGTCTGTTGACGGAGGCATCGCTGTCACCGCTGGCAGTCAGTTAAGTCAGGAATCCGGCTCGGCCAAGCCACACAGGACCATCGCCTGGGGCAGGCTGATCATCCGGTCGTCGACGTAGAAGTCCGCAGCCGGCTTGCCGAAGCGGAGCTCATGGTAGCGCACTCCCCAGGTCTGCATCTGTGCAGCGGTGCGAGCCGACCAGTCCTCGCCGCTGACCGAGCCGCGCGCGGTAAACAGCACGATCTCGCAGCCGGCATCGTGGAGCGCGTTGATCCGGCGTATGTTCTCCGTTATCGGGGCCGCCGTGGCGTAGTCGAGATCGGAGCGCGCGGCTGCGATCACCCCGTCGATGTCCACCACCAGTCGGCGCGGCCGGACCCGTGGCGGCCGGACCCGGCTCGGCTCATGATCATCCTCTCCGTCTGCAGTCTGCAGCAGGCCGGCAGCGCGCTCGAGATCTTCCATGGTGTCGATGCTGACCTGGGGCGAATTCACCACCACCGCAGCGGCCCGCTCGCCGAGCAGGCTTCCCGCCTCGAGCAGTGTTTGCCGGGTCACTGCGTAGGCGACGCCATTGCGGTGATACACCGGCTCGAGCTGCTGCCGGGCCACGATCGCCGCACCCGCGGGATCGTAGTAACCAAGCCGTCCCTGCTCGTCGATGACGAGCTGCTTCAAGGGGTGGGCCTTGCTGTCGGTAGGACTGACCGTCCAGACGGCGTCGAGTTCCTCGGCCACCAGCCGCTCGGCGGTCGCGCGCACGGCCGCCGCATCGCGCAGCGGCGATGTAGGCTGCAACATCAGAACGACGTCGTAGCGGCTGCCGTCATCGGCCTCGGTGGCGAGAAGCGCGTGACTCAAGACCTCCACATCGCCGATCCGATCACCGGACAGCTCCGGCGGACGCATGAACGGAGCCTCCACCCCGGCATCGATTGCCGCCTGCCGGATCAGCAAATGATCCGTGGAGACCACCGCACGGTCGACCCACGGAAGTGATGCGGCGAACTCGGCAGCACGCGTGACCAGCGTCTTGCCTGCGACCGGCTGCAGATTCTTCAGCGCAATCCCCTTGCTGCCACCGCGCGCCGGGATCACCGCCAGGATGCGTCGTCCTCCGATCATCGTCGCACTCAGCTGGCCAGCGCGTAGTCGACGCGCACCGAGCGCCCGCTGCGGGAGGCCTCGAGGGCCGCGTCGATCACCGCCATGGTCTCGAGCCCAACCGTCAGGTCGAGGGGCGAGTCCAGCTTCGGATCCTCCAGCAACGCTTCAAGGTGAGCGATCTCGCCGCGGAAGTCGTCGGGGCGGCTCTTGGCCACACTCTCCTCGCGAATGAAGCCGTCCTCACGTTGCTCGAGCACCCGATCGCAGCCGGGCGTCGCGTTGACCTGCCACTCCAGAAATCCTTCGCTGCCCTGCAGACGCAGCCATTTCTCTGCCGGACGGGTGACCACGTCCTGCGCGATGAAGCCGAGGTGGCCGGATTCGGTCACCACCGAGAGCTGGGCAATCCGGTCATAGGCCGCGCCGTCGGCCGTCACTTCGTCGAGAGCGGCGCTGAGCTGTGTGATGCGCCCAAGCCCGGCGAGCCGGGCAAAGTGCTGAAAGATGTTGATGGCATGGCTGTGCTCGCCGAGTGCACCGCCGCCGCGTTCCGTGAAACCCAGGTAGGTCTCCGCCGGGCCGGCGAGCCAGGGATGGGCAGCGAAGATGCCGCCCCAGTGTTCCCGGAACTGCGCACGCAGCGTGGTGATCTCCCCGAGACCGCCTTCGGCAAGCCACTGCTCGGCAATCCGGGTGTGCCGGGTCAGGCGGTGATTGTAGCCGACGAGCACACGGGTACCGGCTGCTTCGGCGCGAGCCAGAAGCTCGGCGCAGCCGCGGCGCCCGGGCGGGCACAGGGGCTTCTCGATCAGCAGAACCCGGGGCGGACGGGTGGAGAGCACTTCGAGGGCAAGGGGCAGGTGGGTGTCCGGTGGAGTCCCGAGAATCACCAGATCGAAGTCCTCCGCAGCCACGGCCGACGGCTCAGACAGCCGGATCCCTGGATCGAAGGCACCGTAACGGCTCGGATAGATCGACTCCCGGGTCCGCTCCAGCGCTGCCGGATCGCGGTCGACCATCGTCACCGCCCAGCCGCGCTCGCGGCAGCCGTGGGCGAGATGATTGCCGATGGAGCCGGCGCCGAGGATCTTCACCGATCTCATCTGTGCGCGGCCTCCTCTCGGGAGAGCTCGAATGCACTTTCGGCGACACGCCGGACGCGAATCCCGTCGAAGCGTCCGAGCAGCGCGCCGAAACGTCCCACCGCAGCTTTCACCTCGGCGGCCCCCACCTCCGGGAAGATGCGGCTGCGGTATCTCGGGTGCTGCTTGCTGACAGGCAGCAGTTCCAGCGCCAGGCGGGCCGCACGGCGCGCCCGGGCCCGGGTCATGGCTCCTGCCCGCCTGGGCAGCGAAACGGTGGGTCCGGATGTCGCCGCCAACGGCTCCAAGGTGTCGAGGATGCGCTCGCAGGCCGTGGGCCCGTCGACGGAGACGATGTGCCGGCGGACGTAGTCCCGGCGCTCGGCAATCAGGGCCTCGAATGCACAGCGCGTCCCGGCCATCGCCGCATCCACCGCCTTGAACAGGCTCTGGAGATCAAAAGCCTGCACGCTCAGCGAATTCGGCAGCTCGAAATCGAAGCTGTCTGAAACCACCGGCCGGTAGGCGATGGCTGGCCGGTCAAGGAGGAAGCTCTCCACCGCGGTGGTGCAGCCGTTGTGAACGGTGGACCGGGCGGCCTGCAGCCAGGCGACGACGTTGCCACGATGCACCACCCGCACGTTGTCGAGGTCGGCAGCGATGCGTTCCCACAGTGCGGCGTTCTCCGAGGGATGGGGGCGCAGCACGATCGGCACGTCCGGAAAGCGCCGCGCCAGCTCCGGCAGCATGCGCTGGAAGTGCTCGAACAGCTGAGCCTTGTGGGCCGCAAGTCCGATGCGCGGGTCCCCTGCCGTGGTCACCTCCGTGCCGCCGTCGCGCAGCAGACGCTGCTGCCGATTCTGCTGTTCGATGAAATGGTTCAGGCGCGAGAAATTGGTGTTGATCAGAAGGAAATCACCGTATTCAGCGCGTAGCGCCTCGGCCTCTGCGGTGAAATAGCCGCGCAGCTCCGGACGCAGCAGGTCGCTGCGAGGGTTGCCGGTAATCGCAAGCTCGGAACCGTTGAAGCCCGGATGCGCGCTCCAGGCAGCGGCGTTTTCCTCACCCCAAGCCAGCAGCAGCTCCGGCATGTTGAGGGTGGCATCGCCGACCTTGGTGAGGCGGTAGAGATCGGGATTGGCGTAGACGAGACCCTCCTCGTCCCAGGCCACGAGGCGGTGACCGAGGTCGCGGACAATGCCGTAGAAGCGGGCATTGCGATAGGTCAGGCTCTTGCCGACGTAGATGCCCTTGGGGATCCGCGGCGCGTGGAAGTCGAGGCTGCGCTTGTAGCCGACGAAGACTCGCCAGCCACGCTCGACGGCATGGCAGGCAAGCAGCAGCTTGGCATCGAATTCACGTACCCGAGTCTCGCACGGGAGAATCAGCGTTCGGTTGGATTTCATGGAGCAGTCTCAGTCACTCCCAACGCTGTATCCAAGGCGGGAATCGAGGTTGTCCGTCATGTAGCGCTCCATCGCCTGGACCTGAGCCTCGTCGAAGTAATCACGGTAGCCGCCGACCTTCGCGCGGCGGACCTTGTAGGAATCCGGGTCATCCGGGTCGCGCGCGGCAAGGCGGGAGTTGTGGTAGAAGTTGTCCTTCTCCCGCTGCTTCATGGCATCGAAGCGGCACTGTTCGACGGCGCGCCCGATCTGATCCGGATCGAACGGTGAGTCGATGTGGGCAACAACGCGCCCGAGTTCGCGTTCCGGCTCGGCAAGCATGTCCTCATAACGCACCGTGATCGCCGCGGGCATCTGTTCCACCCGCTTGGCGACGATGTTCATGTAGTCGACGATCACCGGCAGCCCGACCGGGCCGCCCATGACGAAATCGAACATGGTCGTTGCCTCATCGACGCCCCACATCTCGCGCTTGTAGGCGCTCGCCCGGCGGGTGGACTGGAAGTACTCCGACACGGCCACGTCACACGGGTTCCGGGCCAGAAAAACCAACGGCTTGTCCGACTGCCAGAGTTCATGCCCGGGTGCCTCGAGCGCGGTCGTCAGGGCATGGCCGTGGGCAAAGGAGATCTTGGGGACCCGCCGATCAAGGCGATGGAGATTGTCGAATTCGAGCAGCAGGTTCTCGGGCAGGCCGTAGCGCTCGTGATAGCAGGCCGAGATCATCGCCCGCAGCCACGTCCTGCCGCTCTTGGCCCGCGAGAGGATCACCGCGTCGGCGCGCCTGCAGCGCGCCAGCTCGATACCACTGCGGCCCTTCAGACGCAGCCGTTTGCGGGTGCTCTTCGGAAGCGGTGCAGTGGCCAGCCAGATGCCCGCCTTGAGCAGCTTTTCCGTGCGAATGGTCCTGTCCTCGTCCGTCGCCGGCGCAGATCCATATGCACACTGCAGCCTCTCGCGGGGCCGCCGTCGATCTGCTGCGATCCTGAACTGAAATGGGCGGGACGCGAGCGACGTCCCCAAGACGCGCTCCGTGGCAACCCATGACGTTGGACTGCGCTACCCGATGTTTAGCCTACCGAAGGCGGCCGCGGGATGGAAGTTCAGGGGGTCAGCGCCGCTTGCGCTTTTCCAGCCAGGCCGCAACGTGCTCGCGGGCATACACGTAGCCGGCATCCACCACCTGGTCGAACTGATTCACCTGCAGCATGCCGAAGCCATGCACCGGTGGCTGCAGCAGCAGATCAGCACGTGCGGCAAGTTCCATCACCCGCCGGCGGGTGCCGAGTTCAGTCGCCTTGAGGATCATGGTGGCAGCGCCGGGGAGACGGTAGCGACGCCCGAACGGCAGCACGCGACCGCGGAGAATGGCCCAGGGTGACGGCACCTCGTCAAAGGCGACGTCAGTCTGGCGGCGGGACGTGAGGTCCACCGCGATGACCTCCCTGACCAGCTTGTCCTGCATGATGTCCACCGGCAGGTTGTTGAGCATGGCACCATCCACCGCAAGTTGATGCAGGTGGACTGCCGGCGGCATGACGCCAGGCAGGGCTGCGCTGGCACAGGTTGCGCGCCACAATGGGCCGCGCTCGTGAAGATTGATTTCGCCACTGCCGAGATTGCTCGAGACGCAGAAGAACGGAATCGGCAGGTCCTCGATGTCACTGCCGAAGTACTCGGCAGAGAGAGTCTGCATGCGGCGTCCCCGCAGTAAAGCAATGATCGGCAGCGTGTAGTCGTTGAAGGGCCGGCCCTCGACGAATGCCTTGCGGGCATAGGCTATGGTGTCGTGCACAGGCAGGTCCAGAGCGATGCTGGCTGCCATGATGGCGCCCATGCTGGTGCCCCCCACCCAGTCCACAGGAACCCGGAGTTCGGCCATGGCCTTGAAGACGCCGAGGTGGGCAAACCCTCGCGCTGCGCCACCGCCCAGGACCAGCCCGATCCCCTGACCGGACAGGATGCGCACGACACGCTTCTGATCTCCGGGATGACCATGCCGCAGGTGTAGAGGTGCCAGGCCCGGCCGAGGCTCCAGCCACGCTGCGGTCCCGGTAATCTCGCTGCGTCCGACGGGATGGGTGACGAGCAGCACATGGCGGGCCCCACGCCATGACTCGTCGGCAGACACCTCAAGAGAGCGCTCCCAGGATCGCAGCTCCGGAGCAGCCTCCGCGCTGGCGACACGCACCACCAGATCGGCCTGCCGCACGGCGAAGCGCAGCCAGACGCCGTCGGCCGGCCGCGCCCGGAACACCAGCAGCCGACGCTCGTCCTCGAGCCCACCTATCCAGTGCTTCAAACTGGACTGCAGGTCCGTGGCGCTGCTTGCAGGTGCGGCCGGCGCGCCCAGAGCGGCCAGCGTCTCGAGTCGCAGTGCCAGTGCATCCCTCGGCGCCGCGAGATCGTCCACCAGCGCATCCACGACGGCAAGCAGATCGGGAGTGTCATCCAGGGCGACGATGGCGATGGTCTTGAGCTCGGGTCGCACCCGGCGTTCGGCGCTGGTATTGCTCTGCAGGCGCTGAGCCACGCTGGCTGCCAGCTGCAACACCAGGGCAGGATAGCGTTCGGCGAGCCGTTCGAACGTGTTACGGTCGACGCGGACCAGCAGACTGTCGCGGATCGCCCGTGTGCTCGCGGTCCGCGGTGCGTGGGTCAGCAGTCCAACCTCCCCCACGCTCTCTCCGGGCACCACCTCACCGAGCAGCTCGGCCGGCCGGTCGCCGCTGCCTTCGCGCCAGACCTGCAGCCGCCCTCGGATCAGGAAATAGAGTGCATCCCCCGGGTCCCCCTGATGAAACAGCCAGCTCCCGCCGGTGAGCTCCACCGGCTTAAGCGCATCGGCGAACTCGTCGTGGCGCGCGAGATCGATCCCAAAATAGCTCTCCAGGACTTTGCGCCCGAACTCGTCAAGATGTGTCATGCCGGCGCCCCCTCCTGCACCTGCCCATGAAGACTCTGAAGCATGACACCGAGCGAATCGAGAAATCCGGCCAGACGGGTCTCGTCCTCGACGGCGAAAGGTCGGCCATCCCGACGATTCAGCAGCTGGGCGACGGCAAACACGTCGCCTGCACGATCCCGGATGGGCAGGCACAGCAGGGAGCGCGTGCGGTAGCCGAGCAAACGATCCACCTCCGGATTGAAGCGGGAATCAGCATAGGCATCGTCCACTCGCAGCGGCCGGCCGGTTGCCGCAACGGCACCTGCGATGCCCGTACCGATGGGAATCCTGATGGGCGCAGCGGGAAGGTTCTCACTTACCCGCAGCAGAATCGTGCCGCGCTCCGGCTCCACCAGAAAAAGTGATGCCCGTTCAGCATCGAAGAGCTGGGCCAGCTTGCGGGTGGAGGCGAACAGTCCCTGCTCGAGCAGGCTGCGGAAAACCTGATTGTTGGCCAGCGAGGTGGCCTCCAGCACCCGCTGACTCTCCTGGTCGAGCTGCTGCAGCAGTTGTCGAAAGCCGTTCTCATCGAGGTCGTCCACCAGCGCCCGCAAGTCCTCTTTCTCGTGGCTGCGGGCCAGGAGCCCCATCATGTG
This sequence comes from Pseudomonadales bacterium, assembly GCA_007122315.1. Taxonomy (GTDB): domain Bacteria; phylum Pseudomonadota; class Gammaproteobacteria; order Pseudomonadales; family Azotimanducaceae; genus SLTB01. The sequence continues at coordinate 218 of SKUB01000165.1, read as the reverse complement.
CTGATTGTTCGCCAGTACGGAATCGGTGAACCGGGACAGGCGACCGTCTTCCAGGTGAATGATGCGATCAGCGACGTCGAGGATCCGGTTGTCGTGGGTGACCATGAGAATCGTGGTGCCCTGGCTGCGGGCGAGATCCTGCATCCGATCCACGACTTCGCGACCCGAACTGCTGTCCAGGGATGCGGTGGGTTCATCCGCGAGCACCATGGCCGGCT
>SKUB01000351.1 GCA_007122315.1 Pseudomonadales bacterium | reverse complement strand
GCCGGAAAGCAGAGGGCACTACAGCGTGGATCACTCGTCCGCGCTGGTGCTGATCGATCCTGACGCGCGCATGGCAGGCCACTTCAGGCCGCCGCTGGATCTCGACGGCCTGACGCGGGACCTCGCCCAGCTCTAGCAACTCCAGAGCAACTCTCGAGCAACTGCGGGCTAGAACCGCGACGCGGCCAGCGCGATGTCCGCGTGGGCCCAGGCCTGCTCGAAGCGCTCGCCCACATCGTCAGCCTCGTCCGCGCGCTCCTGGGCCAGCAGCGCCTGCTGCAGACCGAGTAACGACCAGCCATTTTCTGGATTACGCCGCAGTTCAGCCCGGTAAGCGGCTTCTGCCGCTTCCGGCTGATCAGCCTCGAGCAGCACCGCGCCCAGCGTCTGGCGCACGGGCGCATGCCAGGCCGGAGGCTCGTCATAGGGCAGCGCATCCTCGTCTGCAGCGGCGCTTTCCAGCATCGCGATGGCCGAATCGTGGTCGCCAGCCGCCAAAGCCAACTCTGCGGCCACCATGCGTTCTGCAATCCCCAGCGCGTAAGTCATGGGATAACGGTCGAACCACAGCGCCTCCGCGAGCTCCGGATCGGACGCGAGTGCCGCAAGCGCGTCGTGGTGCTCGACTGCCCGCTCCACGTCGCGGTCGCTGCGCAGGGCCGCCAAGGCCTGCGCGTAGTGCCACACACCCCGCAGGAACGGCAGATCCGCGTCCGGCTCCGGCACGGCTCCGATTGCGTCCCACTGACCGAACCGGACCTTGGCGAAGATGGGAGTGGCGACGAAATTCTGGAGAAACCCCAGACCCGGCGCACGCAGGAGATTCGGGTCGCCTGCGCGTTCCGCCGTTGCCTCGGCAGCCTTCATCGCGGTCGCACTGTCGCCGGCCATGGTGGCGGCGAACCAGAGAAAGTGATGATTGTGGGGCACATAACCCAGGGGATAGACGCCCGGCGCTGGCCGGCAGGCGGCCAGGTAATCGTCATCGGCCAGAATCGCGGCCTGATTCACTTCCATGGCGTCATGCCAGCGGCCCACGCGGGCATATATGTGCGACGGCATGTGCACCAGATGACCGGAACCCGGAATCAGATTCCGCAGCTGATCAGCCGCCGCTGCTCCGAGCTCGGGTTCGTCGGAGGCTTCCACCGCGTGAATGTACAGATGCAACGCGCCGGCATGTTCAGCGTTTCGCGCCATGACCGACTCCAGGACGGACTTGATCTCAGGCGTACGGCCCTTGGGGCGGCCGTCGTCGTGCCAGAAGTCCCAGGGCTGCAGATTCATCAGCGACTCCGCGTGCAGGGTGGCCGCGTCGAGGTCATCCGGATACTGCTCCACCAGCGCGCCCATGGCCGACGCATAGGCCTCATCGAGGGGCGTCCGGTCGGCCGGCGGCTCCGCTGCGTAACGGGTCGCCAGCGCCGCGATGTAAGCCTGCTCACGTTCGCTGGCGCTCCCGGCCACCGCCTGCGCAGCCTGAATCCGCTCCCACGCTGCTTCATTGTTGGCGGGATCCATGCCGGCGTTGACGTGGGGACCGAGGACGAGCGCCGCACCCCACCAGCACATGGCGCACTCGGGATCGAGTTCCAGCGCTTTGAGATAGGAACGTTCCGCAGCGTCGTGATTGAAACCGTAGGTGAGCATCAGCGCCTGGTCGAACCAGCGCTGCACCTCCGGATGGTCGCTGCTGACCGGCATGCTGTAGTCGCCGAGACCATCAAGCAGCGTCGCCCCGACGGGGGCCAGATCCGGTAACTCGATCGCCGTCTGCTGCGCCGAGGTATCCAGGTCGGAAAAGAACAAGTAGCCCGCTGCGACGACGACCACGCCGAGCAGGATCACGATAGTACGATTCATGACAGGTTCTCCCGCCAGGGAGACCGACCCGGTCATCCAGAATACTGCAAGAGGGCCCGGCCAGAGCCTCCCCTTGGCCCGTTGAAGGCCATGATTGGTACCCTTGCAAAATCGCGATGTCAATGCCCCGCTGCCAGCGGCTTCGGGAGCCTGCGCCGCGTTTCATCCGAACGAATAGAAGATCAGCCAGCCCCCGCCGAGGAACATGAAGGCGAGCAGCAGACCGAACCCGGCTGGGCCCCAGAGCAGAAACCCGAATCCCAGCCGGCCCTCACCCGGAGCGTCCGGATAGTAGTGGATCCGGACCTCGTCTCCGACCTTGAAGAACCATCGCAGCAGCATGGAGCCGGCACGGATTTCGTAGCGCTCACCATTGGCTTCGAATTCGGCATCCAGAACCCAGGTCGAACTCTGACCGTGTTCCTCGGCCGCGTCGTGGTAGGTCAGGTTCGACCGTTCCTCGAGACGCACCACCGTTCCGGTCGTCTGCTCGGCGTCGCGGAGCCAGGACCAGGTCTGCCGCCACTCGACGATGCCGTAAAGCAGGATGAGCAACCCGACGACCGTGAACACGCCCGCGCCCATCCAGATTTCGAGATCTCTGCCCATGATGTGCCTCCTTAACGACACCTGCCTCGATTCATGACTCCGTCGCTTGCAGGGGTTCGACCCGCTCGCCAGCAACAAGATGCTGCTCCAGGAAACTCAGGATGTGGCGGAAGACCGACTGCCGTGTCGTCTCATCGAACACGCCATGGCCCTCGCCCTCGAGGCCCAACCACTCATACGGCTTGCCAGCTGCATCGAGCGCCGCGCGCAGCGCATCGGCGTGGGCGACGTCTGCGCGCCAATCACGTTCCCCGTGGATCAGCAGCAGCGGTGCCGTGATGGCTTCGACCCGATGCACCGGCGAATGCTGCCGCCGAAGGTTTCGATTCGCACCGAGCGCCTCCTCGAGGTAGCTGCGGCCGCCTCGGTAGAGAGGAATGTCGCCGGTGCTGGAGAGCAG
>SKUB01000158.1 GCA_007122315.1 Pseudomonadales bacterium | reverse complement strand
TCTGGGCCAGAGGCTGGAAGCAGGGACTGCCCAGCCAGACCCGGAAGCTGCCGAGCAGCAGCAGGACGAAACCGATCAGCGCGAGTAGCGTCGCGACCTCCCGTGCGAACCAGATCTGCCGGTCCGGCTGCGCGGCGTCGGCGCCTGCAAGCGTGTGTGCAAACCAGTCCAGGGTGTGGCCTACGGCAGCGTGGGACAGATGCGCGCCGGGGTGCGTCACCGCCGGGGCATACAGGATCCGGGCCGTTCCGGCAGCCGGGTCACCATGGATCTCGCCGGGAACGATGGTGTTCTGACTGCCGAACAGTGCCTTCAGCTTCGGGCTCTGGCCGACGTCCTGGGCCCGCTCGACCTCCCACATGAACGCGGCGAACTCGTCGTAGCGGGGGAAGACCACGGCGACGTTGCGCGGCCACTCGGCGGTTCCGGGCGCAGCGAACGGTGGCCCGGTGCTGGAGCCGTGCAGGACCACGGAGCGATAACTGTCAGGCATCGCGTAGGCGGCGGCCAGCACGGTCCAGCCGCCCATGGAATGACCGGTGAGGCCGATGTTGTCCGCATCCACCACATCGAGGCTGCGCAGGTAGCGCAGCGCGGCCGGCCCGCCGAAACCTTGGACGAAGGCGGGTGGGTCGGAGTAGCCGTGCCCGCCCTGATCCAGGGACAGCACCACATGGCCGCGGCGTGCCAGTTCGAGCGCGAACGGGGTCTGCACTTCGCGGGTATTGATGTAGCCATGCACCGCAAGCACCGCCGGTGCCGGTGTTGCCGGCGTTGCATTAGGCGGCAGATAAAGCAGCGCGCTGAGCGTTCTGCCGCCGCTGCCGCTGAAGCGCAGATCGTGGACCGTGACGCCGCCGCTGGTCTGCAGCAGATGCGCGGTTCCGGCACCGACGAGCACCAGCAGCCAGCCGAGAGTGAACAGCGTCCAACGCGGCGTCATGTGCGCGGGTCCCTTGTGGCTCAGATGCGCCGGCCGCTGCCTTCCCAGTAGCGGTCCCGCAGCTTGCGCTTGTAGAGCTTGCCGGTGGGGTGGCGGGGAAAGTCGGTCTCGAAGTCCACGGAGCGGGGTGCCTTGTAGCCCGCCAGGTGTTCGCGAACGTGCTCGATCAGTTCCGCTTCGAGCTTCGGAGACGCTTTGTGGCCGTCCCGAAGCTCCACCGCCGCCTTCACCTCCTCGCCGAATTCGTCATTGGGAATGCCGAACACAGCCGCGTCCGCCACCGCGGGATGCGCCATGAGCACCCCTTCGATCTCCGCCGGATAGATGTTCACGCCGCCGGAGATGATCATGTCGATCTTGCGATCGGACATGAACAGATCGCCGTCGTCGTCCAGGTAGCCGATGTCGCCGAAGGTGAACACGCCGGGCTCGAGGTGTGCCTCGGCAGTCTTGGTTGGTTCCTTGTGGTATTCGAAGTCCGAACCCATCAGGTTCTTGACGTAGATCTGACCTTCTTCGTTCGGACCGGCCAGGCTGCCGTCCTCCTTGACGATGCGGACCTCGACGATAGGCGCCGGCTTGCCCAGCGTGCCCGGCTTCTTCAGCCAGTGGTCCGCAGTGCAGACGCTGACGATGGAACCCTCGGTGGAGCCGTAGTACTCGTGGATCACCGGCCCCCACCAGTCGAGCATGCTGCGTTTGACCTCCGGGGGGCAGGGAGCTGCGCCGTGCCAGACGGACCGCAGGGACTTGCCGGAAAAGGCTTCGCGGCGCTCCTCGTCGAGCTGCAGCAGGCGGTGGAACTGCGTCGGCACCATGTGCACGTTCGTGATCTGGTGGCGATCGATGAGCTTCAGCGTTTCGGCGGGATCGAACTTGTGGCTCATGACGATGGTGGAGCCGGCCAGCAGCGGCAGAAACGAGAACGCCCACTGGGCCGAGTGGTACACCGGACCGCACAGCAGCGTGGTGCCGTCCGGGGGGATCTGCAGCATCTGCGGCAGGCCGGCGCCCATCATCTCGAGGATCTCCAGCGGCCCGCCAGGCTGGGTGTTGGAGCTGCGCACGCCCTTCGGCCGACCCGTGGTTCCGGACGTATAGAACATGGGGCCGCCCAGGCACTGATGTTCAGGCTCCTCGGCGCTGTGGTCGGCAATGAACGCTTCGTAATCCTCGAAGCCTGGTGGCAGGTCTTCGGCGTCGATCAGCAGCTTCGTGGTCATGGCCGGAAAGTCTTTCCGCGCCACGGCCTCGGCGACCGTGTCGATGAAGCGGGCGTCGGCGATCAGCGCCTTCGAGTCGGAGTTGTCGGCGACGTAGGCGAGCTCCTCGGCTGTGAAGTGCCAGTTCACGGGGACGAACAGCCAGCCGGCGTGGGCCGCGGCGGACATGATCTCGAAGTATTCGCGGCGGTTGCCGCAGTAAGCGGAAAAGACGTCGCCCGTGGTCAGGCCGGCGCCACGCAGCGCGTGGATCAGTTTGTTTACGCGAGCGTTGAAGTCGTCCCAGTCGGTGACCCCGACTTCGTCGATGACGGCTGGTACGTCCGGCTTTGCTGCTGCGTGCTTGGCGATGATGCGCGCCATGGAAGGCTCCCTCTCCGTTTCCTCCGAGACGGAATGTCCCTCGCGGCGGCCCGAACTTCAAGCGTGAATGTGATGAGGGTCGTGACTACGGCCATGACAGTGTGCTGAAGCGATTGATGCCAACGACTCATAAAAGGCGCGTTATCGGGAAAGCAAAGGTCTATGAATACCCTTTAATTTGCGGCGGTGCGCGGTTAATATAACTGTATATCCATACATATACTGGAGCCCGCCATGGACCCGGCAACGCCCGAACTTCCCGACTTCAGCACGCTGTCCCCGGACGAACTCGACGATCAGCTCGCGCTGCTGTGCAGCCACATCTACGCCGCCGAGTACCAGTTG
>SKUB01000030.1 GCA_007122315.1 Pseudomonadales bacterium | reverse complement strand
GAACCCGGCGGCAGTCAGCGATCGCAAAGCCGACCCTTCGGGCCGACTTTCGCTCCCACTGGCATGAAGCGAGGACCGGGCGTTGCAAAAGTGGGAGCTGACGTCCGCAAAGCGGGCGTCGCGATCTGCGTCACGCCCGAACCCGGCGGCAGTCAGCGATCGCAACGCCGCCCTGCGGGCGACGTTAGCTCCCACTGGCATGAAGCGAGGACCGGGCATTGCAAAAGTGGGAGCTGACGTCCGCAAAGCGGGCGTCGCGATCTGCGTCACGCCCGAACCCGGCGGCAGTCAGCGATCGCAAAGCCGACCCTTCGGGCCGACTTTCGCTCCCACTGGCATGAAGCGAGGACCGGGCATTGCAAAAGTGGGAGCTGACGTCCGCCAAGCCGGCGCCGCGATCTGCGTCACGCCCGAACCCGGCGGCAGTCCGCGATCGCAACGCCGCCCTGCGGGCGACGTTAGCTCCCACTGACACTAGCAAACGCCATGCAGTGTCACACTTTACGTTTTGTTCCATGGGAGACTGCAGGCGACGCAGCGATCGCGGACGCCTCCAGCTACGAAGCGTCGCGCGAAAGTTCGGCCCGTCCGCCTGCGGCGGCCTGGGCTCTCCCAGCGCCGGTCAGGACGCGCGGCGTGCCTGCTGGCGGGTTCCGTAGACGAGGGTGCCGTCCTCGAGATCCGCTGCCGGAATCGCGTCCTTCTCGACGTAGTAATCCTGGGGGAAGGTCCACGGCGCATGCGTGCCCTGCTTCGGCATCAGGTGCATGCTGCGCAGCAGGTAGCCCGGATTGAAGTTCTCCTTGTCGACGAAGGGCCCAAGCGGCATGTCCTGCTCGTCCGGGCGCAGGGTCGGCACGAACTGCTGCACACCCTTCGCGTCCATGTGCTTCAGCAGACGGCAGACGTGATCCGCGATCAGATCGGCGCGCATGGTCCAGCTGGTGCGCAGGTAGCCAAACACCCAGGCCATGTTCGGCACACCGGAATAATGGATGCCGTGCCAGGTGACTGTGCGGGCAAAGTCCAGGTCCTCGCCGTCGACGGCAAACTCGATATCGCCCAGGACGCACAGATCGAAGCCGGTGGCGGTAACGATGATGTCCGCTTCCAGCACCTCACCGGATTTCAGCCGCACGCCCCTCGAAGTGAACGTGTCGATCTCGTCGGTCACCACCGACGCCTTGCCTGACGCGATGCCTTTGAACAAGTCACCGTCGGGAATGAACGCCAGCCGCTGACGCCAGGGCCGATAGCTCGGCGTGAAATGCTTGTCGATGTCGAAGTCGGGGCCGAGATAGGCACGGGCTGCGGTGAGGAGTTCGGCCTTCAGCGCCTCAGGCTCCTCGAAGGAACGCCGGGTCACCACCTGCATGTCGAACAGGATCTTGCGGCGCACGATCTCGTGAATCCACTCCTCCGGCAGATCGAGCTCACGCAGCATGTCGGCCAGCTCATTGCGATTCTCGCCGGGCGCGAAATAGGTCGGCGAGCGCTGCAGCATGGTGATGTGGGCGCAGTCGTCGGCCATGGCCGGTATCAGCGTGGCCGCGGTGGCGCCGGAGCCGATCACCAGCACGCGCTTGCCCTTGTAGTCGAGGTCCTCGGGCCAGGTCTGGGGATGCACAATGGGACCTTCGAAGCGATCCATGCCCGGCCACTCGGGTGTGTAGCCTTTGGCATGGCGGTAGTAACCCTGACACATCCAGAGGAAACTACACGTGAACGTGCGCGTTTCACCGCTGCCTTTGTGCTCGGCGACCACAGTCCACAGCGCCTCTTCGCTGCTGAAGCTGGCGGAGCGCACCACGTGGCCATAGCGGATGCGGGAATCGAGGTCATGCTCCGCGATTACCTCCTCCATATACTCGAGGATGGCATCGGCAGTGGCGATGGGCTTGCCGGTCCAGGGCTTGAAGCGATAACCGAACGTGTAAAGGTCACTGTCCGAGCGGACGCCGGGATACGTATGGGTGCGCCAGGTGCCGCCGAATTGGTCCTGGTTTTCCAGGATCAGGAACGACTTCTCCGGACACTGGCTCTGCAGATGGCAGGCACCCCCGATGCCGGAGATGCCGGCACCGACGATCAGCACATCGAAGTGCTCCGGCGTGGACTGGGCAAGGTCGGTTTTCGCTGCGGCCTGACTCATGAGTTAGGGACCTCTCAGAATAAGCATTGCCTGCAGAATGCGGTCGGGACGTCCAGGAAACCATTGCACCCCGGGACAGAGAATTGATAATTCAGGCCATGGCTAGCCTGATCAGACACGCGGAATGACGGCAGCGCAGGAACCGCAACGCCTCGCCGGCGGCAACCTTGCCTCGAGCCGACGCACCCTCACCGGCGTCATGGGTCAACTCACGCTGGCCGGGCTCGACGACGACGCCCGCGTCGCCGTGGTCCGACAGATCGGGCTGCCCGGCCAGGCACTGGAGGATCCGGAGTTTCCGATCTCGCTGGCCCAGGAGCTGCAGGCGCTGAGCCTCATGCTGCCTCGTCTGCAGCGTAATCGCGGCAGCGTGGTCGGTTTCGCCATCGAGACGTTCAGCCGCATCGGGATCAACCACTACGGCGTACTGGGACTGGCGATGCAGCATGCGGCCACCACGCTGAACGCGGTGGAATTCTTCCTGGCCCATCCCGAGCTGAGCTGGGGTCACTCGCGCATTCTCGTTCATCGCAGCGAGAGCGGACTGACCTTCGATTTCGACATGGACATTCCGGATGCCCACGCCGAGCAGGCGGACGCGCTGCGGGGCTACTGCATCACGCGGGACCTGGTCTCCGTGGACCGGCTCATCGGCGACCTGATTGATCGCGCGATCCTGCCCACGGCCATCGAACTGCCGTTCCCCGCACCGCCGCCACCCTTT
>SKUB01000005.1 GCA_007122315.1 Pseudomonadales bacterium | reverse complement strand
GCGATCAGTGGCACCACCCTGCCGAAGACCGGGCTTTCGCGCTGCTCGACCCGGCTCGATTGACCGCGGAACAGTCCAAAGCACTGGAGCGGGTCACGCAGCAGCACCGCGAACTGCCGCGACTGGCTCGAGGCGTGCGGGAGGATCTCGAAGCGGTCATGCGCGGCATGGTCGTACCGAGGAGCAAGCTCGAGGACGACGCCAGCAGCTATCTCTCGCAGCAGATCGAGCACTTGGCGCTGGAGGACGACGTGCTGTTTCCCGCCCTGGCCGAGCAGCTCGATGCAGAGCAATGGGCGGCACTGGACAAGGCCATGGCAACCCCGGGTGATCCCCTGTTCGACGCCCGCGACGGGGCCGCTTTCGAACGTCAGTATTACGACATCCTGGAAGCCGAACACGGCTCGGACGAAACCTAGAAACGCTCCGGCGACAGGGCTTCCCGCGTGAGTCCGAGCTCGGCAAGGTCCTCCGGGGCGGCCTGCCCCTGAATCTCCGCCGCCATCCAACGCGCCGCTGCCGGAGCGGTCTGGAACCCGGTACCGCCCTGCCCCGCCGCCCAGTAGAACCCACGCGCGCCTGGGTCGAAGCCCAGCACCGGAACCTCGTCGGGCACGAACGTGCGCAGACCCGCCCAGGTCGCAACAAAGCGTTTCACGCCCAGCCGGGCCGCCTCCTCCGCACGGGCAACGGCAAGTGCGAGGTCCATTTCCTCGGGGCGCGCATCGCACGGTTCCGTCGGCGTGGCATCCGAGGGCGACAACATCAGCGCTCCGGCCTCGGGCTTGAAGTAGAAGCTGTGCGCAGCATCGGCCACCACCGGCCATTCGTCGACGGCGCACCCCGCCGGGGCAGCCACCAGCGCCGCGCTCCGTCGTCGGGGTTCCAGAGGTACTGCCGTGGCCCCCGCCAGCGTCCCGATCCGGCCTGCCCAGGCACCGGCCGCATTGACGACCACCGGCGCCTGGAACGCGCCAGCGGTCGTGGTGACGGTCCAGGTGCCGGAGCGGTACGCCATTGCGGTCACGTCTGCAGAGGTGACGACCTCGCCGGAGTGGCGCCGCAACTGGCGCAGCCAGCCCTGCATCATGGCGTCTGTATCCAGGGCGAACACCTCACTGTCGAACACCGCGCGCCGTGCGTAGCCCGGCACCAGGATCGGCAGCCGGGAGGCGGCCTCGTCGAGACCGATCTCTTCGATGGCCGGACACAGCGGTCGCCAACGCGTCAGGAAGGCATCGAGCGCATCTTCCTGCCCCGGCGGCGCCAGCGTCAGCGCACCGCGAGGTGTTGCCAGAGCCACCTCGGTGAACTGCTCGGGAGGTCTAAGCAGGAAGTCCAGGCTGCCGCGGGTCAGGGCAAAGACGGGGCGATTGCTGTAGGGCTCGATGTACAGCGCCGCCGAGCGTCCCGAACTGTGGTAGCCGATGGCATCTTCGCGCTCCAACAGAACCACCGAAGCCGAGGGGGCGAGACTTCCAGCGAGACAGATACCGGCAATGCCGGCACCGATGATCACCACGTCCGCATGGGTGGCGGTTGGCGCTGACTGTTCCACTGTTATCATCCGAACTGGAGTTATGGGAGAGATGCACGATGGCTGAACTGGTGACACGCCAAGAACAGGACGGCTTGTGCCGTCTGACCCTCAATCGACCCGACGTGCTCAACGCTCTGAGCCCTTCGATGTTCGTCGAGCTTCGCGCCCACATCGACGATCTCGCCGGCCGAACCGACGCCATCGGTGCAGTGATTCTCTGCGGCGCGGGACGTTCCTTCAGCGCGGGCAATGACCTGAAGGCAATCCAGGCGGGCGACGTCGCCCCCACGAGACACTTTCAGGCCGAAACCATAGACGCTCTGGAGGCCCTGCCGCAACCGGTGATCGGCGCCATTCACGGCCACTGCTACACGGGATCACTGGAACTGGCCCTTGGCTGCGATCTGCTGATCGCCGCAGAGTCGGCACGCTTCAGTGATACCCACGGCAAGTGGGGCATGTCGCCCACGTGGGGCATGAGCCAGCGCCTGCCACGACGGGTCGGCGTGCAGCGCGCGAAGGAGATGATGTTTTCAGGCCGCATCGTCAGTGGACCGGAAGCCGTGGAGCTCGGTCTCGTCCTCGAGTGCGTCCCGGACGCGGAGCTGCTGAGCCGGGCCGAGGCACTGGCGCGGAGTTTTCTCGAGCAATCCTGGTTCACGTTGCGGGCCGACAAGATGCTCGTCAACGCAGGTCTGGATCACGCCGGCCGTGCCGGACTCATCTTCGAACGCGACAACAGCCCCGGGCGCGGCCCGGACCTCGAGCAGCGGCTGGCAGCGTTCGGCAAAAAGTAGCCCATCGCCGCTGTGACGAGGACGCCAGTGCATCCTCGTCAGCGTTGCGGACAGCGGTCATCCGGATCAGTCAGTTGACCATGCGCTCGCGGCCTTCCCAGTAAGGCTTGCGCAGCTCGCGCTTGAGGATCTTGCCGGATGGGTTGCGCGGCAGTTCGGCAATGAAATCGACACTCTTCGGACATTTGAAGCCGGCAATGCGTTCGCGGGCGAAGCCGATGATCTCGTCCGCCTTCGCTTCGGCCCCCGGCTTGAGCACCACCACAGCCTTGACCGCTTCGCCCCACTTCTCGTCCGGAATTCCAATCACCGCCACGTCAGCCACCGCGGGGTGACCAAAGATCGCGTTCTCCACCTCGGCCGGGTACACGTTCTCGGCACCCGAGACGATCATGTCCTTGACCCGGTCGTGGACATAGACGTAGCCATCCTCGTCGAGATAGCCCGCGTCGCCGGTGTGCACGAAGTCGTCGATCAAGGTTCCGGCGGTGGCGTCGGGCAGGTTCCAGTAGCCGCTCATGTTGCCTTTGGACTTGATGCAGATCTCACCGACAGCGCGCGGCGGCAGCGGCTGGTTGTCGTCATCCACCACCTTGATCTCGACGCCGGGCAGGGGCTTACCCGCCGACTTCATCTTCTCGTTGGCGCCCGTCGGGTCATGGTCCTCCGGGGGCAGATAGGTGGCCGTACCGGTGGTCTCGGTCATGCCGTAGAGCTGAACGAAACCGCACTTGAACACGCGGATCGCCTCACGCAGCAGGTCCAGTGGGATCGGCGATGCGCCATAGAGCATGTACTTGATGCTCGAGAAATCCGTCTCGGCACACTGCGGGTGGTGCAGGCACAGGCGCATGGCCGCAGGCACCATGAACAGCTTGGTGATGCCTTGCTCCTCGATCGTCTTGAGCACGTGACCGGGCTCGAATTCATCGAGGACGATGTTGGTGGCGCCCGACATCAGACCCTGAATCCCCCAGCCGGCACCGCCGATGTGAAAGCTGGGCATGGCCACCAGACTGACGTCCGTGTCCGTCCACTCGTTCCACTCCATGCCCGGCGTCGGCGGTTCCCGGCGCAGATCGAAAAAGGCCCGATTGGCCAGCTGCACGCCCTTCGGATGACCGGTGGTTCCGGAGGTGTACATCTGGATGCAGATGTCGTCACGGTCGCAGGGGACTTCGGGATCCTCCGGCGACTGCGCGTCGCGCCACGCGCCGTACTCCATCCACTCGCCGTGGCCCGGCGCCATGGCGATGATCCTGCGTACGGTGGTGAGTTCGGGAACGATCTTCGCGACCAGCGGAAAGAAGTCCGGACCGACGAACATCACCTCGGCGCCGGAATCGTTGACTACGTAGGCCACCTCAGGCGGCGCAAGGCGCCAGTTGATGCCCACCGATACCGCATTGGCCTTGGCGGCACCGAGCACGATCTCGTAGAAGCGATCCGAGTTCTTGTCCAGGAACGCGACCCGGGATTTCGGACCAACGCCTTCAGCCATCAGGCCGTTGGCGACCCGATTCGTGAGGGCGTCGAACTCCGCGTAGGACGTGTTGCGATCACCGAACGCGAGCGCAGTCTTTTCTGGACGCTCACGCGCCTGGAAGCGGCAAAGATCGGCCAGGGTCTCGACCGCGTCGATGGTGGCAGGCGCTTGGGCCATGGTGAATGCTCTCCCCGGGGGATAATAATGGGCTTGACTGAAAATCGGCATGCTACGAAGCACCCGCAGCCATGGCAACTCAAAGCGGCAGGTGTGACGTTATCCAGGCGAGGAATCGTCGATCAGCAGGATGTGGAGCCTGACGGGGCCGTGGGCGCCCATCAGCATGGTCATTTCGATGTCGCCACTGCGACTCGGACCGGTGACCCAGTTGACCGTCCGTGGCAGTGGCACCCCCCGTTCGCGCAGCGTGGCCCAAAGGTCCTCCGGCGTCCCCACGAGATCCCGGGACTCGATCACGACCAGGTGATTGTCCGGCAGGAAGTTCGCGGTCACCGGATTCTCCGGCCCCGAAAGCATGGCCAGCGTTCCGGTCTCGGCAATTCCTGCCGCCGCAGTGGCCATGGCCACCGGATCACCCGATTGCACCAGACGGCGCTCTGCGCTGACGCCGGCAGCTGCCCAGTCGCATTCATTGAGGGGCGAAGCGGGCGCCAGGACCACCGCGGGCGGCAGGCCGTGGTCACGACAGAAGTCCGCTGCCGCTGCCGGGATGGCCTCACGGTCTTTGAGACGCACCAAGGTGGCCTGCGCCTGACCGGCCATGGCCACGAACAGCTCCGTCAGTTCCGGCTGCTGCAGCTGACCGCGGACGGGAACCGTATTCGGCTGTGGCTGTTCCAGGCGCCGGGTCACCACCTCTGGTTCCGTTTCCGGACCGCGGCGACCAAGCGCCTGACGCACCGCCGCGAACACGCTCTCGCGCCCAGCGTCGCTCATGGGGTCAGTCGAGCTCCCGGGCGCTGCTGATGATCCTGCCGACGGCCCCGTACTCCTTGGCTTCCTCGGCCGTCATCCAGTAGTCGCGCTCCGTGTCCTGCTCGATACGCTCGAGGGACTGCCCGGTGCGCTCGGCGATGATCTTGTTGATGCGCGACCGCATCTTGATGATCTCCCGGGCATGGATCTCGATGTCCGCCGCATCGCCACCGAAGCCGCCCGCAGGCTGATGGATGAGGAAGCGGGTGTTGGGCAGGGCGAGACGGTTCTCCCGCTCGGCTGCCAGATAGATCAGGAACGCCGCGCTGCCCACCCAGCCCGTGCCGACGATGCGCACCTTCGGCTCGATGAAGCGGATCACGTCGTAGACGCTGTCACCGGACTCCACGTGCCCGCCGGGAGAGCTCAGGTACATGGTGATCGGGTCACTGCTCTCCTGGGCCAGCGCCAGCAGCTTGCCCACCGTGCTCCGGGTCGAGTCCTTGTCGATCTCGCCGAACAGGGAGATGACGCGGTTCTTGAACAGCGTGGTCTCCACCAGGGCAGATTTCTGGGCGGCGTTGACCGCCTCGTCGAGCGGTTCAGTCATGCAATGTCTCCATATGTCGATGGCTTCGCTTACGCGGCGTGCGGATTCTACTGCAAAGGGTGCCCGCCTGTCGGACCGTCGGCATCAGTCCTCGCCGCGCCGCCGGCGCCAGGCAGCGTGGAACGTTTCGCCAGCGGGCGCAGGCAGATCGCGCCAGGCGGTCCAGCCACGACCGAGGGGCAGTCGGCTCAGGTAACCGCGGCGGCCGCCGAGCAGCTTCAGCAGGCGCGCGCCGGTTCCTGAGAGCAGCCGGTACAACCGTGGCCGGCGCGCAGCGAACGCCCACAGCGCGATGCCGATGCGCTGCGCCCGCGGTGCCAGACCGGCATCGAACTGCCGCTCCCGCCAGTGGCGCATCATTTTCGGCAGCGGGATACGCACCGGGCAGACCGCCTCGCAGGCCCCGCAGAACGTCGATGCATTGGGCAGGTGGCCCGCTTCATCGATGCCGGCGAGGGAGGGCGTCAGCACTGCACCCATGGGTCCCGGATAGACGGAACCATAGGCCTGACCACCCACCTGACCGTAGACCGGGCAGTGATTGAGGCAGGCCCCGCAGCGGATGCAGCGCAGCATGTCCTGGAATTCGGTGCCAAGCATCCGGCTGCGGCCGTTGTCGACGAGCACCACGTGGAAGGCTTCCGGCCCATCGGGATCTTCCGGGCGACGCGGGCCGGTGGAGAACGTGTTGTAGACCGACGCCTCCTGGCCGGTGGCGGAACGGGACAGCAACCGGATCAGCGTGCTCGCATCCTCCAGCGTCGGCACGATCTTCTCGATGCCGGTGACGGCGATGTGCACCTTCGGCAGTGACTGGGTCAGATCGCCATTGCCCTCATTGGTGACGATCACCGTGGTCCCCGTCTCGGCGATGGCGAAGTTGGCGCCGGTGATACCCACATCCGCTTCGAGAAAGTGGCGTCGGATCACTGTTCGCGCCTCGGCCATCAATGCCGAAGCCTCCTCGCGGCCACCCGGCGGGGCTGCCCCGTGATGGGCAGCAAACGCTTCCGCCACCTGAGCCTTCACCACGTGAATGGCCGGCGCGACGATGTG
Organism: Pseudomonadales bacterium; assembly: GCA_007122315.1. Classification (GTDB taxonomy): domain Bacteria; phylum Pseudomonadota; class Gammaproteobacteria; order Pseudomonadales; family Azotimanducaceae; genus SLTB01. The sequence goes on along the minus strand of SKUB01000005.1, from coordinate 23,703 downwards.
GCTCGGTCGCTCATTGCGCAACTGCACGATGTACTCGCCGAGATCGGTCTCGAGGCAGGTGATGCCGTGAGCAGCGAGGTGCTCGTTGAGTTCGATCTCCTCGGTGACCATGGACTTGCCCTTGGTCACCTTGCGCGCATTGGCGGCCCGGCAGATGTCGAGAATGATGGCGTTGGCAGCCGCTGCGTCGGGCGCGAAGTGGACGTGCCCGCCTCGCTCCTTCACGGCCGCCTCGAAACGCAGCAGGTAGTGATCGAGGTTGTTCAGCGTGTGGTCGCGAATCGCCGCGGCCTCGTCGCGCAGGCGATCGAACTCCGGAAGCCGGACCACCGCGGCGCTGCGCATGGCGGACAGGCCGAGCTTCAGTTTGCCCAACGCCTGCTGCAGATTGACATCCGCGCGGGCTACCCGGACCTGTTCCGGAAAGCGCTTGCTGCTGGTCTCGAGCGTCATGCGCAACCTGCTCCATCTGCCAGGGAAAACGTCAATTGATCAGGATGCCTCGGGCGGTGCCAGCATTTCGGCTACGTGCAGCACCCGGACGGGGCGGCCGACCCGAAGCAGCCTGCCTTCCAGATTCAGCAGGCAGCCGAGATCGCCGGCCAGCACCGTGGTCGCGCCGCTGCGCTCGATGCTGGCAAGTTTGTCGTCCACCATGCCACCGGAGATGTCCGGGTACTTCACGCAGAACGTCCCGCCGAAACCGCAGCAGACCGACGCCGTGTCCATCTCCGTCACCGCGACCCCCGCTGCGGCGAGCAGCGCACGGGGCTGTTCGCGGACACCGAGTTCGCGCAAGCCGGAGCAGGCGTCGTGATAGGTCACGGCCCCATCGCCGGTTGCGGCCACCGGCGGCGGCTCGAAGCCGAGCTCGTCGACGAGGAAACTGGTGAGCTCGAATGCCCGGGCTGCGAGGGTCACCGCCTCGCCGTGACGCGGGTGCTCGGCTCCAAGTACTGCCGGAAACTGCCTGAGCATGCCGGCGCAGGATCCGGAGGGCACCACCACCGCATCGATACCCGCGAACGCGTCGAGCACGTCGAGGGCCAGCGCCCGCGCACTGGCGCGATCACCACTGTTCCACGCCGGCTGACCACAGCAGGTCTGCGGCTCCGGGACGACCACCTCACACCCGGCAGCCTCCAACAGCCGGATGCTGGCGAATGCCACCTCGGGGCGGAAGAAATCCACCAGGCAGGTCACGAACAGGCCTACTCGGCGCCGGGTCATAATGCCTCCTATTCAACAGACTGCTGCTGAAGCATCGTCAGCAGACTGCCCATGATGCGCCAGTCTATCCCGTCGGGAGGCCCTCGTCCTGGCACAGCCCTCGGGGAACGACGTATGCTTCGGACCATTCACGAGGAGAGACGCTATGCCCCTGGAACCCGCCACAGCCGCCCTGCTCAATCAACTCGCCGAAGCCGGCGGGCCGACCATCGACCAGCTCACGCCTGCCGAAGGCCGTGCCATGTACCGGATGATGCAGCCCCCCGGGGACGACATCGCCGTGGGCAGCGTCGACAATCGGCAGATCCCCGGACCGGAAGGCTCCATCCCGATCCGCATCTACCGCCCCGAGGGCAGCGGTCCGTTTCCAGTGCACGTGCACTTTCACGGCGGCGGCTGGGTCATCGGCGATCTGGAAACCCACGACGCCGACTGCCGACAGATCTGCCAGCTTGCGGACGTCATCGTCGTCGCCGTGGATTATCGCCTGGCGCCCGAACACCGTTATCCCGCTGCCGTCGAGGACTGCTACGCCGCCACGGTCTGGGCCGCGTCCCACGCCGGCGAGATTGGCGGGCGTGAAGGCCCGGTCAGCGTCGGAGGCGACAGCGCCGGCGGCAACCTCGCCGCGGTCGTCAGCCGCCTGGCCCGGGATCGGAATGGTCCCGCCATCAACCTCCAGCTGCTGCTCTATCCGGTAGTCGACGCAGCCATGGATACGCCCTCCTACGCGGAAAACGGCGACGGCTACATGCTCACTCGCCAGGGCATGGAGTGGTTCTGGAGCCAGTATTGCCCGGACCCGGCCCAGCGGCTGGAGCCGGATGCAAGTCCGTTGCGTGCATCCGACCTCACCGGGCTGCCGCCGGCGCTGGTCATGACTGCCGAATTCGACCCGTTACGGGACGAGGGCGAGAGCTATGCCGAGCGCCTGACGGAGGCCGGCGTCGCAGTCACCTGCGAGCGCTACGCAGGACTGATTCACGGCTTCTTCTCCCAGGCCCGCAACATTCCCGCGGCCCGCCCGGCCCTGGAAGCCGCTGCAGCCGCCATTCGTGCGGCCCACGCCGGCTGAGGACGCGTCCATGCTGTTCGTACTCTATTGCCGGGACCGACGTGACGCCGGTTCCCTGCGTCAGACCAACCGTCCGGCACACCTCGAGTGGGCCAAGGGACAGACCGGGATCCGCATGGCAGGCCCTCTCCTCGATGACGACGAGCAGATGATCGGCAGTCTGTTCGTGATCGAAGCCGAGAATCGCGGTGCCATCGAGCAACTGCATGCCAGCGATCCTTACGTGAAGGCGGGCCTGTTCGAGCGCGTGGAGATCCACCCCTTCCGCTGGCTGCTCGGCGACGGCCCCGCCCGCTGACCTTGCGCGTCCTCTATCATTACGCTGCCGGGCCCGCGCTGCAGGCGCGCCTCGCCCGTCTTACAGACGAGGGCATCGAGGTGCAGACCTGCAGCGAACTGGACGACGTCCGATTCTTCGACCTGCTGCCTCGGACCGAAGTGATCTGGCACTGCCTGAGGCCCATCGATGCGGAAGTCCTGGCCGCCGCTGGGCAACTGCGACTGATCCAGAAGATCGGTGTCGGCGTGAACACCATCGATCTGGACGCAGCGCGGGACCGAGGAATTGCCGTGTGCAATCTGCCCGGCAGCAACAGTCGCGCGGTGGCCGAACACACCCTGAGTCTGATGCTCGCCGTGCTGCGCAAGCTGATCACGTTCGACAGCCTCACGCGCAACGGCCTCGGATGGGATCGGCCTCCCGTCCTCGAGGACAGCCTCGGAGAGATTGCAGGCCGCAGCGTGGGGCTGATCGGCTACGGCGCCGTACCGCAACTGCTTGCACCCATCCTCGAAGCCATGGGCGCCCGGGTCGCCTACTGCAACCGCAGTGAGCCCCGCGCTGCAGTCGGTGAGAGGATGACGCTTCAGGCGCTGCTTGCGAGCTGCGACATCATCTCGCTCCACCTGCCGCTGGAACCGGAGACGCATCACCTCCTGAATGCGAGCCGGCTGCGCCGCATGCGTCCCGGCGCGATTCTGATCAACACGTCGCGTGGCGGGCTCGTCGACACGGACGCGTTGCTCGCGGCACTGAGGGACCATCTCGGCGGCGCCGGCCTGGACGTGTTCGAGACGGAGCCCCTGCCCGACGACCATGCCCTGCGACACTGCGACAACGTGGTGCTCTCACCCCACGTTGCGTGGCTCACCCAGGAAACCCTGGCGCGCTCCGTCGCCGCCGCAGCAGACAACTGCCACCGCCTCGCCCGCGGCGAGCCGCTTGCGAACCGAATCGTCTGAGCAGGAGTCCGCCATGACCGACGCACTCACGCCGATGGATGCCCTGGCGGCGCGGGTCGAAGAACTGATCATACTGCTGGACAGGGCAGGAGAGCCCTACTGGGTACGCTGGATGCAGCGCGCTCTGGACCGAATCGACGACAACAAGCTCGCGGGCGTGTCTCAAGTCCTGGCCGCCTACGGTGGCCAGGACTCCTTCAGCGACCTTGAAGTCGCTCCGGAGCTCGCCGTCAGTGCACCCCATCGACACCGGGCGCTCAATGAACGCCTCGTGGAGCTGCGCAGCGAGATCCACGATCTGGCCAACACTGTGGCGTCGGGCACCGCGTCCTGACGTCAGGGATCGACGCGGGCGGTGGCTGAGCCCGAGAGCACCTCGACATCGTCCTGATTGCGGGTGGAAACCGTGAAGTCGACGAGCTTGACGCCGTTTTCCTCGCGCAATGCCTGGACTGTGGCCGTGGCCTTCAGGTCATCGCCGGGCCACACCTGAGCGGTGAAACGGACCCCGAACTTCGTCAGCCGACCATCCCCCACGTAGTCGGTGAGCATGGCGCCCGTCATGCCCATGGTCAGCATGCCGTGGGCAAAAACGCTGGGATAACCGGCCACTTCCCGGGTGTAAAGATCGTCCGTATGCAGCGGGTTGTAGTCGCCGGAAGCACCTGCGTACTGGACCAGCTGGGTCCGCTTGAGATCCTCGACCAGGGTCGCAGAGTGGGTCATGCCGACCTCGAGTTCACTTGCTTTCAGCGCCATGCGCCCTCTCCTCACTGAGTGGCCGGGCGTTCGGTGCGCACACCTACGCCGCGAGCCGTGACCACGAGTTCACCCTGCTGATCCCGATACTCGGTGATGGTCTCGGAGAAGATCAGCTTGCCGCCGCGCCGCCCTTCCTTCTCCCAGGTCTTGCCCGGCTTCACCGTGGTCGTCAGCACGTCACCCACCTTGGGATGACGGTGGTACTCGAAGTGCTGCTCCGCGTGCAGCGTGCCTTGGTTGCCGCCGCCACCGCCCGTGCTGCCCTTCTTGACCCCGGTGGGTTCCTTGCCGGACCCGAACCAGGGCTGGCCGATCTTCGGGCGCAGGGAGTACTCAGGGTCGAATTGTGCAGAAGCCTGCATGAACGTGGGCGGAGCGATGATCGCACCGGGCTCCGTCTTCGCTGCGTACTCGGCGTCGTGGTAGATCGGGTTCGCGTCGCCTACCGAGCGCGCGAACATCATGATGTGGCTGGCTTCGATGGGAAATCTGTCGACGGCCATGGGCTCCCCCTCAACTGCTTGCAGTCACTGCAGTATCCGCATCCGTTGTGCGGCGGGCAACTCGACCCGGATTCCGCTGCCTCGCTCAGCGTCCCTGCCAGCGCGGCGGTCGCTTCTCGAGAAACGCCCGCAGCCCTTCCTTCTTGTCTTCCGTCTCGCACAGCGCACCCTGGGCGAACTTCTCCAGCGCAAGACCCGATGCAAGGCTCCCGTCCATGCCGGAGTGCACCATGGCTTTCATGAACTGAGGCACGAACGGCGCAAAGCCTGCGAGATGGTCCGCCATGCGCCGGACTTCCGCGAGCAGTTCCTCCGGCGCCACTACCCTCGTGACGAGACCGATGCGCAAAGCGTGTTCGGCGTCGATGGGTTCGCCCATGAGCAGCATGTGTAGGCCCCAACCCCGGCCTACGATACGTGGCAACCGCTGCGTGGCGCCGCCACCGGGAATGATGCCGAGCCTGCCCTCCGGCGTTGCGAAGCTGGCGTTGGCACTGGCGACGCGCAGATCACAGCCGAGCGCCACTTCGAGCCCGCCGCCGAAGCAGATGCCGTTGATGGCGGCAATGGTCGGCTTGGGCGTGCGTTCGAGCCGCGCCGCGAGGCCCTGAACGATGGGCTCCAACGCTTTTTTCAGGTCGCGGTGTTCGACCTCGCCGAGATCCGAACCGGACGCGAAGGCCTTGTCACCGGCACCGGTGATGGTGATCACCCGCACCTCAGGGTCATCGGCTGCAGCAGCCACGGCCGCATGCAGCTCCTCCAGCGTATCGAGGGAGATGGCGTTACGCTTGTGCGGCCGGTTGATGGTGATCAGGGCCATGGGACCCTGCACCTCGTAGGCCAGTTCCTGATACCCGGTTTCCGTCATCCTCGTCTCCGATACGATTCCATCAGAAGGGCGAAATGTCCCGCAGGCGATCCCGCAGGCGTTCAGCTTCTTCCTCGGCACGGCCACGCAGTTCCAGGCCACGTTCCTCGAGCTGTTCCCGCACTCGCCCCTCAGCCATGCTGGTGAGCACCGCGGCAATCAGCGGTTCCAGCACCTGCTGCAGCACCTGTCCGATGCTGGCGCCGTTGGAGCGGCGACCGATCTCGGTCAGCTCGATATCCGGCACCCGCACGCTCACCGCTCCCAGGCGTGCCGCGGTCACGCTGGCCTCGGTATCGGTGAGCGCGAAGCGCTCGATGATGAGCTGTGGGCCTGCTGCTTCCTCGTCCTCGGCGGGCGGCGGCGTGGCGGCACGCACGTTGCGCATGATCACCTGCAGATTGGTGTCCCTGAGATCACGGCTCTGCGCATGCACCTCGGCACCCTCGATATCGATGACGTCGATGATCACCGGGTCGTCCAGGACCCCAAGCGGCCGCAACGCGATTTCGATCCTGCCAACCTGCATGGCGTAGTCACCGTCGTAGCCTTCCGGGTTCGCGACCCGAAGGCCGCGAACCTCACCGCGTCCGGACAGCAGCGACAGACTGACATTGTCTACCGTGACGGCGACGCCTGTGTAATGCGGTCCATAGGTCTCGATCCCGTTCTTGACCCAGCCGTCGAGGCGCTGGGTCACCACGACGATCGCGACGACCGCCAGGACGACGATCGCTCCAATCAGAATTCCCAACCAACGCAACATGATCACTCCTCGTTCGATGAGCCCACCGTGATCGCCACCACACGACGATTACGTTGCCGGCCGGCTTCGGTCTCATTGCTCGCCAACGGCTGCTGCTCACCACGGCCCACGGCAGTGATACGCGAGCCGTCGATACCAGCAGCGACGAGTTGGTCGCGTACCGCACGGGCACGATCTTCCGACAGCTTCTGGTTGTAGGCCCGGGGTCCCCGATCGTCCGTGTGACCCTCGAGCTGAGCAGTGGCAGCAGGATGGCGACGCATGAAGCGGACTATACGTTCGAGATCCCCCCGATGCGCCCGGCGCAGCGTCGTCGAATCGAAATCGAATTCGAACACCAGCTCGAGACGTGGCACCTCATCGGCTGGCATGTCCGCGGGCGGGGGCTCGGCTTCCGGCGGCGGGGAAGGCTGGGCCGCTGCCGGGGGAGTCGCTGCTTCCGGCGCGGGGGGCGCCGCCGGGACACGCGGATTCAAGACATAGCGCAGCCCGAGGGTCGCGACCGGCTGGAACCTGGACTCGTCGAAATCGAACAGGCCGCGGGCATCGAATGCAACGCTGATGCGGTCGCTGATCGCCCGCTGCACACCGGCGCCGAGGCTCAGGGCCGTACCGTTGTCGTTGGACGTTCCCGCGAACCTGAAGCGGTCGTGATGCAGACCGCCCACCAGAAACGTTTCGATGGCGCTCTCGGCCAGTCGATAGCGCGTGTCGACACGCAGGCTCGTCACATCCACATCCGGACCGCCCTGCCCACGCGCGCTGGTCTCGCCATAGGCCGCGTGCAGCGACACGTCGATGCGGTCGGTGAGCGTGCGGCCGATGCCGAGGCTGGCGGCGGCCACACCGTTGATGTCACGTCCGCGGTCCTTGCCGAACACGACCAGACCCGGGATGAGAGAGAACTCACCCGACGGCACGGACTCAGCCACCGCATTATCAGCCAGGCACGCTGATACCAGCGCGATCAACAGCACGACTGCAGACTTGCCCATCAAAATCCGATCCCTGCCAACGACTGTCATGGGTCGCTTCGTTGGACCCTCGTTCATGCGCTGCGACGGGAGGTCGCGACCCGCAGTATACCCGGGATGCCGACGTCAGAATCAGCTTGTGGACGCGCCGCAGGACTGTTTATCGTTGCGACGGGGTGTCATATCCATTCACGTGTAGAGGATTGGGGAACCATGGAAACGGATCTCTCACTTATTACCGACAACACTGCAGAGCTTGCAGACACTGCGATCGAGCTTGGACTCACCTACGGTCCGAACCTCCTGCTGGCCATCATCACCCTGATCATCGGCCTGTGGCTGGTGAACAGGTTCGTTGCGTTCACGGCGCGCGCCATGGAGGCGCGCAACGTCGAAGCCACTCTCGCCGGCTTCGTGCGCAACCTGGCGAACATCGGACTGAAGGCGCTGCTGCTGATTTCCGTGGCGTCCATGATCGGCATCGAGACCACCTCCTTCATCGCTGTTCTGGCAGCAGCCGGACTGGCCATCGGTCTCGCACTGCAGGGCAGTCTCGGCAACTTCGCCGGCGGCGTGCTGATCCTGATGTTCCGTCCCTTCCGGGTCGGTGAGGTCATCGAGGCACAGGGCTTCCTCGGCACGGTACGCGAGATCCAGATCTTCCACACCATACTGAAAACCTTCGACAACCGGACCGTCATTGTTCCCAACGGTGCCCTGTCGAACGACAAGATCGTCAACATGTCGCGGGAGGACAATCGCCGTGTCGAGTGGACGTTCGGAGTGAGCTACGACGACGACATCCGCAAGGTGAAGGAAGTTCTGATGGAACAGCTCGGCAAGGAAGATCGCCTCCTGCCGGAGCCTGCACCCACGGTGGTCCTGAGTGAGTTCGATGACAGTTCGGTGAACTTCATGGTGCGGGCCTGGGTGAAGGCGCCGGAACTCTGGCCCGTCTTCTGGGACATGAATGAGCGCGTCAAGCAGGCATTCGATGCCAGCGACATCACGATTCCGTTTCCCCAGCGGGACGTGCACCTCTTTCAGAGCGAATCCCAATAGCCGAAAAAAAACCCGCTGCGGCTTCGCCGCAGCGGGTTTTCAGACCTTATGGGCTCAAGGCCTCAAGGGGATTCACAAGCACTTCAGTCCAGGGGAGCAGCCGAAAAACTGTGCCGGTCGCCATGCACCGCCTTCCAGACTGCAGCGACAAGTGTGGTCCCGCAGAGTTTCAGGCCAATTTCGCCCACCACAAGTTTTGTAACGGTATGTTGCGCAATCCGGACTTCCGTTGCCGACAGCGATTCATGCCGCATCCGGCAGCAGCAGTCTGAACACTGCGCCGCCACCCTCTCTGTCCTCGACACAAATCTCCCAGCCTTGCGCCTCGCAGAGCTGCTTGACGATGGCCAGGCCGAGCCCGCTGCCGCCCGTGCGCTGGTTGCGTGATCGCTCCAGACGATAGAAGGGTTGAAAGATCCGGACCCGTTCAGCCTCCGGAATCCCGGGCCCGCGGTCGAGCACTTCGATTTGCACGCGCCCAGGCACCTGCTGCACCCGCAGTTCCACCTGACCGCCGGCGTACTGAGCCGCGTTGCTGAGCAGATTGGTCAGCACCCGGCCCAGCGCACCCTCGTCGACGCGCAGACGCAGGTCTGAAGGCGCGCACCATTCCAGCCCCACACGCCCGGAATCCTGATCGCAGAGCAGCTTCTCGATGAACGGTCGCAGCGCGACATCGGCCACGTCTTCACCGGAGAGCCCGCGGGCGAACTGCAGAGACACAGACAGGAGGGCGTCCATCTCCTGCAGGTTGCGCTCGAAACGCGCCACAAGATTCGGATCCGTGTTCTCAGGCAGCAGTTCCAGTGCCAGACGCATGCGGGCCAGCGGCGTGCGCAGGTCATGGGAGATCCCGGCGAGCAGCGTGGTCCGATTGGAAATCAGCTCGGAGATCTCCTGCACCATGGTGTTGAAGCTCCGCGCCAGGGTCACCAGTTCTGATGGGCCGGTCTCAGGTAGCGGCTCGAGCTTGGCACCGCCGCGAAACCTGCGCGCCGAAGATGCCACCGCATCCAGCGGCCGCGTGATCCGCTGCACGATGAGCAGAGAAGCCGCGAGAACGATGGCGGCCCCGGCCCCGAAGATGACCAGCGCCACCGACAGAGGTTCGGTGTCACGCCGGTCCGGCGAGAAGCCGATCTGCAGCAGGAACCCACCCATAGGGACCTCGGCCCAGACCAGATCGTCCCCCTCGAGCAGTTGCACCGGCTGACCGAGGCGTGCCTCGAGCTGAGCACCGAGCAGGTCCATCCAGGGCACGTCGGAGCCGAGTTCCGTCAGCGCGCGGACCTCCGGCGAAATCACCAGGCCGTGGCTCTCGAACAGCTCCAACTCGAAGTAGGGCCGGGCCTGCGGCGGCAGCTCGACCCAGGTCTGCGCCGACAACACCAGCAGCGCCGCCTCGTCGTCGGCTGACTGCTCTGCCAGCGGCGTGGTGACGAAACGGTCCAGAGCTGCGATGGAGACCAGGGCGATGGCGAGGGCGCTGACACCGAGCGTGAGGCTGGTGCGCAGCAGCAGCGAAGCCGGCCGCAACGGTTCAGTCCCCGGTGTCGGGACAGAACATGTAGCCTTTCCCCCAGACCGTGCGTATGTACACGGGCCGCGATGGATCCTGCTCGATCTTGCTGCGCAGGCGCGTGACGCGAACGTCGATGCTGCGATCGAAGGGGGACCGCTCGGCGCCGGTCAGCAGGTCGAGGATCCGATCCCGGTCGAGCACCTTGTTGGGGTGCGCAGAGAGTACGGCGAGCAGGTCGAATTCTCCGGAGGTCAGCGCCACCTCCTCCCCGTCGCGGGTGAGCTTGTGGGCATCAAGATCGAGTGTGAAAGAACCGAACTGCCGCAGTGACCGCTGGCTCGAGCCCTCGAAATCCCGATTGGCACGACGCAACACCGCGCGGATGCGCGCCAGCAGTTCCCGGGGATTGAAAGGTTTCGCCAGATAATCGTCCGCACCCACCTCCAGACCGACGATGCGATCCACGTCGTCACCTTGGGCTGAAAGGATGATGATGGGCAGACGGCCGTCCTGCTTCAGGCGCTTGGCAATGGACAGCCCATCCTCACCCGGCAGCATCAGGTCGAGCACGAGGAGGTCGGGGAGACGTTCCGCGAGTGCCGCATCCATTTCGGCCGCGTCGGCTACGGTACGGACGCGAAAGCCCTGCTGCGTGAGATAGACCTCGGTCAGCTCACGCAGCTCGGCATCATCGTCGACCACCAGCAGATCGGGGGTGCTCATGGCTGAATCACTGAGGTGGCCGTTCCGGAACCTGGATTTCCCGCACCGGCAGTTGATACACGGGTGCTCCCCCGGCTGCGGGAACCGGACTGTCGCGCAGCTCCAGCCCCATCCCGGCAGGATCCCGACTCAGGGCCTCGAGCAGATCTGCCGGAAGATCATCGCCGGATCGACGTTCGAACCCGACCCCGAAAGGCTTCTCCGGATTCACCGTCTGGTAATGGACAAAACCTTCCCGGCCCTCGATCTCGACCACGCTGCCATCCGGTTGTTCCACCCGGTAGCCAAAGCGCCGCTCGCCCTGGATCCGCAGCACCGGCCGCTTGCCAGCACGCACCATGCGCCGATGGACCTCGGTGAGCAGTGCCCGACGTTCGTCCACGGAGAGGTCGTCCCACTGGGCGACATGCTGTTCAAGCTCGAGGTCTGACACCTGCGCATAGTCAACTGCTTCGGCCATCGCAGAAGGCGCGAGGACGAAGCAGAGTGACCCTATGACAGCGCAGGCCCGGAGGTAGAACGCGCGGACGTAAGCCATTGATGTCCTTGCACCTTGCGAGTCATTCCGGCACGCATGCCGGGCCGAGGTACCGAACCTCGCGAGCTTAAAACCGCGCATCAGGCGTTGCAACTGGCTGTTGCCGCGCCTCAGGCGCGCTCAAACAGGCCCGCCGCGCCCTGCCCGCCACCGATGCACATGGTGACCACCCCATAGCGCTGCTTGCGCCGCGCCAGCTCGCGCAGCACCAGACCCGTGAGACGGGACCCGGTCATGCCGAACGGGTGACCGATTGCGATGGAGCCACCGTTGACGTTGTACTTCGCAGGATCGATGTGCAGTGCATCCCGGGAGTACAGGCACTGGGATGCGAACGCCTCGTTGAGCTCCCAGAGATCGATGTCGTCGATGCTCAAGCCCGCCCGCTCGAGCAGACGCGGGATGGCGAACACGGGGCCGATACCCATCTCATCGGGCTCGCAGCCGGCCACCGTGAAGCCCCGGAAAATTCCGAGCGGTTGCAAGCCGAGCTTTTCGGCGCGTTCCGCGGTCATCAGCAGCGTCATGGACGCACCATCGGACAGCTGGCTGGCATTGCCCGCCGTCACGGTACCGTTCTCCTCGAACGCAGGCTTCAGCTTGGCGAGTCCTTCGAGGGTCGTGTCCGGACGGTTGCACTCGTCCCGGTCCACAGTGACCTCGTGAATACTCTCCTCACCGGATTCCTTGTCGACTTTTTTCATCTTCACGGTCATGGGCACGATCTCTTCGGCCACCCAGCCTTTCTGCTGAGCATTCGCGTAGCGCTTCTGGCTTTCGAGCGCGTACTCGTCCTGCTTCTCGCGGGTGACCTGATAGCGGCGCGCGACGACTTCCGCGGTGTTACCCATGGCCATGAAGATCTCGGGCTTCTGCTCTTCGAGAATGGGGTTCTTCTGCGATTTCGAGTTCTGCTGGCGAGCGCCCATGGAGATGGAGTCGACGCCGCCGGCCATGGCGACTTCGGTCTGGCCGCTGGCGATCTGGTTGGCAGCGATGGCGATGGACTGCAATCCCGATGAACAGAACCGGTTGATGGTCTGACCCGCCGTGGTAATCGGCAGCCTCGAGAGCACTACGGCGAGGCGCGCGAGATTGCCACCCTGCTCACCCTCATGGTTGGCAGCGCCGACGACCACGTCCTCGACCGATTCCGGCTCGACCTTCGGGTTGCGGTCCAGCAACGCGTTCATGCAATGCGCCAGCATGTCGTCGGAACGAGTCATGTTGAAGCTGCCCCGGAATGCTTTCGCCATTCCAGTGCGCACGTTGTCGACGATAACGACGTCTCGGCTAGCCATGGTGTCTCCCTCACGCGGAAAAATTGATCTCGAAACCCTGCATGGTACTGCATGCGGCCACCGTTCGATACCTGAGGCCGGGCTCGCAAACTTCCCCGGTCAGACGTGACCGTCACAATCCGGTAACCCACAGGTCACATTCACCCGCTAGCGTGCGGCGTTCACGGCTGAACCGCAGCAGGGTGTCGCCACGATGGGTTACCGCGAACTGTTGAAGAACTACATCCGCTTTCTGGAACTTCACGCGGGCGACAACTTCATCGAGTCCGTACCCGATGCGCCTGAGACGGTGCTCACGGAGCGGGATCTTGGAGAACTGCGGGCGATCGCAGCAGAGATCTTCCGCGAGGCCCGCGGCGAACCGCCGCGCACGCCGGTGGCCAACTACAACTACCGTTTTCGACTCCTGCTCAACCATTACGGAATCGCCATCCGCACCGCGGCGGCCATCGCCGAAACCAGCGAGGAGACCGTGCGCTGCTGGCGCACCCAGCCGCGCTCGCGTCGCTACCGGGCCATGAGCCAGGAAGCGTTCGAGTCGTTCGAGGAGCGGCTCGCAGACTTTCTCGAGACCGGGCAACTGACGGAGGGGACTGGGCACAAGGCGCGCACCGCCGCCGGGCGCAACCGTCAGGCTGAATCCTCCGTCCCATCGAGACGCGGGGCGGCGGCCAACAGAACGTCATAGTGAGCGCCCACTCTCTCCATATCCACGCTGCCCAGAAAACTCGACCAGGCAAGGTATCCGATCAGATAGCGCAGATCCTCGGCCCAGGGCGGCAGGTGACGCGGCAACCGGCACAGACCAGCGCGCGTGAGGATGGCAAGGGCCGGAACATCCTCGATATCGAGCTTTCCGGCAAACAATAGGCGCAGACAGTCGGACCGTCCGCTGGCCACGACATGGCTCAGGAACGTCTGCACTCTGAGCAGCCCGTCCAGATAGACGATGTCTTTGGTGAACGGCGCGCCTCCAGTCAGTACGCCACCACGAAACACCCGCCGCGCGTTCTCGAATGCCTGCTCGGGCCCTGCGCCCCGCTCCACAAAGAAGCGATGGACCTCAATGAAGTCCGCACCGTCCACCGCCATCTGCACCGCCACCACACGGTCGGCGAGCCGTCGCACCCGATCCAGGTCGATACTGCCGCTGATCATCTCCGCGAACACCGCCAGGCCTTCCTGGGTCCGGGTCGTTCCAGGATGGCTGGCAGCGAGGATCGGCAGCCGGTCCTGATACCGCCCGTTCAGGCCGGTGATCACATGGACCCAGGCTTCATGATGCAGCAGCTGCGTGAAATCCCGGTCCGTGAAGGATGCGGTCCGGCGCAGGCGAATTCGGCGCGGTCCTGCCAGAGCATTGGCGGACAGGTGATCCACCACCTCCACCACCGGGGCGTCTGCACCGAGCCGCTCGTCCAGCGCGGCGCGCATCTGTTCTGCCACCCAGCCGGCCAGGTGGCAGGCAGGCGGCGGCGCGCCGAGATCGAGGCGGCTCAACGAAGCAATGGTCCGGTGGAACACCTGCGCCAGCTCGAGACAGGTGCTTTCCTCGTCAGGCAGCGGATCCCGGGGCGCCCCGAACAGCGCCCTGGAATGCGTCAGAAACTCGGGCGTCCCGCGGCTCGCCAGCAGGCGCGCGCCACTCGCGACCCGATCGGCAATGCGGCCCAGCCAGGCATCCACCGGATCGCCCTCCGGCTGCAGCTCCGCCCGGATTCCATCGAGGCGGCTCAAGGTGGGTCCCGGATCGAAGGACGCATACTGAATGTCCGGCAGCCGTTCCCCGCGCTGCCGCAGGAACGAATCCCGTGCGCTCGCCGGCCACTCCAGTCCGCGCAGAATGCGCACCGGCGCTTCAGCGGCCTTGAGCGCCTGCGCCAGCCGCGTCACCCGCTCACCGTCCACCCTCACCTCCCGCCACATGCCCCTGACGCCGACAGCATGGCGCCATGATCAATCGTAGCGCTCGCGAAAGCGATAGGATGACGCGGGCACTGACCACGGGAGGGAGAGCATGATCGAAGTGCCGAGGATCGCCATTGCGCTGCTGGCCAGCCTGCTTCTGCTTACCGGCGCGGCGCCTGCTGCGAACGAAAGCAGTCACCTGCAGTCGTCCCCGCCACGCCTGACGTTGCTCGATAGCATCGGCATGGCCGTGGACGGCAACCTCGACCTGCGCGCCGAGCTCGAGGAGCTGCGAGCGGACGCGCAGCGGGCCCGGCAGGCCAGGAGTCAGCTGCTGCCGCAGGTGGAGGCCGGCCTCGAAGCCCGCCGCATCGATTCGTCGCGTGCGGAAGCCAGTCTCGGCCGCCAGCCCGAAACACGGACCAGCGGCGCCCTGCGCATCGATCAGGTGATCTATTCCGAGGAGCGTCTAGCCCGGCTGGAGATCGAACGCACCCTGCAGGCGGCGCGGGAAGCGCGCCAGGAGGAACGCGTTCTGGACGTGATTCTGGCCGCAGGCTCCGCGTATCTGGAGCTGCTCAGAACCGAGGCGCTGGCCAGGATCCGCGCCCAGGAAGTCGAGCTCAACCGATCCAACCTCGAACGGGCGAACGCGCGGCTCGACCTCGGCGCCGCCAACCGATCCGAGGTGCTGCGCTGGGACACGGCCCTGGCCCGATCCCGGAGCGCGAGCGCGGCCGCCCAGGCTCGGGTCGAAACCGCCCGACTCGAACTGAATCGGGTCATGAATCGGCCCCTCGAGGACCGTTACCGGACCGTGGATCCGACTCCGAGCGACCCCTACTTTCTGATCGCCGACGAAACCGTGCTGGCCATGCTGGAGGACGCCTCCGGGCGCCGCCAGTTGCGGGCATTCTACGTGGAGGAGGCCGTCAAGCACGCACCGGTGGTGGCCAGGCTGCGGGAGGAGATCAGCGCCCGCCGCCGCGCCCTGTTGAGCACCGAGCGCAGCTTCACCCGGCCGACGCTGACCGCAAGCGCGCTGCTCGATCATGAACTGTCCCGGCATGGCCGCGGCACCGAGGAACTCGACATCGACTTCGCCGATCTCTTTCCCGACCTTCCGAGTGAAGGCCGCACCCGCATCGGTGGGCGCACCGACGACCTGGAATGGACCGTGGCGCTGCGCGCGAACCTGCCGCTGTACCAGGGTGGCCTGCGCCGCGCGCGCGCCGTGGAGGACAGGGGCCGACTCGATGCGCTGCTGCTGCGGCAGGACGACCTGATGCAGCGCCTCAGGGTGGAGGTTCTTGCCCGCGCCCATCAGGCGGAAGCGAGCTTCGAAAGCATCGCCCATGCCGAGGCTGCGGCCCGGGCCGGCAGCGCCAATCTGGAGTTGGTTCAGGAAGCCTACGAACAGGGTGTGCTCACCATCATCGATCTTCTCGATGCCCAGACTGCGGCGCTGGCTGCTGAACTCGAGGCGGCCAATGCGGTGTTCGACTTCCTGCTCGACCATCTGGCGGTGCAACGCAGCACAGGGCGCTTCGATGTCACCGCAGCCGAGGCTGAACTCGCCGACCGGAGGGGACGTCTCGCCGCCTTTCGAGACGGCGCGCCCTGACGTCGTACTCCGGGCGTCGCGCCCGGAACGCCTGCACCCCTGGCGGCCCGCGCTGCTATGCTGCGTCGCCACGGGCACGTCGATCGCGAGGAACGATCCCAGTGTCCGATCCTGCGTCCCTGCTCCCGCCCTGGCTTGCCGAGCGCACCATCCCGCTCAACGATCAGCCATGCGCCGCCGACCGGCCCATGCTGCTCTACTGGATGCGCATCGCCATGCGAGGTCATGACAATCCAGCCCTGGAAGCAGCGCTGTCCCTGGCACACGCAGTGGACCGCCCGCTGCTGGTCTACCAGGGTCTGTCGGAACGCTACCCGTACGCCAGCGACCGTCATCATCGCTTCATCCTCGAAGGCGCCAGGGACGTGGCCGATGCGCTGGCCCGGCGCGGCATTGGTTACGCATTCCACCTCGAACGCCCAGGCCACCGCGGTGATCATCTGCTGACGCTCGCTGCCAGCAGCGCCGCGGTGGTCACCGAAATCTATCCCTGGCGACCGCTGATGAAGTGGACGTCGACGCTCGCACAACGTGCCGGCTGCGCGGTCATGGCAGTGGACGCGAGCTGTCTGGTCCCCATGCCGACGGTGGCCGCCGCAGTCTGCGATCGCGCCTTCCGCTTTCGCGACGCCACCGCAAAGCGACGCTCGGCCGCGCTGCGCGAGCCCATGCCAGAGCCGCTTCCGGCGCACCCCGGCACCTTGCCCGAACTGCCGATGTCGCCACTGAGTCTGGCTTCAGCGGACCTCGCTGCCCTCATCCGGACCTGCGACATCGACCATACGGTGGCACCGGTGCCGCACACCCCAGGCGGCGCACGCGCGGGTCGGGAGCGCTGGCGCGCGTTCCGGGAGACAGGCCTTGCGAGCTATCACCGCCGCCGGAACGACCCGTTGCGTGACAGCGTCAGTCGCATGTCGGCCTACCTCCATTACGGCCAGGTATCTCCGTTCGAGCTGGCACGCGAGGCCTTCGCCCAAGGCGGCGACGGTGCGGCTAAGTTCCTCGACGAACTGCTGGTCTGGCGGGAGCTGTCCTGGGCGTTCTGCTTCCATCACCCGGAGCATGACGATCTGGCCATCCTGCCGGAGTGGGCCCGCGCCGAGCTCGAGAGCCATGCCGGGGACCCGCGCCGCGTCCGTTACGACTGGGAGACCCTCGCCCGCGGCCGCACCGGTGATCAACTGTGGGACGCAGCCCAGCACTCGCTGCTGATCCACGGCGAGCTGCACAACAACGTCCGCATGACCTGGGGCAAGATGGTTCCGCAGTGGACCAGCGACCCGGCCACCGCTCTGGCGCGCCTCATCGACCTCAATCACCGCTATGCCCTCGACGGCCGGGATCCCAATTCCTACGCCGGAATCCTCTGGTGCCTCGGGCTGTTCGACCGCCCCTTCGCGCCGGCGCAACCCGTCCTCGGCCGCATTCGCGGGCGCGCCACGGCACAGCATGCACGTCGTCTGGACGTCCTGGCTTACGCGCAGCGCACGCAGCGACCGGCACTCGAGCGAGCGCCACGCGTAGCCGTCGTCGGTGCCGGCTGCGGTGGCCTCTTTGCTGCGCGGACGCTCCTCGACCATGGTCTCGACGTTGCCGTCTTCGACAAGGGGCGGCGACCGGGTGGCAGGCTGGCGATCCGCAGCTCCCGGACGACACCCGGGAAGGCCTTCGATCACGGCGCACCCGGCTTCGACAGCAGCCATCCGACGCTCGCGCCACACCTGGAAGCCTGGGCGGAAACCGGACTCGTCGCAGACTGGCATCCGCGCGAAGGAGGTCGCCGCTGGGTGCCGGTACCGGACGCCAACGCGCTGGCGCGCCATCTGGCAGCGGATCTGACCCTGCGACTGCAATGCGAAGTCCAGGCCCTCGAACGACGCAGCGACGGCTGGTGCCTGCAGCAGAACGGAAAGGTCATCGCCGGGCCCTTCGAGGCCTTGCTGCTCAATCTGCCGCCAATGCAGGCGGCGCGTCTGCTGGCCAGCACCGCTCAGACCGAACTGACCGCCGTGGCCACAGCCCTCGAGGCCGTGACCATGATTCCCTGCTGGACCGCCATGCTCAGCACCGAAGCAGGTTTCGACCCCGGATTCGATCTACTCGAGCCCGGGGCGGAACCCCTGGCCCTGGCCTGTCGGGAAGCGTCGAAACCTGGCCGACCCGATGCCGGCTGTTTCACCTTCCACGCGACGCCGACCTTCAGCCGCGAACACCTCGAACTGATGCCCGACGCGGTTGCCGAACGGCTGGCTCCTGCCGTCGGCAGTCTGCTCGGACGCCGCGTGGTCGCATCCGAACTCCACTGTCACCGCTGGCGCTATGCTCGCGCCGCCGTGCCGGTACCAGACCATTTCAGCCTTCCCGGCAGCGGCCTGTTTCTCTGTGGCGACTGGCTGTCGCTGCAAGGCGATCTGGAAGGCGCCCTGCTCTCCGGCGCGGCTGCCGCCGGGTGCCTGCTCGGAGAACCACCTGCAGGCCCGCCACGCCTGGCTGAACCCGAACAGACCAGCCTGTTCACCTGACGGCGTGTCCGCGACTCCCCCAGCGCCCGGGCCCGGGCTATGCTGCCGGCATGGCCCATGCGCACACCCATCATGACGCGTCCCGCAGCGGGCAGAGGGCCCTGGGCTGGACACTGCTGCTGATCTTCAGCTTCATGGTGGTGGAGCTGTTCGGCGCCCTGATCTCAGGCTCGCTCGCGCTGCTCGCAGATGCTGCCCACACGCTCACGGACAGCGCTGCGCTGGCGCTGGCCTGGCTCGGGTTCCATATGGCCCGGCGCCGCGCCGATTCGGCGCGCAGCTTCGGCTACGCCCGCTTCGAGGTGCTCGCCGGCGCCATCAACGGTCTCGCCATGATCGTGATCGTGGGGTTCATCGCATTCGAGGCCATGGCCAGGATCCGCACGCCGCAGGAGGTGCTGCCCGTGCCCATGATCGTGGTGGGCTGCATCGGCGCCGCGGTCAACCTCGTCGCCTACCGTCTGCTGCACACAGGCTCGGATCACATCAACGTCCGCGGTGCCATGCTGCACGTGCTCGGCGATCTCCTGAGCTCCCTGGCCACCGTCGTCGCCGGCGTGGTGATCCTGGCCACCGGCTGGATGCCCATCGACCCGCTGCTGTCGCTGCTCGTAGCCGCCCTGGTCCTGAAGAGCGCCATCGGCCTGCTGCGCCACGCCAGTCACATCCTGCTCGAAGGCACGCCGGATGAAGTCGATCCCGCGGCACTCGGCGACGCGCTCCGGGAGCGCATTCCCGGCGTCCGCGACGTCCATCACGTCCACGTCTGGTCCTTGAGCTCAGGGCACCATCTGGCCACGATGCATGTCCGGGTCGTAGAAGGCACCGAGCACGGCGAACTGCTGCCGGAGGTGAAGCGGCTGCTCAGGGACCGCTTCGGGCTGCAGCACACCACGATTCAGGTCTGTCCCGAGGACTGCCCCGACGACGGTCACCGCTGACGACATGATCAAGGTACGTCGATAGACAGCACGTGCCCATCAGCCGATGGGCCATGCGCTGCGGCTGTAGGCCACGGCCAGCAGGTAGGCGAACACCAGCAGTGCGGCGCCGAACGCCAGCGTCCGTTCACCCTTGCTGCGGCCGAACCGGAACGCCACCAGACCGAGACCAATGTAGGCCAGCAGCGCCAGCAGCTTGGCTGTGAGCCAGCCCTGGGCGAAGGGGTACTGGGAGGAGAGCAGGGCCAGCGCCAGCGCCGACAGCAGCAGCAGAGTGTCCACCACGTGGGGCAGGATTTTCACCGGGCGGAGGTAGCGCAGCGGTGAGTCCTTGAGCATCCACACCCCTCGCAGCACGAAGCCGGCCAGAGACAGATAGACACAGACCACATGCAGCCAGAACCAGAATCCGTACATCGAAACCCTCCCCCTCGTCTGCGATGATGCCGGTGCCGCCGCCGACCACGAAGGTGTCCCTTCGCGCGCACAGCACCTTCAAGCCGCGACCCTACGCTGTGCCGGCAGCAGCTTCTATACTTGGCCGGTTCGCGACCCGCCAGTCTGAATCACAACGTCACTGGGAATGTGCATGAAGCTCTCCGGCCCCGGACCGACCTCCCACAGCTATTTTTCACAGCGCCTGCGCCTGCATTACGTGGACTGGGGCAACGAAGGTGCGCCGCCCATGCTCATGGTTCACGGTGGCCGTGACCACTGCCGCAACTGGGACTGGGTGGCCCAGGCATTTCGCGACGACTACCACATCATCGCGCCCGACCTGCGCGGCCATGGCGATTCCCAGTGGGCTCTGGGCGGAACCTATGGCCTGCTCGACTTCGTCGTCGACATCGCCCAGCTCGTGCACCAGAAGAAGCTTGCCCCGGTGACGATTCTGTCCCATTCCCTGGGCGGCAACATCAGCCTTCACTACGCGGGCCTCTACCCGGAAAACGTCGCCCGCATCGTCGCCATCGAGGGGCTCGGCCCCAGTCCGGCGATGCTCGCGAAGCGCCATCGGATGCCCGTGGAGGAGCGTCTGCGGGACTGGGTCGGCACGCTGCGCAAGCTGTCCTCGCGCTCCCCGCGCAAGTACCCCACCCTCGCCGACGCCCTGCAGCGCATGCGCGAAGAGAATCCGCACCTGTCCGCCGAGCAGGCGCGACATCTGACGATCCATGGCAGCAACCAGAACGAGGATGGCACCTACAGCTGGAAGTTCGACAACTACGTCCGCGCCTTCTCGCCGCTGCATCTGCCAAGCAAGGACACGCACGCGCTGTTCGGTCGCATCGACTGTCCGACGCTGCTCGTCCGTGGCACCGAGAGCTGGGCGTCAGATCCCGACGAGGACGGACGCATCGCCCATTTTCGTCACGCCCGGGCGGTGAACATCGACAACGCTGGACACTGGGTCCACCACGACCGGCTCGACACCTTCGTGGATCTGGTCAAGGCTTTTCTGGCGGAGACGGCAGCATGACGCGAGCCACCTCGAGGGTGACGGCGCTGTGCTTCGCCGTGCTGCTGACCGGCTGCGCCATCGGTTCGGGCCTGCCGGAGGACGCCACGGTGCTCGAGAATCAACCCTACTCGGAGGCGGAGGAGGCTCTCGGCGGCGACCTCTACCTCCCCGCGGGCAACGACCGTCGTCCGGCTGTGCTGCTGATCCACGGCGGTGGCTGGCGCAACGGCAACCCCGGCCAGATGGCCCACCTCGGCCGCAGCCTCGCCAGCGACGGCTTCGTCGCCTACAGCGCCGGCTACCGCTTCGCTCCGGAGCACACCCATCCTGCCCAGGTGGAGGACGTCCGCAAGGCCATGGCCTGGCTTGCCCGCCATGAGCGGGTGGATCCGGACCGGATCGCGGTCTGGGGCTACTCCGCTGGCGCCCACCTCGCCCTCATGCTGGCATTCGGCGCCGAACCCGATGCTGCGGACCGTGGCCAACCGGAACGACCTGCAGCCGTCGTCGCCGGTGGCTCGCCCACGGATTTCGAGCGCTTCGACCCCAACGGCCGGCTGCTGGTGAATCTGGTGGGGGCACCCCGGGAAGATGATCGGGACGGCTGGCGACGGGCTTCGCCCATCCACTGGGCCGATCGCGACAGCCCGCCGATCTACCTGTACCACGGTCGTCTCGATCGCGTGGTGGACATCGGCCACTCGGAGGTTCTGTACGCCGCGCTCACCGACCTCGGCGTCCCGGTGGAGTTCGACGAAGTGAGTTGGGGTCATTTCTGGGTGTTCCTGGCCAACCGCAGCGTCGAGCGGCGTGCCACCAGCTTCCTTCGCAGCATCCTCACCGACGCTGGGCGCCTGGAGTGAGCGCTTCCGGACCGATCCACGACGACCTGGCCGCGCGCCTGCACGCAGCCCCCGGTCGCGGGGTCGTGGTCCTGACCAGCGGCGGCAGCGGCGGTCTGGCCACGCTGTTGCGCACGCCGGGCGCCTCCAGGACCGTGCTCGACGCTCAGATTCCCTATGGCGAGCGTGCACTGGTGGCGTTCCTTGGCGGCCGCCCCGATCAAGCCTGCGCGCCGGACACCGCGCGGGCCATGGCCATGGCCGCATTTCACCGCGCCCGCATGCTGGAGACGGATACGCCGGTGTTCGGCCTCAGCTGTACCGCCAGTCTCGCCACCGACCGCAGCAAACGCGGCGAGCATCGGATCCACGTCGCCGTGCAGACCGCATCGAGGAGCGATCTGTTCAGCGTCGACCTCATCGCCGGCGCCCGCAATCGCAATGACGAGGAGGCGATTTGCGATCGGCTCCTCCTCAATGCCGCCGCGGAAGCGAAGGGTGTGACGCCTGGGCCGGCGCCGGAATGGCTCGCGGGTGAGACCCTCGCTGAGCTGCGCTGTCATGCCCCGCTGCACTGGCAGGAGCTGGTGCTCGGTGAGCGCCAAGTGACGGAAGCACGGGAAAACGCTGTTCCCGAAACGGCTTCGACGCCACGGCTCATTTTCCCCGGCGCCTTCAATCCGGTGCATGCGGGACATCTCGGCATGGCCCGACTCGCCGAAGCCCACACGGGGAGGAAGGTCGAGTTCGAGCTGTGCATCCGTAACGTCGACAAGCCACCGCTCAACTACGCCGCGATCCGGGAGCGCCTGGCGCACCTGCCCGAGACGTCCAGAGTCTGGCTCACCGCCACACCGACGTTCGCCGCCAAGGCGTCGGCCTTCCCGGGTGCCACGTTCATCGTCGGCATCGATACCCTCGAGCGCATCGCGGATCCGCGCTACTACGGTGGCGATCCCGAAACGCGCGATCGGGCGGTGGCGCATATCGCCGCGGCCGACGGCGGCTTCCTGGTGTTCGGCCGCCGCCTCGAAGCGGGCTTCGTCGGCCTCGACGACGTACCCCTTCCCGACAACCTGCGTGCGCTGTGCACCGGCATCGCCGAGACGGAATTCCGCCACGATGTCTCCTCATCGGAGCTGCGCCGGGGGCAACCGCGCCATGTCTGAACCGTTCACGGAGCTGCTGCAGCGAGCGGTAGCGCTGGCCCGCAGCAGCGTGGATGCGGGCGGAGGACCGTTCGGTGCCCTGATCACGACGGCTGACGGCAGCATCGTTGCCGAGGGCCAGAACGTCGTTACCGCTGCATGCGATCCGACTGCACATGCGGAGGTCACGGCGATCCGCCGTGCCTGCGCAGTGCAGGAGAGTCATCGGCTGGACGGCCTGATCCTGGTGAGCTCCTGCGAGCCCTGCCCCATGTGCCTCGCAGCAGCATGGTGGGCGCGCCTGGACAGCGTCCATTTCGCGAGCACGCGCTTCGAGGCGGCCAACGCGGGCTTCGATGACGAACTGCTGTGGCAAGCAGTGGCGAGCGGCAACACCGGACCACAGCTTCCGCTGCGGCACCTTCCCGTTCCCACCGCGGGAGACGAGTTCCACCATTGGCTCGCGCAGGCTGACCGCATGCCTTACTGAGCCCATCCTGGCGCCGTGAACCACCAAAAAAAGCCGACACCGCTGGGAGCGGTGTCGGCTCGACTGGTGCCAGGATTCAGGTCAGCGGGATGGGGAACAGGGCGCCAGCATCCGACCCGATCAACCCTGCGGCGGGGTGGGGAAGTAGCCCGCAAAGCCTAGCAGGCCGGTGCCGGCGCTGACCGCCAAATCTG
>SKUB01000111.1 GCA_007122315.1 Pseudomonadales bacterium | reverse complement strand
TGAACCGGCAGTTCGTCGAGCTCGTCGCCCGCGGCCGGGACCTGCCGCTGGAGAGCGTCGAGGCGATTGCCGCGGGGCGGGTGTGGAGCGGCCAGGCGGCCAGTGAGCTCGGACTCGTGGACGAACTCGGCGGCCTCGACGCAGCGGTGGCCGCCGCTGCCGGCCTCGCAGGCGTCGAGCGCTGGCGCATGGACTACCTCGAAGAGCCGCCTTCATCGAGGGATCTGATCCTGGAGCGCATGCTGGGCAGCGTCGTCGGCCGGACGCTGGGCCAGACCCTGACCAGCAGCCGCGCCGAGCGCCTGCTGCGCTTCGGGCGTCTGGCTGACGATCAGCTACTGGTGGTCGAGCGTCTGCTCGAAGGCAATGGCCTGCAGGCGGTGTGCACGCACTGCGGTGTCAGCACACGCTGAGCGCCAGCTGACCCTGATCTGAAGCTCGCGGCGCTGCGAGCTTCGGATTCGGTACAGTCAGTTCAGAACAGACGGAAACGCGGCCCACTGCGACCGCCGCTCACAGAGCGCCGTCGCCGCCGCATGCGGGCGAACAGCGCACGGCGCTTGGACTCCAGCCACTCGTCGTGGGATGCCTCGGGTGCCGCCTTGCGGTATTCGCAGAAATCGCCGTAGGCGTCGATCTCCGGCTTCAATTCCCGCACCACCAGCTCGATCATGATCGCGTCATCGATGAGACCGATCACGGGAATGTTGTCGGGAATGATGTCCTCGGGATCATTGAAGTAGGACAGTGCTGTGACGACGTTCTTGCGCTCCTGAGCCTCGAGCGCCCACTCGCTGTCCTCGAGCATCTGGATCAGGCGATCGACCTTTTCGAGTCGCTCAGCCACGAAGCCAGGCACTTTCTTGGTGCTGCGAACGCTCTTGAGCGCTTCCCTCGTCTTGGTGATTACAGCTTCTTCCGAGGCCTCCTTGGCCAATTTGCGGGCACGAAGCATCTGGTTGCGGAAGTACTTGAGATCCTGTTCTTCCAGATCGAACGTAATTCTGAGCGTCATCGAACGGCCCCTTCATCCCTAGCCCAAGCAGCGCAGACGCTATCAAGCTTCCCCGATCAGCGCCAGATCAAAAGTGTCTCCAGCGCCATCAGCCGTCGAACCCGAGACGATGCGACAGAGCCTTGCGCATGATGAAATACAGCACGTTCTGTTCCATCACCCCGCTGGCCAGTTCGGCTCCCGGCCCCTTGGCGTAGACTGCAACATCCTCACCCGAGTGGGTGCCAAAGGACGCTGGAATGCGGGACTCCTGCAGCAGATTCGGATCAGTGAAGTCCACCGCGGCGAGATCGCCGCGGCCATCCGGGTGCGGCGCGATGGTTTCGAAACGATGCAGCAGGCGCTTGGCGCCTCCTTCCTGGGTGTTCGTCAGCCCGTGATGTCCCGGACCGATGGCGTAGCCGAGTACCTGATACGGTAGACCGAACCCGTCCAGCGAGGGTGTTTCGACGGGCTCACCCGCATCGTCATTGCCCCTGACCAGCCCCAGGATCGAATTGCCCCTGCTGGGATAGCCCGCAAACGTGAGTGGATGACTGTGGTCCGCTGTCACCACGATCAACGTATCCTCGGCGGAGGTCATTTCCGACGCCACCCGCACCGCATCGTCCATGGCGATGGTTTCCGTGAGCGCCCGCCAGGCGTTGTTGACGTGGTGTGCATGATCGATGCGTCCGCCTTCCACCATGAGGAAGTAGCCGTTGGGGTTCCGCTGCAGCCGTTCGATGGCGAACCCGGTCATTTGCGCCAGGGAGGGTTCTCCCGCGGCGTCGTCGGCCCGGTCCACCTCGAACTGCATATGCGAAGGCTCGAACAGACCCAGGATCGGATGGGCATCTTCACCAATGGCATCGAACTGGGCCTGATTCCATACGTACGCCCCGTTGTTGTGCCGGGCCAGCCATTCGGTGATCAGATTGCGTCCATCCGCCCGCCGACCATCGAGAAAGTCGTACTCCGGGTCCGGCGTTCCGCTGGGGAGGAACATGGAGCGGCCACCCCCGAGGACCACGTCAATGAAGGGCCCATGGTCGAACTCCAGCAGCTGCAGCGCGAGATCGCGACAGCCCGCCTCGATGGCGGCCGCGGGCATGGCCGAATCCACCTCCCAGTTACGCTCGGGTGAGTGCGCATAGGTCGCCGCAGGGGTGGCGTGGGTGACGGTGGTGGTCGTGACGACGCCGGTGGCGAGTCCTGCGGCGGCTACCTGCTGCAGCAGCGTCGGCACCTCGGCCGCCAGCGCGCCCTCGCAGTCGCCGCGCCGTACCGTACCCTCGATCGCAAGCACGCCCGCGCGGGTCTTCGCACCGGTCATGATCGCGCTCATGGTGCCGGCAGAGTCCGGCACCTGCTGATTCGTGTTGTAGACCTTGCTCAATCCCGTCACGGGGAACGTCTCGAAATGCAGTAAGTGCTCCTCGCCGCTGCGACCCTCGATCTGTCCGGCCAGAATGCGCGCGGCAGAGACGGTGCTCACACCCATACCGTCGCCGAGAAACAAAATCACGTTGCGGGCCTGCGTGGTCGGCGTCCTGGCGGCGGCCCGCTCTAACGTCTCCCGTCCCTGCTGCCACCAGTGCGCGGCGGATGCCCCATCCGGTGGTTCGACCACAGGTTCGTCGCGAGGCGGCGGAAAAATCAGCATCGCGAACGCGAACAGCGCGAGTGCCACGGCAATCGCGCTCAGAACCTGCACCCAGGTGGGGATTTTGGGGGAATCACTCATGTCTCGACCTTCCTGCTAACGCTTGATCGCTTGGTATGGGTGCGCGGGCCTGCACGGCGTCAGGTGCGGACAGGCTCACGCATGGTGACGAATTCCTCCGCTGCGGTGGGATGAATCCCGACCGTGGCGTCGAAATGGGCCTTGGTGGCACCCGCCTTGATCGCTACGCCGAGCCCCTGAATGATCTCGCCTGCGTCGGGCCCGACCATATGTGCCGCCACGACGCGATCGTCGCTGCTGCGGACGATGAGCTTCATCAGAGTGCGTTCCTCGCTGCCGGTCATCGTGTGCTTCATCGGCCTGAAGACCGACTCGAACACCTTGATTTCACCGAACTTTTCCCGGGCCTGCTCCTCGGTTGGACCTACGGTACCGATGTTGGGCTGGCAGAACACCGCGGTCGGTATGGCGTCGTAGTCCACTTTCGCGGGCTCGCCCCTGAACAGATCCCGTGCCACAGCCATCCCCTCGGCCAGAGCGACTGGCGTCAGCTGGTAGCGGTCGATGACGTCGCCGAGGGCGAGAATATGAGGCACGGAGGTACGGAAGGCCTCGTCCACCCTGATGGCTCCGCGCTCGTCGAGTTCGACCCCAGCAGCTTCCAGTCCAAGGCCCTCAATCAGGGGTCTGCGACCTGTGGCATACAATACCAGACCGGCATCCAGGGTCGACGATGCTGCGCCGTCGAGATGCAGCCGAAGGTCACCCGGGGCGCGCTGCTCGATGCGTTTAACGTCCGTGTCGAACAGCAGCTTGACGCCCTTTTTGCTGATTTCTTCGGCCACGAAGGCGCGCACGCCGTCGTCGAAGCCACGCAGGAAGAGCGGACCGCGGTAAATCAGGCTGGTCTCGACGCCGAGGCCGGCGAGTATGCCCGCGAACTCCACGGCGATGTAGCCGCCGCCTACGACTGCGGCCCGTTCCGGCAGTGCATCAAGGTGGAACATCTCGTTGGAGGTGACGGCGAATTCGGCGCCGGGAATGTCGGGTACGAATGGCCAGCTGCCGGTGGCGATGAGGATGTGGCGGGCGCGCACCTCGGCGTTGCCGATGGCGACTGTGTGGGGGTCGAGCAAACGCGCCCTGCCCTCGTGCAGGCTCACGCCGGCATCCCCGAGCAGACGACCGTAGACCCCGTTCAGCCGCTGGATCTCGGCATCCTTGTTGTCCCGCAGGCGCTGCCAGGTGAATCCCGGCGTGACGGCATCCCAGCCGTAGGCCTCGGCGTCATGAAAGTCTTCCCGGTAGTGGGCGGCGTAGACGAACAGCTTCTTCGGTACGCAGCCGACGTTGACGCAGGTTCCGCCGAGGTAGCGCTCTTCCGCGATGCCCACCCTCGCGCCATAGCTCGCGGCCATGCGGCTGGCACGAACGCCACCGGAACCGGCGCCGATCACGAACAGGTCATAGTCGAAATCAGCCAAAGCAGGACTCCTCAGTCGTAGACGAGCACGGCGCGACCCTGAACGCGGCCGGCCTTCAGTTCGGCGAGGATGTTTTCGGCGTCCGCCGCGGGACGCCGGTCGATGCGGATCGGTTTCACCGCCCCCTCCCGCACCAGTTTCATGAGCGCGTCCATATCACTGAGGCTGCCCACGTAGTTGCCTTCGATCACCCGTGCCATCATCGGGAAGAACGGCAGCGGGAAGGAAAGCTGGCCGCCGTAGAGCCCGACCACGATCAGCTTGCCGCCCTTGCGCAGCACCGACAGACCGAAATTTGCGGACAGCTCGGAACCTACGAAATCGAGGGCGGCCACGGCACCCCCATCGGTGAGCTTCTTGATCTGCTCCGCCGCATCGGCGTCCTTGGAGTTGACCACGGCGGCCGCACCCTGGGCCTTCGCCGCCTCGAGTTTGTCCGGGTCGATGTCCACCACGATGGGTGCGAGATCAAAGGCCGCATGGCCGATCTGTTGCGCCATCTGACCGAGGCCTCCGGCGCCGATGATCACCACCGCATCGCCCGGGGCCAGGGTACCGATCCGCTGCAAGGCACTGTAAGCGGTAAGACCCGAGCAGGCGTAAGTCGCAGCGAGAGCGGGGTCCGCCGCGCCGAAGTCGAACAGGTAACGGCTGTGGGGCACGACGACGTGGTCGCCGAAGCCGCCACCCTGATGGATCCCGAGCACTTTCGGTGCCAGGCAAAGATGCTCGTCACCGCGACGGCAGGTGTTGCACTGGCCGCAGCCGATCCAGGGGTAGACGACGCGCAGATCACCCACCGCCACACCTTCCGCGTCGGGTCCGAGCGCGATCACTTCACCCATGATCTCGTGGCCGAGCGTCATGCCGGGCTGGCCCACAGGCAGCTTGCGGCCGCCACCGAGATCGAACTCGCCGTCGTGCAGATGCACGTCCGAGTGACATACGCCGCAGGCCCGGGTCCGCAGGAGGACCTCAGAGCCTACGGGCTCCGGTGTGCTGCTCTCGACGAGCTCGAGCGGGGCACCTGCCCCGGTGGTCTGGTATTGCTTCATGGATGACTCCGTGATGGTGACTGACCGCTGCAGGCTATAGCCTTCCCCGTTCTTTGCAAGATGTGCGCGTTGGACGCAGCGGACCTTGGCCGGGCCGCCTGGACATCCCTGGAGATGCGCGCGCAGTTCCATTGAGGGACACTGCACTCCTATGACACATCGACTGAGGGGATACGGAACATGAATGGTGCAGAGAGTCTGGTGAGGACGCTGGTGGCTGCGGGCGTCGATGTGTGCTTCGCGAATCCGGGAACCTCGGAAATGCATTTCGTTGCGGCCCTCGACGACAATCCCGATATGCGCTGCGTGCTTGGACTGTTCGAAGGCGTCGTCACGGGCGCGGCAGACGGCTACGCACGGATGGCAGAACGTCCCGCCGCGACGCTGCTGCATCTCGGCCCGGGTCTTGGCAACGGGCTCGCCAACCTGCACAACGCCCGGCGGGCGCGCAGCCCCATGGTCAACGTGGTGGGGGAACACGCCACCTATCATCGTCAGTACGACGCACCGCTTACTGCGGACGTGGAAGGTGTGGCACGGCCCATGTCGCACTGGGTCAGGACGTCCCGGTTTGCGGCCGAAGTCGCTCGTGATGGCGCTGAAGCGGTGCGAGCTGCCATGGCGCCGCCCGGGCAGATCGCGACCCTGATTCTGCCGGCGGATACCGCCTGGAATCCCGCTCCTGAAGGCGCAGCCGCACCTTTGCCCATTCCGGCTCCAGCTCCGGTGCAGACGGATGCGGTTGCTGCAGCCGCAGCCGCGCTGCGCTCAGGCGAACCGGCCGTCCTGCTCATGAACGGTGCCGCGTTGCGCAAAGACAACCTCGCCCGTGCCGGGCGCATCGCTGCGGCCACGGGTGCCCGCCTGTACTCGGATACCTTTGCTGCCCGGGTCGAACGTGGCGCCGGGATCGTACCGGTTGCCCGTCTGCCTTACTTCGCCGAACAGGTGGAGGAAGCCCTGGCGGGTGTGCGCCACATGATTCTCGTCGGCACGCGCCCGCCGGTGTCTTTCTTCGCCTATCCGGGCAAGCCCAGCGATCTCGTCCCGCCGGGCTGCGAGGTGCATTCCCTGCTGAGTGCCGAGGGCGATTTCGCCGGCGCGCTCGAGGCACTTGCGGAAGCTGTGGGCGCACCTGCCCAAGGTGAAACCGCTGTCAGCCAACGGCCGCAGCCGGCCCGGGACGGTGCGCTGGACCCGCAGTCCATCGCCCAGGCCATCGGAGCCTGGATGCCTGAAGGTGCCATCGTCGTCGATGAAGCCGCGACCAGCGGTTTCGGTCTTCCGGCGGCCACGGCCGGCTGCCCACCCCATGACTGGCTCGGCCTCACCGGGGGCTCGATTGGTCAGGGCCTGCCGGCAGCCGTCGGCGCAGCTGTGGCCTGCCCCGATCGCAAAGTGCTGAGCCTGGAGGCGGACGGGTCCGGGATGTATACGGTGCAGGCACTGTGGACGATGGTGCGGGAGCAGCTGGACGTCACCGTGGTGATCTTCTCCAATCGCAAGTACGCCATCCTCCAGGTCGAGTTCATGCGCGTTGGCGCGCACAACCCTGGGCCCAAGGCCATGAGCATGCTCGATCTGTCCAATCCTGAACTGAACTGGGTCCAGATCGCCCAGGGCATGGGTATGGAGGCCTCCCGTGCCAGCACGGTGGCCGAGTTCAACACCCAGATCGAAAGCGCGTTGCGGCATCGCGGTCCCCGCCTGATCGAAGCCGTGATCTGATCTGGTCTGGGTCAAGCGCTCGCGTGGGCGACCGTTTCATCCGTGTCCCGCTACCGCGGGAATGGACAGGATCCATGGAGATCAACAGCCTGATGCGACTCGCGCCTGCGGGATGGGTACATCGCTGGCGAGCACCGGCAGTGGAAACGTCGCGCGGTAGTCCAGGTCCGGCACTTCTGCCCGCACTGCGAGTTGCCAATGCACGCCGCTGCGCCGTCCGGCCAGCGACGCGCCAGGTCTGTCGCCGGGCAATGGAAGGTCGAGATCGACGACGAGATGGGTTCCCGATGGGGCGGGGTTGCCCGGCGCGAGCAGCTGGGTGGCCCAGAGCGTTTCCGTCCGCAGCCTCGTGATGCGCCGACTGCCGCTGATATCCGTTTCCTCCCAGCGGTAGCAGCAGATCACTTCGACCTCGAATCCCTGCGCCGGTGCGTCCGCGGGACGAACCCCGGTCTCCACACGTCCGCGCAGACGTTCGCCCGGGTGCACCGGCGTGACGTCCAGCAGCAGCATGCTGGGGCCGAACAGCCGCCCCTGTGCCTGGCTGCGCATCGCGCCATGGATGGCCACTCCGGCACCGACCACGCAGTAGGCCGTCAGGAACAGGAACAGAGGATGGACCCACCACGCACAGGCGACGCCGATGAGGCCGATCACGGTCATGCCGATCAGGACATCACGAGGCAGCATGCCGCTGATCGTGTGCGGATCTTCGGGAATGCGCCCGCTCGCCCAGCCGGACTGCCCTGCCCACTTGTCTTCGAACCAGGCCCGTCGTGCTGCTGCGATCTCCGCTTCGTCCGCATGCTCCGGCACCTCGATCGTGACGCCCTGGCGGTGTTGCTCTGACGCTCCGCCGGCCTCGGCGTTGGCGACCCCGGCGGATTCGACGACGATTCGGCGTTTCCCCGGCGGGGGAGCAAAGATGCGCCGGGACAGGTGGGCGACGCCGAGAAACACCAGGCCGAACGCCACCAGCGCGAGTCCACCAGGTTCGACGAAGGCGAGTGCAATTCCGCCCGCCACCATGGCGAGTCCGGCGCTGCCGAAGGCCAGATAGCCGGCAAGTCCCATGTCGGGAACCTGGGGATTGGCGAATACTGCCGTCCCGCGCTGCAGCACTACTCCGACCAGAGCGAAGACGATGGCGTGTACGATGCCGGCGATGGCGGGCGACTGCTCCCGGTAGAACGCCCAGCCCAGCACCGCCACCAGGATGAGCCCAGCGAGTATCCAGCAGACCCAGGCTGCGATACGCAACTTCAGAATCAGATGGTGTTCGCCGCGGCCGTTGGGCGGCGGGCCCGTGGCAGATCGTTGCATTCCGACACCTCCCCGACCGGCGTCGTTGCTTACTGCATGGACATGAAGTGGCGAGCATGCCCTGCAATGATGGGGGCCACAACTGCTTTCGCTTCCGCTGTCCAGCAGAATTTGCCGAAAGTTAGTCATATAAATCATTTAGTTAAACGATATTTATAGATTGAGTCGAGGCCTCATGGAGTGTGCAGTCGCTATCGAGGAGAGTACCCGCAACCTTCTGATGTTGATCACCTGGCTCCCGAGCCTGGCTGCGGCGGCGGCGGTGTTCACCCTGCTGCTCCGCTCCCGTCGTCCCGAGCGGCACTTGACGCGCACCCTGTTTGCGCTGGGCAGCGGTATGGTCACCCTCTTCTCCACCTGGGGTCTGCTGCTCGTGCTCGGAGGGCGGATTTTCTGCTGATGCTCAGGCCGCCTTCCAGCGCGCACCAAGCGCATGGCCGAGCGTCACCGCCAGCAACGCCAGAGTCAGGCCCCCCGCCAGGTTTGCTGTGGCAGCGCCAAGCTGGCCGGCGTCGATCAACGCAAGCGTCTCTGCGCTGAGGATCGAGAACGTGGTGAAGCCACCCAGATAGCCACCCAGCATCGCCTGCCGCCAGCGCACCCCCAGAGGCAGACGGCCGCCCGGCAGCGTCAGCGCATGCAGCAGGCCGATCAGAAAGGCGCCGGTGACATTGACCAGAGCCGTCGCCAGCCAGGGAGCATGGGGGAGCAGCATCGCGATGGCGACCCGGGACGTCCCGCCCAGCGCACTGCCGGCCGCAATGGCGCCCGCAGCGGCAAGTTCCGTCCGCCAGCGATCAACCGACACCGTTACCGCCGCTCACGGCCCGGGCGATCAGGACGCCCGCGCCTGCAGCCGTCAGGCAACCCAGTGCCGACAGCGCCACATAACTGAACACGGCACCCCAACGTTGTTCCTGACTGAGGAACAGGCTCTGCAGCGCGAAGGTCGAAACCGTGGTGTAGCTGCCTAGGAATCCCAGTACGAAGACGGTATAGCCAACACCTCCCGAGGGCGCTGCGCCGAGCCAGAGGCCGATGGCCGCGGCACCGCTCAAGTTCACCACCAGGGTTCCCCAGGGGAACTGTTCTTCGAGGCGGCGCGCGATCCACTCCGAGACGGCATAGCGTGCCGCACCTCCGGCGGCGCTGCCCACGAGAACCCAGATCGCGGTGGTCGCATCCATCGGTTCAGCAGGCCCCGGCTCGCGCAAGAGGCGCCAATCCGTGCATCATCACAGACGACGCAGCACGCGAGGAGAGCAACCCATGCGCATCCCATCCCCCGGAGTCGAGACCCTCGAAGCCGCGCGCGAGCAGGCCTGGTCGATGCCCATCGAGGACATCAATGTCACGCACTGGGACCTGTGGGAGAACGGTGTCGCCGGCCCCTACTTCGAACGCCTGCGGGCCGAGGACCCGGTGCATTTCCATCGGCACAGTCACAACGGCCCGTTCTGGTCCATCACCCGCCATGCCGACATCATGCATGTGGATACCCACCATAAGCAGTTCTCGTCTGAGGGCAGCATCGTGCTGCTCGATCAGCCGGAGGATTTCCCTCTGGCCCAGTTCATCGCCATGGATCCGCCGCGCCATGACGAGCAACGCAACACGGTGGCGCCGGTGGTGGCACCGCGCAACCTCGCCGCGCTGGAAGCCACGCTGCGCGAGCGGGTGGTGAACATTCTCGATGGGCTCCCGGAGGGTGAGCCGTTCAACTGGGTAGACGCCGTCTCCATCGAGCTCACGACCCAGATGCTGGCGACGCTGTTCGACTTCCCTTTCGAGCAGCGGCGCAAGCTGACGCGCTGGTCCGATGTCGCCACGGGCGGACCGGAAACCGGGGTGGTGTCCAGCCGCGAGCAGGCACGCGCAGAGCTTCAGGAGTGCCTCGAGGTCTTCACCGCGCTGCGCGAGGAACGCGCCAAACGCCCACCCGCGCCGGACCTGGTGTCGATGCTGGCCCACGGCCCGTCGACCCGGAACATGCCGCCCATGGAATACCTCGGCAACCTCATTCTGCTCATCGTCGGTGGCAACGATACCACCCGCAATTCCATCAGCGGTGGGGTGCTTGCACTGAACCGGTTCCCGGATGAGTTCGCGAAATTGCGAGCGAATCCGGGGCTGATCCGCAACCTGGTGGCCGAGATCATCCGCTGGCAGACCCCGCTCGCCTACATGCGCCGAACAGCCACCGAAGACGTGGAAGTCGGCGGCAAGCTGATTCGCGAGGGGGACAAGGTGGCGATGTGGTACTACTCCGGCAACCGCGACGAGGATGTTTTCGATGATCCCGAGGTGCTGAAGGTCGACCGCTCGAACGCACGACACCACGTTGCGTTCGGCTATGGCATTCACCGCTGCATGGGCAATCGGCTCGCCGAAATGCAGCTGCGCGTACTGTGGGAGGAGCTTCTGCCCCGCTTCAAGCGCATCGAAGTCGTCGGTGAACCAGTGCGCATTCGATCCAACTTCATCAACGGTTACTCAGAACTCCCGGTCGTCCTCGAGCGTGCGTGACGGGTCAGGTCGCTGACTTTGGTGGCAAGGGGATCAGCACTGAGGTGCGGTCGATGTAGGCACGATACTCGGGGTCGTCGCCCCAGCGCTTGCGGCCGCGCGCCTCCAGCATGGGAATGCCGCTGACCTTGGTGAGCAGGACGATCACGAACAGAGGCGACAGGATAGTCACCCACTGCCAGCCCACCAGCGCCGGTGCGGCAATCAGGAAGACCCCGATCCACAGCGTGATCTCGCCGAAGTAATTCGGATGCCGGGACCAGGCCCAGAGGCCGCCGCGGATGAAACGTCCGGCGTTCGCCGGATCGTTGCGGAAGCTGCGTTTCTGGCGATCGGCCACCACTTCGATCACGAACCCCACTGCGAACACCACCACCCCGATGAGGGCCACAGGTTCCAGCGGGCCCGGTGCGCCGGAGGTCATGGCCGCAAGAGCGGCAGACAGCGTCAGGAACACCCACAGGCCCTGCAGCGTCCAGGTCATCAGGAAGCGCCAGAACTTGGGCTTGATGGCATCGAAGCGGCCGTCGGATCCATCCTGCTTCACCCGCATGAACAGGAAGGATCCAAGACGCAGCGCCCAGACGCTGATCAGGGCCAGCAGCAGCAACGAGCGGGTGTCGCCGATATCGGCCAGGAAGAACGCCATGAACACCAGGGTCAGGTAGGTCAGGCTGCCGGTGAGGTCGAAGTAGTGTTCCGTCTGGGCGAACCAGGCAGGAATGAAGACGAGCCATTGCACCACGAACGCCACTACTGCACAGAGCGCGAACAGCGGCATGCCGTTGATACGTACGCCGCCCTGACTGCCGGCCCAGGCGACACCGGCTCCGATCAGAAGCGTGACCAGGATCGCGACGATGGACTGCAGGTCAGACTTGCTCATCAATTGGGCTCCGGGTGGGATGCAAGGGTGTGGCTTCAGCTCAGAACGAACCCTTCGTAGTTCCGTTCGCGGACCTCGTTGCAGCGTGCCACATAGTCTGGGAATCCCAGGTAGGGCATGAATACTCGCGGCTTACCGGGCACGTTGGCGCCCAGATACCAGGAGTCGCAGTGCGTGAACAGGGTGTGGCTCGCCAGTCTGCGACGTGCCGGATGTAGTCGAGAATCTCAGGCTGGGATGCGTAGCGTTCCATCCAGGACCACTCCTGTTGCAGATCCTCGTCGAACTGGTAGGAGTGCTCGAGACTCTCCACATCGCAGCGCGCACCGGGATAGCGATTCCAGAACCACGTTCCCCCGACGTCGGAACCAGCCTCGAGTACCCGGACAGACAGCCCCAGACCCCGCAGACGATGCAGCATGTAGAGTCCGGCGAATCCGGCGCCGACCACTACGGCATCCACCTGTTCCGTCTGCGTCATCGTGCCCTCTTCATCTGCTCCCGTGGCGGGCAAGAATACGGGAGGCCGGGCTGTCAGGGGAACCTCTACTCCCCTGTCTCCCGTTCTCACCCGTACAATGCGACGTCGTTCGATGTCCCGCGTTCAATGGAGCCCGCATGAAGCAGTCGTCCAGTGCCTTTCTGTCCCTCGTTCATCCTGTGGATACGCTGCGCTGGGCGTTGCCCGTGACGCCTGCGCAGACCGGAGGCCGTGGCTCGCTTTTCGGCGGCGTGGGGCTCGCGGCCGGCATCGTCGCCCTCGAGCAGGCGACGGGCAAACCTGTGATCTGGGCGACAGGACAGTACCTCGCCCTCACGCAGCAGCCGGTCACCATCGATCTGGAGGTGGTATTGCCTGCCGTGGGACGAAGCGTCACCCAGGGACGGGTCGTCGGCCATGTCGGCGAGAAGGAGATCATCACCATTCTCGGTGCTGCCGGCGAACGCCCTTCGGATGCGGAGGGCTGCTGGGTGAGGTGTCCGCAGGCGCCGCCACCGGAGTCCTGCCCGGAGGTGGACCGCCCCCACGAGGCCGCAACCATTCATGATGAAGTGGAACTGCGCCTCGCCCGCGGCAGCTTCGGCTTCACCGGGTTCGGCACGCCGACGGACGATGGCCGCTCGTTGCTGTGGGCGCGGATGCCGCGCATCGAGCACGATGCGGGCGCGCTCGCCATCATCGCCGACTACATGCCTTCCGCCCTCGGCAACGCGCTGGGAACCCTGGCCTACTCCACCAGCCTCGACAACACCATTCGCTTTGGCCAGATCCAGCCGACCGAGTGGGTGCTGTGTGACAACTACGTGGAGTATCTCGGCAATGGCTTCGGCCACGGCACCGTCCATCTCTGGAGCGATGCCGGGGTCCTGATGGCCACCGCGAGTCAGTCCATGATCGTGCGGGTGCCGGATGGTCCGGTGTCCGTCAGCTGATCAGGGCTTCACGAACTTGAGCGTCATGCGATCGGACTCGCCGATGGCCTGATACTCCCGCCGGCACTGCTCCTGCTCCGCTTCATCCTCGATGTCGGCGCAGGCGCGAAAATTCGGCGGCAGGGTCCACACGCCATGTTCGTGGTCGGCGCTGTCCAGGGGGTTGGCGTTGATCTCACTGCGCCCTTCGAGCTCGAAGCCCGCACCCTCGGCAGCTTCGATCACGAACGCCTCCGGGATGTAGCCGGTGCGTTGACCCGGATCGAAATCCCGCTCCGCCGGCAATCGATGCTGGATCACCCCCAGCACGCCGCCGGATCTGAGCACCTCGAACGCGGCAGCCAGCACGTCACCGTGAATGTCGCGGGCCAGCAGGTTATGGAAGTGTCTGGAGAGCAGCACGAGATCGGCACTGCCGGCTTCACCCAGGCTCATCTGGTTCGGAGGAGCAAACGTGACGACTTCCACGCGGCCGTAGACATCTGGTTCCGCCTCCAGCTTGTCCACCAGCGCCTGCCCCATGCGGGCCACCCCTCCGGCCTCGGGGTCGGTGGTGAAGTTGGCCACCACCAGCTGGCCCTGATCACGCAGCACGGGTGCCAGGATTTCCGTGTACCAGCCAGCGCCTGGCCAGATCTCGACCACCTTGTGATCGGGTTCGAGGCCGAAGAAGGCCAGCGTCGACACCGGATTGCGGTAGCGGTCTCGGGCTTGATTGGCCTCCGAGCGGTGCTCGCCCATCGTCGCTTCCTGCAGCAGGCTGCGGATGTCCTGCGCAGGACGTCCGGACCGCTCAGGCTCGCTCCGTTCCGGGCTTGCTTCCGGTTCGGTGGTCGGCGCAGGTTGCGGGGATTCGGATGGGCCACAGGCGGTCATGACGACAGCCAGAAGCGGCAGTAGCAGGTCACGCAAACGCATCGACGATATCTCCGATAGGGATGATGAATCGCTACGTTAGCACGATGCCCCGCCCGCTGTGTCGTGATTGCCGGGCCCGTCTGGTGCCGGTATGTTCCCGACTTCGTGATCACCCTGGGGAATCGTTCATGTCCGGCCTGCATCGTTCCGCCCGTCAGATCCACGCCGATTCGGGACGGGCCTGAACCGTGTCCTCGAATCAGCAGGAGTATCGCCAACCGAGGTTCGCACCGCCCCCCGGCGCAACCGAGGTGTTGCTGGTACGTCACGGCGAGTCCCGGGCTGCGACCCCGGACAATCCCTTTCCCCTGGTGGACGGTCATGGCGACCCGGAGCTGCATCCGAATGGCCGCGCCCAGGCGGAGCTGGTGGCACAACGGCTATGCGTTGAACCTCTGGCAGCGATCTACGTGTCGAACCTGCGCCGCACCAGCGAGACGGCCGCACCGCTGTGCCGCCAGCTTGGACTTCAAGCCCGCATCGATCCCGACCTGCGGGAGGTCTGTCTCGGCGACTGGGAAGGCGGTCTGTTCCGGATCAAGGCCCACGAAGGTGACCCGATCTACCTGCGCATGCAGGCGGAGGAACGCTGGGACGTGATTCCCAACGGCGAGTCGAACGACGCACTGTCGGCCCGGCTCGTAGCCGCCCTCGAACGCATGCGCCGTGCGCATCCTGATGCGCGAATCGCAGCGTTCGTTCACGGCGGTGTCATCGCCAACATCCTGCACATGGCCACCGGCTCCCGGCCCTTCGCCTTCACGGGTGCGGCGAACGGGTCCATCAGCCATATCGTGCTGCTCGAGGACCGCATCATGGTGCGCAGTTTCAATGACTGCGCTCATCTAGCGGAAACCATCGTCCCCGGCGACAGCCAGCTGACCTGATCGGGCAGGGGCCTGCCCATTCACGGTATTCTGATGCCGTGAATCGGCGACATGAGGCCACACGCCATGCTGATGCGACGCCTGTACAACTCTGTGAGCCTGATATTTCTCCTCGTGACGGCAGCTGCGGCGGCGGTCGAACCACCGGCGGCGGAGGACATCGCGTTCACCAATGCGCGTGTCCTGACCATGAGCGAGCCGGGAGCGCTCGACGGGCAAACGGTCATCGTCCGCGATGGGCGCATCCATGCCATCGGGCCCGGCACGGAGTTACCCCCGGGCTCTGACGACCGGGTGATCGACGCCGGGGGACGAACGCTGATGCCGGGACTGGCGGAGATGCATGCCCACGTCCCCGTACCTCAGGGTCCGAACCAGCCACCCGGCTATGTCCAGGACGTGCTCATGCTCTGGGTTGCGAATGGCGTGACCCTGGCGCGGGGCATGCTCGGCCATCCGACGCACCTGGATCTGCGTGATCAACTCGAACGCCACGAGATCCTCGGACCCCGCCTGATCACGTCGGGACCTTCATTCAGCGGTCAGTCGGTCGATGATGTCGAGGCCGCGGTGCGCAGGGTCGCCGCCCAGGCGGAGGCGGGCTACGACTTCCTGAAGATTCATCCAGGTCTCAGCCGGGAGCAATACGACGGTATCGTCGAAGCTGCGGATGCTGCCGACATTCGGCTCGCCGGTCACGTCCCCGTCGACGTGGGATTGCCGCGCGCGCTGCAGGCCGGGCAGGAGACCATAGATCATCTCGATGGTTACATTCACGTGCTGGTGCGCGATCTCCACGAGCACGAGGTTGCCGCCCGCTCGTTCTTCGGCGCCGCCCTCACCCCCCACGCCGATCGCGATGCCATCGCCGCAGTGGCTGTCGAGACCCGCAACAGCGGTGCTGCGGTCGTGCCCACGGAGACCCTGTTCGAGAACTTCCTCGCTGCGGTGGAGGATATGGACGCCCTGCGGGAGCGACCGGAAAACGCGTACCTGCCGCCGGCGCTCAAAGCGGCTTACCTGGCACGTCTGGAGGATGTCGGTGCCTTGGGCGACAGCCTCGGAGACTTCCTGGCACTGCGCAAGGAGATCACGGGTGCCTTGCATCGTGCCGGAGTGCCGATACTGCTTGGTGCTGATTCGCCGCAGATCATGAATGTTCCGGGCTTTGCCACGCATCGGGAACTCGAGGCCATGGTCGCATCCGGCCTGAGCCCTGTTGCAGCACTGGCGTCAGGCACCATAGCGCCGGCGCGTTTCTACGGGGCGGAGGGTCGCTACGGAAGCATCGTCCCCGGTGCCGATGCGGATCTGATCCTGTTGCGGGAGGATCCCCTCGAGGATATCCGCAACACGCGCAGCATCGATGGCGTCATGGTCCGCGGACGCTGGCTGGACCGTGGGTTTCTCGATACGGAGCTGGAACGTATCCGGGAGCGCTACGCGGCGCTGCCGGAGGAGTGAAGATGCGTTCCGGTTCATCGAGCTGAGCCGTGGCCTTTCTCCTCGAGCGCCTGGCCCGTACCTTGCTGCCGCCGGCGATGGATCCCCATCGGCCTCCGGCCTGGCAGCACAGGCCTGAGTGTATCGTGCTGCCGCCCGAGACCGGGGTGAGCCCCGCTGCGCTGCCGACAGTGCGCATCTTCCTCGGCACCGAACGCGGACAGTTCCGGGCCGAACGCGTGTTTCTGTGGTCGGTACTCAAGCACCGCGATCCCGGGCGGCGCTATGAGATCCATTTGCTGCGGGAACTGGCGGGTTTCCAGCGCGGCTACTGGCTGACCGGGTTCACCAATTACCGTTTCGTAGTTCCTGAACTCTGTGAATTCCAGGGACGGGCCATCTACAACGACACGGATCAGATCTATCTGACCGATCCGGCCAGGTTGTTCGATCTCGAGATGGGCACTGCGGGGTTCCTTTCGATCAACGACCACGACACCTCGGTGATGCTGTTGGACTGTGCGCGCATGGCGCCATGCTGGAGTTCCGAGGCGGTTCGCCGGGAGCGCCGCAAACGGCTGGAGGCGACCGCGCGCAATGCGGGACTCTGGGGCCACCTGGACGCGGGCTGGAACGCCCGCGACAGCGAATACGATCCCGGCCGTTCCAGGCTCGTGCACTTCACCACGTTGCACACCCAGCCCTGGCGCCCATTCCCGGATCAGTACGTGTATCACGAC
Source organism: Pseudomonadales bacterium (assembly GCA_007122315.1). Lineage (GTDB taxonomy): Bacteria > Pseudomonadota > Gammaproteobacteria > Pseudomonadales > Azotimanducaceae > SLTB01. Next base: position 50,333 of record SKUB01000111.1, on the reverse strand, counting down.
AATCCCACCGGTTCCCTCTGGCCGGATCTCGAAGACGAATGCAATGCGGCCGGCTACCTGCCGTTCACGGCGTCGCAGCCATCGGCACTGTGGCCCTCCTGTTTGCAACGCCTCGATCGGCATCCGCAAGGGTCGCGGTTGCGCAGGATCCTTCAGGCCGAGCCTTCCCCGGCGCTGCAGCCGACCCTGGTGGTCGACGATGTGCTCGAGCAGGTTCCGGACAACGATCTGGGCTGGGTGCTGGAGCGTCTTTTCAGGGCCGCGACGAACCTGCATCTAAGGGTGCGGGAACCACGGATCGCCCGCGCGGATCGAGCCCGGCGCAGTTCTTGGTTCTGGCAGCAGCACCTGGAGCTGGCGGCTGCCCGGCATCCGGCTACCCGCTGGGACTTTTATCGCCGCTGCGGCCGTGAGGTGCAGTGGCTTGCAGGCGGTCCTTCAGGGCCGGGCCCCCTGGTGGTGCTGACGCACCGCAAACCCGGCCACAACAACAACGCGCTCGCCGTGGCGCGCGCGCTGTCGCAACGCACCGAACGGCCGCTTCTGGAGATACCCATTCCCTGGACTGCCACAGCGTTCCTGGGTCGGCGCCTGCTCGGTCGCTGTGGGTTGCCGGCGTTGCCTGCCCACACCCGCGTCGTCGTCGCAGCGGGCTGGTTGCCAACCCGCGTGGCGCGGCTGGCTGCCCGTGGTCCCGGGCGCGACCTGCGCCTGGTACTGCTCGGCCGCAAGGCCGGCGCGGCGCCAGAACATGGCGGCTTACTCATCCAGTGTCATCATTTCGATCTGCCGCCGCACCCGCGGCGGATCCGTGCTCTGTTGCCCATGAACGCAGGCTTGACGGCCCCGGCGTCCGATCACAGCCCTTGGCAGGCCTGGCTCGATGCCCCCCGGCGCGTGGCGCTGCTGGTGGGCGGAGATACCCATGCGCATATGCTGCGAGAGCCGGCACGGCTGGCACGCGATGTCTCAGCCTGGGCTCGCGGCCAGGACGCTCGACTGCTGGTGGTGACCAGTCGCCGCACTGCACCTGCCATGGCTGGGCTGCACGCGGGTCTCGGCGCCGATGACCTGCTGCACACGTGGCATCCGGATGACCCCAGCAACCCCTACGGCCTGGCACTCGCCCATGCTCACGCCATCGTCGTCACCGGCGAGAGCGAATCCATGCTCGCCGATGCCGTGTGCGCACAGGTGCCACTGCAGATCTGGCCCCTGGAGCCGCGCTCGGCTCACCCCTGGCAGAAGCTGGTACGCTGGGTCACGAAGACAGCATCGGCTAAGTCCTACAATGAACGTGGCAGCATTCGACCACAGCAGGGACTGCGTTATCTTTGCGCGCGCCTCGTGGAACGCAGCTGGGTGCTGCCGCCGCGCAACCTGGAAGCGATGCATCAGGCGCTGATCGATCAGGGGCTCGCGACGGCTTTCGGTCAGCCCATGGTGCAATCGGAGCGTGCGTTCGCCGAACTGCTGCCGGTGGTGGAACGCATCGTCGCCGGCCTCTCGCTCGACACGCACCCGAACACGAACGCCGGCTACAAGGAGCACTTCATGTCCACACCCGATCTTCCAGCCTTTGAACCGGCCGTAGACCTTGCGTCCCAGGGAGGTCCCGCTTGACCACTGCCCGCCTGCTCGACTTTGAACGTCTCGAGGCCATTCCGGCCACGGCGTTCCAGACAGCGGAACCTTATCCCTGGCTGAATCCCGAGGGCCTGCTCACCAACGAGGCGTTCGAGCGCCTGCGGACCCAGATGCCCCCCCTGGAGGTGATGAAACAGAGCTTCGGCCGCCGGCGTGCCCATGGCCAGTCACCCCACGATCGTTACGCGCTCGAATATCGGTCCGACCTGCCTGTGGCCGACGTCTGGCACCAGTTCGTGGCAGAACTCGAAGGACCGATCTATCAGGCCTGGTTGGCACGCCTGTTCGGCAATGACGATTTTCAACTGTCCTACCACTGGCACTACACGCCGCGCGGCTGCTCCGTGTCGCCGCACTGCGACAGCAAACGCAAGCTCGGCTCACACATCTTCTACTTCAATACAGCCGAAGACTGGGATCCGGACTGGGGCGGCGAGACCCTGATTCTGGATGACGGCGGGCGCTTCAGTCGCAAAAGCGCGCCGGATTTCGACGACTTCGAGCGGGTGTGGCAGGCGGATGCCCTCGGTAACCGTTCCTTGCTGTTCTATCGGCGCGGCGATTCCTGGCACGGGGTCAAGCCTCTGGCATGCCCGGAAGGTCGTCTGCGCAAGGTCTTCATCGTCGTCATCAACGCACAGAACCTGACGAGTCGCCTGCTGCGCATGATCCACCGGCCGGCAGGCATGTAGCCTCCAATACCCACGGGAGCACCACCATGATCAGCTACCACGACCCACGGGCACCCTCGGCCACGCCCCTGACGCCCTACGGCCTGCACACCGAGTTGCGCGGCAGCAACCGGTGCCGCGTCGGATTCCTCGCCAACGGCTTTCCGGACTCCGAAGCCTTTCTCGAGCAGGTTGCAAACGCCATGCAGACCCGCCTTCCCGGCATGACGCCTGCTTTCTGGAACAAGGGCAACGCGTCGATTCCCGCGCCGGCGGACATGCTCGACGAGATTTCCGACGGCTGTCAGGCTCTGGTCGCCGCCTACGGCCACTGAGGCAGCTGCACCACCGGCACCGTGCGTGACGGCATCGCAGCAGCCCGGCTCGGCGTTCCCGCAGTGGCGCTCGTGACCGATGATTTCTGGCCCCAGGGCGACTTCGTCGCCCAGTCCCTCGGTATGCCCGACGTGCCGCGGGTGCGCCTGCCTCACCCCGTCGCCGGCACGGGAGCCGCGAACCTGAAGCAGGTGGCGGAAGCCGTCGCCGACGCCATCATCGATGCGCTGGAGGGGCGCTCGTGACGACGTTGCTGAACGCGGAAAGTGAAGAAGCGGCCCTCGAGCATCTGCATGCCACGGGCTGCACGGACGGGCTGCCCGTGGTGGTGCCGACGCCGGAACGGGTGGAACGCATGCTGCTTGCCAGTGGCCTCGAGGCCGATCTGCTGCTCGGCGAAATGGGGCCGGGCGGCGGTGCGGCCAGCGCGCGCCATGTCGCCATCGCGGCCGTCATGGCGGGCTGCCTGCCTGACTACATGCCGGTGGTGGTGGCCGCGGTGAAAGCGGTCATCGATCCGCGCTTCGATCTGACCGAGATGCAGGCGACCACCCACTGCACGGCGCCGTTGATCCTGGTCAATGGCCCGGCCCGCCACGACTGCGGCCCCATCGCGTCCGGATTCGGTGCCCTCGGGCCCGGATTTCGTGCCAACGCCAGCATCGGCCGCGCGCTGCGACTGGCCATGATCAACATCGGTGGCGGCCGGCCAGGGAGCTCCGACATGGCCCTGCTCGGTCATCCCGGCAAGTTCACCTACTGCCTCGCCGAGGACGAGGAGCATTCACCGCTGCCGCCGCTGCACGTCAGCCTCGGCTTCGAGGCCGAAGACAGCGTCGTCACCGTAATCGGTGCCGAAGCGCCCCACTCGGTCATCTTCAGCGCCACTGGTGACGCGGACGCGGATGCCGACGGACTCCTGCACGCGCTTGCGGCGGCCCTCGCCCATCTCGGCGGCAACAACGCCATTCTCACTGGCGGCGCTGCCGTGGTCGTGCTCAATCCCGATCATGCCCAGACCCTGGTGGCTGCGGGACTCGATCGCGCCGCCATCCAGACGCGGCTGCATGCCCTGTGCGCCCATTCCGTGGGTACCCTGAAGCGGGTAGCTCCGGCATTCGCCCGTGGTGACGACGACAGCAAGATCCGCCATTGCTTCCAGGGACCGGAGGACATCCTGGTGCTGATGGCGGGAGGCAGCGGCCTGTACTCCATGGTGATGCCGTCCTGGTGCGCCGGGCCCCATCGCAATCGCGCGGTCAGCGTCAAAATCGACATGGACCTGTTCTGTGAACTGCCCGGCGCCTGAGACGGGCACGGATGCATTCCCGCAGCATCACGCGTAGTCTGAAACCTGCACGGAGCCGGGGTGGCCTTTGTGACCGACGCCAGGGCGAGGTTACAGGGGACCTGAGATCACACCCGCGAACCTGACCCGGATAATGCCGGCGCAGGGAGCAACGTTCGCTTGGCGCACCGATCTCACAGCCTTCGCTCCGTGACCGCGTTCAGCTGTCGCGAGGTCACTCATGATCGCCACCACGCTCACGATCGCCGGCTCGGATTCCTCCGGGGGCGCCGGCATACAGGCGGATCTCAAGGCCATTGCCGCCAACGGTGGCTACGGAGCCTCGGTGATCACCGCGCTGACCGCCCAGAACACCCGCGGCGTCAGTCTCGCAGAGCCCGTGTCTCTGCCCATGCTCGACGCGCAGCTCGCTGCTGTGTTCGATGACCTGCACGTTCGCGCCGTAAAGACCGGAATGCTGCCGACGCCTGAGATCATCACCCGTGTCTCCCACGCGCTGCGTGAGCATCGGCCGGCCACTTACGTCCTCGATCCGGTAATGATCTCCAAGAGCGGCTTCGAGCTGATTCCCGCTGAGAGCGTGAGCGCACTGATCGATCACCTGCTGCCGCTGGCGACTCTGGTCACGCCTAACGTTCACGAAGCACGGGCACTTTCCGGGATGGCACCGATCAGGGATCTCGACGAGGCGGAACGCGCTGGACGGCGCATTCTTGCCAGTGGCGCCCGCGCCGTGCTCGTCAAAGGCGGGCATCTCGATCATCCGGAAGCAGTCGATCTCCTGGTGACGCCGGAACGCACCGAGGCGTTCTCCGCGCCGCGCCTACGGGTGTCCCACACCCACGGTACCGGGTGCACGTTCGCTGCGGCCATTGCCACCTGGCTGGGCCACGGCGCCGAGCTCGAGCAGGCGATCCGAGGCGCCAAACGTTTCCTGACGGAAGCGATCCGTAACGGTCTCGAGGTCGGAGGCGGTATCGGTCCGACAGATCCGTTCTGGTTCCTGTCCTCACCGGAAACGGCATCTGACTGGGCCCGGCAGCTGGCCGAGCTGCGCGAAACGGGTGGCGCATGAAACCCACGACAGGCCGGCTGCACGTCCTCACCGACGTCGTCACGCAACAGCGTTTCGATCATCTGGAACTGGCGCGACGGGCCGCTGCCGGTGGCGCCGACGTAGTGCAGTTCCGGGACAAGCAGCTCCACACCACGCGTGCGCTGATCGAGCAGGCTGGCGCCATCATGGATGCGTTGGCGACGCATGCATGTAACCTGATCGTCGACGACCGGGTCGACGTGGCGCTTGCATGCGGCGCTGGCGTCCACCTCGGTCGCGATGACCTGCCCGCCACCCTCGCCCGCCGCGTCCTCGGGCCTGATGTGATCATCGGCGGCACCGCCAACAGTCTGGCCGAGGCCGTCACCGTCGCCCGCAGCGGCGTCGACTACCTGGGTGTGGGGCCGATCTTCGGTACCCGCAGCAAGGCCAATCCCGCGCCGGAGATGGGGCTGGAAACCCTGGCGGCCATCGTCGACGCCGTCGACGTACCGGTAGTCGCAATCGGCAGCATCACGCCCGAGCGCATCGCCGATGTCATGGGCACCGGTGCTCATGGGGTTGCAGTGCTTTCCGCCGTCGTCATGGACCCAGATCCCGGGGCGGCCACCGCGCGCTGCCGGGAAGCGCTCGATGCTGCATTGTCCCGGAGGACAGCGTGAAGGATCAGGTGGTGATCGCAGGCGCCGGCATCATCGGCCTGGCGCTGGCATTCGAACTGCAGGAGCGTGGTGAGCGGGTGAAGATCCTGATGCCCGAGGACGAGGCCGGCACGGCCACGTTGACCGCCGCCGGCATGCTGGCCCCGGTGTCGGAGGCGGACGTCGAACACTTACACCTGGTGCCGCTGGCGCTCGACAGCCTGACCCGCTATCCGGACTTCGTCGCCCGGGTACAGGCCGCTTCTGGTAGACCGTGCGGCTATCGCAGCGAAGGCACCCTCTGGGTCGCTCTGCATCGTGATCACCGTGCCGAGCTCGAACACCTGCTCACGTTCATGGACCATCGCGGCCTGTCGGCCGAACGCCTGGATGCTCGCAGTCTGCGTCGGCTCGAACCCGGGCTGTCTCCGCGGGCGGTGGGCGGCTACCGCATTCCCGCTGATCATCAGGTGGACCCCAGAGCCCTCCGTCTCGCCCTGCTCGAAGCCCTCGACAGGCGAGGTGCAGAGCTTGAATCCGGCTGCCGCGCAGTGGGACTCGAGCTTCGGGCCGGCGCGCTGGCAGGCCTCCGGGTGGCCTACGGTGAGCGGCGAGAAGTACTGCCCTGCACGCGAGTCGTCCTGGCAAACGGCGCCTGGCTCGGGCACGACTTCGACGGCGCGCTGCCTGACTGTGGAGTGCGGCCGGTCCGGGGACAGGTGCTTCGGCTGGCGGGTCCCGTGCTGCTGCAGCATGTGATCCGCACGCCCGACGTATACCTGGTGCCACGAGCGGATGGGCGGTTGATCGTGGGTGCCAGCTCCGAAGAACGCGGTTTCGATGGCCGCAACAGCGCCGGCGCCACCCATGATCTGCTTCGCCACGCCATTGCCGCCGTACCGGAGATCGCGGAACTCGAACTCGAAGAGATCTCCGTCGGTTTCAGACCCGCGACCCGGGATCATCTTCCGGTCATAGGCGCTACGGCCATCCGGGGTCTGTTCCTGTGCGGCGGTCATTTCCGCAACGGTGTGCTGCTTGCTCCAGCCAGCGCCGCGCTGCTGGCGGACGCCATCCACCTCGAGCGGACCGATGCTGCGCTGGCCCCCTTTTCACCGCGGCGATTCGAGATCCAGGCATGTCCGAACCGGAACTGATCCTCAATGGCAGAAAGCGGCCGTTTCCAGGCGCCGATCTCCTGGCGCTGCTGGCCGAAATGAAGGTGGCGGGGAATGCCAAGGGCGTGGCGGTGGCCGTCAACGGGGAGATCATACCCCGTGCCCGCTGGGCTGAAACGCGTCTCGCACCCGGCGACGAGGTGGATGTCGTCGGCGCCGTTCAGGGAGGTTGATATGACCACGCCAAGCCCATGGCAGATTGCCGGACTCACGCTGCGTTCGCGCCTGCTGCTAGGCACCGCGCGCTATCCAAGCCGTCAGGTCCTGCTGGATGCCATCACCGCATCGGGTACTGAACTCGTGACGGTTTCTGTACGCCGCGTCGGTCTCGAATCAGGTGCGGAGAATCTCTACGACGTACTGCGCGAACGGGGGCTGCACCTCCTGCCCAATACCGCCGGTTGCTTCACCGCACGGGATGCGGTGCTCACCGCAGAGCTGGCCCGGGAAGCGCTGGAGACGAACCTCGTGAAGCTGGAGGTCATCGCCGACGAAGACACCCTGCTGCCGGATGTGGAAGCGCTGCTCGAAGCAGCGGGCAAACTGGTCGAGCGGGGCTTCGACGTCCTCCCCTACACCACTGATGATCCGGTGGTGGCGCTGCGGCTCGAGGATCTCGGCTGCGCTGCCGTCATGCCCCTTGGCGCACCCATCGGCACCGGCCTCGGCATTCAGAACCGGCTCAACATCGAACTCATCTGCAAACGTGCCGGGGTTCCGGTCATTGTCGACGCCGGGGTCGGCACCGCCTCCGATGCCGCCCTCGCCATGGAGCTTGGCTGTGATGCCGTGCTGTTGAACACGGCGGTTGCCCGCGCCCGTGATCCTGCCGGCATGGCTGCTGCCATGCATCACGCCATTGTTGGTGGTCGTTTAGCGGCGGCGTCCGGGCGCATCCCGCGCAAGACCCTTGCCGAAGCATCGAGCCCCTGGGCAGGCCGCATCGGAACCCGCGAGGACGGCACGGGCTGATGCCGATGAACCTGCCGCGACTCCTGCTGGTCAGTGACCGCAAACGGGAGCGAGAAGGCGCGCTTGAAGCAGCCATCCGCGCCGGCGCAGGGTTCGTGCAGATACGGGAGAAGGACCTGGGGCCCGACGCGGTTGCAGAACGCATCGCGGCGCTCCCCGGCACCCGGCCTGGCGACGCGCACGCCGCCCCCCTCGTCTGCATCAACGGTCAGCCGGAACTGGCCCGCAGGCTGGGCCTCGGGCTGCATCTGCCTGCCGATCATCCGCCCGTGGACCGCACGAGCATCGTTTTCACGGGGCGATCGGTCCACGACCAGGATGAAGCCCTGCGGGCCCTGGACGACGGCATCGACTACCTGATCGTCGGCACCCTGTTCGCGAGCGCCTCGAAACCCGGCCGCATGCCCCTCGGCCTCGCCGCCTTCGAACGGCTGGTCCGACTGGTCGAACCGCTGCCCGTGTTCGGCATCGGTGGGATCAGCCCTGCAAGGGTGGTGGCAGTCACGGGGGCCGGTGCCCACGGCGTTGCCGTGTGTGGCGCCATTCTCGTGGCCCCTGATCCATCCGCAGCCACTCGGCAGTTTCTCCAGGAGTTGTCCAGATGACACTCAGTGAACGCTTCGACATCCCCGCCTTCGCCAGGACCTGCATCGAGGCAGCGGGCAACAGTTGGGGTGCGTCCTTCGAGCATCCCTTCGTACTCGCCCTCGCGGACGGCAGCCTCAGCGCGGAGCGCTTCCGCTACTACCAGATGCAGGATGCCCGCTACCTGGAAGGTTTCTCGGACGCAGCTGCGCAGATCTCGTTACGTTGTCCCGACCCCAGCGACAAGCTCTGGTTCATCGACGCGGCGCGCATGGCGCTGGTGGTGGAAGGCGAACTGCACGCCGGCTATGGACGCAGGCTCGGCTACACACCGGAGGACATTGCAACCATGGAGCTCGGTCCGGTGACCCGGGCCTATCGGGACCACATGCTCGTGGCCGCGCAGACCGGCACGCTGGTGGAAGCGGTGGCTGCGCTGACCCCGTGTCCATGGCTGTATACGGACCTCGGTCAGCACGTATTGCAGCGCATCGGCAGCATTCCCGCAGACCATCCCTACGCGGACTGGCTCGCGCTCTACTCCAGCGCCGACTTCAGTGACTACATGCAGCGCCTGCTGGAGCTGCTGCAACGGGCGGCGGACGCTGCCGACAATGCCGCCCGCAGTCGTGCGCTGGTCGCCTTCCATGCCAGCGCCCGCTACGAGTGGGCGTTCTGGGAGCAGGCCTGGCAGCAGCAGACCTGGCCCGTCTGAACGGCGATCGCCTTGCCGGTGCCGGTCGCGTTGGGCAGGATGAGGAACCTTTGTGCATCAGGAATCCACATGGACTTCAGCCTCTCCGAAGAACACCGCATGCTCGAGGATCTGGTGGCGAGGTTCGTCCAGGACGAACTCATGCCGCTGGAAGCGAGGGTTCTCGAACGTGAGGCTGCCGGCCAGGGCGCGCATCTCACGACTGAGGAGAAGGCCCCCATCGACGCGCGGGCCAAGGAGCTTGGCCTGTGGGGGCTCGATGCACCCGAGGAGGTTGGCGGCACTGATCTGCCCACCGAGGCCATGATCGGCGTCAACATCCACATGGGCCGCACGATTACGCCCTACACCTTGCCGCCGGACTCGCCGAACCTGCGCATGCTCATGGTCGCGGCGAACGAAGATCAGCGGGAACGTTATCTTGCCCCTTACGTCCAGGGAGGTCTGATCTCCGCGATCGGCATCTCCGAGCCGGGAGCCGGCTCGGATCCGGCGGCCATGGTCACGCGAGCCGTGCGGGATGGCGATGACTGGGTCATCAATGGCCGCAAGATCTGGATCAGCCGTGCCGCCGATGCTGACTTCACCATTCTCATGGCGGTCACGGACAAGGCCAAGGGTGCCCGCGGCGGCATCTCCGCATTCCTCATCGATCGCGATACGCCCGGCTTCAACGTCCTGCGCCGCATTCCGATGATCGGCGGCACGTTCACCTATGAGGTGGCGCTGGAGGATTGCCGGGTTCCCCACGCCAACCTGCTGGGAAGCGAGGGCAAGGGCTTCGCACCGATGCAGGTCCGCCTGTCTACCCGGCGTCTGCAGATGGTGGCGTGGTGTATCGGCATGGCCGAACGGGCACTGGAGATGATGTGCGAGTATGCGCCGGAGCGCGTGACCTTCGGCTCTCCGCTGGCCGAGCGTCAGACCATCCAGTGGTGGGTCGCGGATGCGGCCACCCGCATCCGCGCAGCGCGCCTGCTCGCTTACGAGACCGCATGGAAGCTCGATCAGGGGCAGGATGTCCGCACCGACGTCTCCATGGCCAAGGCGTATGCCACAGAGATGGCCTGGGAGGTCCTCGACCATGCCATGCAGACCTTCGGCGCCATGGGCATGACCAAGGAGCTGCCGCTGCAGCTCATGGCCTCCCAGGTGCGCACGATGCGCATCTACGATGGTCCGACCGAAGTCCACCGGTGGGTGGTGGCCCGTGATCTTCTCGGACTCAAGCGCTGACCCCAGTGACCACCGCCCAGCCTGCCATCGAAGTCAGTCGCATCGAAGATGGTGACCAGTGTGTTCTGCGCGGTGCCTGGGTCCTCGGCGCCCTCGCCCCGCATCTGGACGATCTCTGCGATGAGCTCGAGGCGGTGACCGCCGACTCGGATCAGCTGCAGTGGAACCTGTGCGACGTCGACAACCTGGACAGCACCGGAGCATTGCTGCTCTGGCGCACCTGGGGACGTCGCTTCCCGGATCAGCTGCAGATCCGCGACGAGCACCGGCCTCTGTTCGACAAGTGGACGGAGCAACCTCTCGAGCACCGTCCACCGCGGAAGCCATTGTCCAGGCGTGCGCTGGCATGGCTGGCACGATTCAGCCGCGCGGCGCTCGACCACCTTCGGGGCGGCCTGCAGGTGCTGGGTCAGTTCGTACTCGACTTCCTGGTGCTAGCCAGTCATCCGCGGCGCATACCGTGGCGCGAGATGTCGAGCACCATTTTTCATGCCGGGGCCAAGGCGCTGGGCATCACCGCGATTGTGGGTGTACTGATCGGTATCGTCATCGCCTATCAATCCGCCATGCAACTCAGGCTTTACGGCGGCGAGATCTTCATCGTCAATATTCTTGCCTTCAGTGTGACCCGGGAGCTGGGTCCCATCCTGGCGGCGATTCTCGTGGCCGGACGCTCCGGTTCGTCCATGACCGCACAGCTGGGCGTCATGCGTCTGAACCAGGAACTCGATGCCATGACCGTACTCGGCATTTCGGTCAGCCAGCGCCTGGTGTTCCCCAAGGTCGTGGGTCTGACCATCGCCCTGCCCCTGCTGACCATGTGGACCATCGTCCTCGCCATCCTCGGCGGCATGTTCGCGGCAAACATCGCGCTGGACATGCCATACCGGCAGTTCATTCGCGCCCTGCCCGACACCATGCCGCTGGTGAATCTTTGGATCGGGCTGGGCAAGGCCGCCGTGTTCGGCACGCTGATCGGTCTCACCTCCGCCTACTTCGGCTTACGGGTGAAGCCGAACACACAGAGCCTGGCGGCGGAGACCACGCGCTCGGTGGTGACAGCGATCACGCTGGTCATCGTGCTTGATGCGATCTTCTCGGTGATCTTTCGCGAGGTGGGCTGGAGCTGATGGAACCCGACGTCGTCGTCGAAATGCATGGCATCAGCACCCGCTTCGGCGACATGGTGGTGCACGACAATATCGACCTGCAGCTGCGCCGGGGCGAACGCCTTGGTCTGCTCGGCGGCTCGGGCAGTGGCAAGACCGTGCTCATGCGCGAAATGATCCGGCTCCACCGCCCAAGCTCGGGCTATGTCGAGATATTCGGTGAGCGTCTCGACGACATCAGCGCGCCCGATCTGCAACGCTTGCGCAACCGCTGCGGGGTCCTGTTTCAACAGGGGGCACTTTTCAGCGATCTCAGTGTCTACGACAACATCGCGCTGCCCCTCAGAGAGCTCAATGAGCTGTCGGAGGTCCTCATCGCCGAGCTGGTCTGGATGAAGATCAAGATGGTGGGCCTCGAGCTCGAAGTCGCAGAGCTCAGACCGTCGGAACTGTCCGGCGGCATGATCAAGCGCGTGGGACTGGCCCGTGCGCTGGCACTGGAACCGGAACTGCTGTTCCTGGACGAACCGACTTCAGGACTCGACCCGGTTTCGTCTGAGCGCTTCGTGGATCTGCTGCAGAGCTTGCATCGCGACCTCGCCTTCAGCATGGTCATGATCACCCACGACCTGCACACGTTGCGCGACCTCTGCGACACCGTGGCGGTGCTCGCAGACCGCAAGCTGGTCGCGCATGGCTCACTGGCACAAGTGCGTCAGAGCGACCATCCTTTCGTGCAGGACATGCTGTGCGGTCGCCGCGCCGCCCGCGTACTCGACACCGGAACAGACGCTGATGGGTAACCGAAGTTACGCCCTGCTCACTGGGCTGTTCGTTCTCGCCCTTGGCACAGCCATCGGGGTGGCGGGCTGGTGGATGTCCGGTGGTCAGACCCAGCGTCTGCCCTACGTCGTGGTCAGTGAGACCGACGTCTCCGGGCTCAATGATGCGTCCGTGGTGTTCTACCGTGGGGTTCGCGCCGGGCGCGTCCTCGCGATCCGTTTCAATCCTGACGACGTGCGCGAAATTCTCATCGACATCGAGGTCGATGCCTCGCTGCCCATAACCGAAGGCACCTGGGCCACCCTGCGGCCGCAGGGCGTCACTGGACTCGCTCAGCTCGCGCTGCACGACGAAGGGGCCGACCCGGTGCGTCTCGTCAGCCGTCCGGAGGATCCCGCCCGCATTCCGATGCGGCCGGGAATTCTCGACCGGTTCACGACCAGCGGCGACCGGATCATCGGCAGCGTCGAACGCATGAGCAGCAACCTCGAGGGCCTCGTCAGCGGGGAGAACGTGGCCCGCGTCGACAGCATCCTCGAGAACGTGGAGGCGGCAACGGAACGGCTCGCAACCTTCGATCGCCGCCTCGATCCGGTACTTGATGGTTTGCCACGACTCACAGACGAGGCCCTGCTGCTATTGCAGGAGCTGCGCAACCTCATGGGTGGGCTTGAATCACTGCCCCCGGAGCTGCAGGCGCTGACCCGGGATGCTCGGGAACTGTCCAGCACCGGCCGCCGCATAGGCGAAGAGCTGCACGCCGAGTTGACTCCGGCGCTCAAGGAAGCGCTCGATGAACTCGCCCAGACCGGTGTCGAACTGCAACGTCTTGCCCGCCGCCTCCAGGAAGAGCCCCAAAGCCTCCTGCGCGGTCCTCAGGCCTCGCAGCCCGGACCTGGCGAGCCCGGCTACCGCAAGGAATGAACATGCCTGTCGTCTCCAGCACCCGGTTGTTTCTGGCCTCGTTGACCCTGCTGGTCGCCGGCTGCAATCCGCTGTTGCCCGAACCGCCGTCACCTCCGGCCCTGTTTGATTTCGGGCCATTACCGACGGCTGTCGAAGCAGACGATGCACCTGCCGTGCAGCTGCAGGCACTGCGCGCACCGACCTGGCTGACGGGGCCGCGCATTCCCTACCGGCAGCTTCATCGGCAGCCCGAAGCGGTGCAGTACTACGCCCGACACAGCTGGGTCGCGGCGCCGACAGAGCTGCTGCGACAGCGGCTGGAGCATCAACTCGCAGCGACTCCCCGAGGGTCCGGCGGGTGGCTGCTCGAAATCGATCTGCTCACCTTCGAACAGGTCTTTGAGAGCGAGGATCGCGCCCGGGCGGAAATCAGTCTGCGCGCATCGCTGCATGAGCGTCGCGGTGAGGGGCGAACATTGCGGCGCAACGTTCGCGTCGTCCAATCGGTGGACTCCGAGGTTCGAGGTGCCGTGTCCGGCCTCCCCGCTGTTGCCGACGAGGCAATCAATGAACTCGTCGCCTGGCTGAAAGAGGTTACGAGCGAGGATTAGTCCCCACCATATCGGCAAGGCGCTCACCGAGAATGGTGCTGATATTGAAGTTCAGGCGAGCAACGATGTTGGGGAAGAATTTCAGGTCCTTCTGCATCCGCTCATAGTCGAAGCGCAGCGCCGAGACCGGCTTCGATGCCCGCACGTCTGCGGTCCGCTCCACCGAGCGGATGTAGCCGATCTCGCCGAACACCTCGCCCGGGCCAAGTGTCGCGAGCACCCGTTCGCCTTCCGGGTCCCGGCGCACCACTTCGGCTTCGCCATCGAGAATCAGAAACATGCTGCGTCCCCGTGTGCCCTGTTCGATGAGCAGCTCGCCGGTGTCGAACTCGTTGGTTTCCGAAATCAGAATCGCCTTGCGCCGCTGATACTCGCTCATGCCAGCGAACAGCGGACTTTTCTGCAGAACTTCCTGGTTCGTAGTCATCGCCAGGATCTGATATAGCCCTACGAGACGAACGCGGGCCATCACGATGGGCGTGATCAGAAGGTTGGCCAGAATGGAGAACAGCATGGTCGCAGCTGCCAGGGCACCAAATTGTGCGACCACCGTGAAATTCGAGAACAGCAACACCCCGAAACCCAGCGCAAGCGCGAGGCTCGACACGATGAGTGGAGTAGCCTCTTCCTCAACCGCCTGATGCACCGCACCCACGTAGTCCGACGTGCGCCGACAGAGTTCGTTGTAACGCGCGAGCAAGTGGATCGTGCCGTCGACTGCGATGCCCACCGCGATGACGGCCACCATGGCGGTGCCTGGATTGAGCGGTATGCCAAGCAGCCCCATGATTCCGAACATCAGGGCTATCGGAATCACTGCCGGAATCAGGGCAATGGCACCGCCCTTGAACGACGTGAACATGGCCGACATGATCAGAAAAATCAGGGCAAGCAGTATCGCTAACGCCCTTACCTGGCCGCGAAGCAGGCTTTCGGCAGCGCGATTGACCAGCAGATTCTCGCCGGTGATCGTCACTCCCAGTTCCGGCGAAGCCACATGATTGATCACGTCCTCGAGTTCGCGGATGCGCTGATTCAGCACGTAGGAGTCATTGATATTGTGGCGAACGACGATGTTCGCCCGCCGGTAATCGTGACTGACGTAGCTTTCCAGGTCGGAGCGATGAAAGAACAGCAGGTACTGGGCAATCAGTTGCCTGGTCTCGGGTAGCGCCAGCTCCGAGAAGCGGCCGCCGAATTCACGATGCACGAACGCCAGGTGGTCGGCGATGGAAAGGCTCGAGTCGAAGGCACCTTGACGCTGTATGAAGCGCTGAATTTCGGCCAGGCGTGCAATGTTGGGCGGTTCCTGAAAGGCCCGGTCGTGCTCTCCCTTGAGCGTGATGTAGAAGAACTTCACCCCCGCCAGGTCTTCGGCGATGCGATGGGTGTCCTGAATCAGCGGCCGGTCCTCCGGGAAATACGACAACGGGTCATTGGTGACGTAGATCTTGGATGCCTGCCAGATGAAAAACAGGCACAAGGCGCCGGTGATGGCCAGTGTGTTGGTGGGGAAGCGATCCTGGGATACGCGGAACACACGCACGATGCGTTGAGGGATTCCGGGGCGTTCGACTTCATCGAAGCGCGGCGGCGGCTCTGACGGCCCGAACTGAGCGAGGAGCATCGGCACCAGCAGCAGCGTAATCACACCATTGGCGATCATCGCGAACGTCGATGCAATGGCGAACTGTTGAATCAGTCCGATATCGCTGAAGAGATTCGAGGCAAAGCCCAGGGTCGTGGTCAGGACCGTGAGCACCAGCGGCAGGCCCATGTGCCGGGTCATGAAGTACACCGCGTTCAGGCGCGGATGCTCGGCGGCTTCGCCCTCCGCCAGGCCGCGAAAGTACGCGGCGACAATATGCGTATCCTCGGTCGAGCCGATGACGATGATCAGCGCCGGGATCATGGCGCTCAAGATGTTCAGCGGAACGCCGGTCCAGCCCAGCAGGCCGAGTGTCCAGATCACCGCCAGCGCCGACGTGATCACCGGCAGCAGGGCAGCCATGGCACTGCGCAGGAACAGCACGATGGCCGCAATCAGGACCAGCGCCGCAAGCGGACCGAGCAGCACCATGTCGGCGAACAGGCTCCGGGTCAGCTCGACGCTGATGCGCGGCGGCCCGACCTGGAACACACGCTCGAACTCTCCGCCGTGGGCTGCAAGCACCTCCTCGATGCCCTCGAACACGCGAGCGGCAGCGCCGGGCTGTTCCTCGATCTCCTCCAGGGTGACCACCAGGGCCGTGACCTGCCCGTCAGCGGAGAAGAAATTCTGGCGATACATCGGATTCGCCAACGCGCGGTCGCGTGCAGCCAATGCTTGGTCACGGGTTTCCGGAACCCCTTCGAGCAGCAGCTGGGCATCCACCCTGCCCCGGCGCCCCTCCACGGTGCGCAGATTGAAAAGTCCATCCACGCGAGCCACATGATCGACTTCCCGCAAACCCCGCTGCATGGCTTCCAGATTGCGCAAGCGTTCGGGGGTCCAGAGATTCGCATCGCGGACGTAGATCAGCGTGCGGTTGTCGGAACCAAACTCGTTGGCGATGCGCTGATAGACGGCCCGTGCCGGATCGTCGGCGGGAATCAGGCTGTCGAAGCTGGTGTCCACTTGCAGCCGTGCAATGCCGGAAGCGGCGGCCAGGGTGATCAGAATCAGTGCAAACAGCACGAGGGCCTGATGCCGTACGCCGAGGAGGAAGAGCTGGGAAATCACGCCTCCTCCTCCGGGTCGTCTGGTAGAGGCCGCGGCAAGGGCGGCTGATTCGACTGGATCCATTCAGTGGTGAAGAGTTCGGCAGGTACGCGGTCGGAGGAGAAAATCCGCCGTTCGATCCGCAGCAGGCTCTGATGACCGTCACGCAGGTTGTCCATGCGCAGCAGGTTGGGTCTCCAGATGCCGCCGCCAACCGGAACCAGGTCGTGATGGGTCTGTCGCCGCAGGACGCGGCCGCGATCGTCCAGGTGATCCGTGCGCACGATGAACAGGATATCCGGCTGTACGAAGTGGCTCCGCAGCGGCGGCTGGGTCTCCGGATCGTCCCCGCGCCGGTGCACATCCACCCGGTAGTGGGTCTCTCCATCGATACGCAGGTCCCGGCGGCGTACGTAACGGTAGTCGTCCAGAACCTCTCCGGTGACGCTCTCGACGGTGAAATCGCTGCCGAGAAAATGCCCGTCGCCCGAGTCCGCCGCGCCTTCGATCATGTCGGGACCAAGCGCTGGCAGATAGAAGGACTGGCGGGTGCTGCCGCTGGGATCCCGGATCGCCATCAGCGCCACGCCGAGAACGTCGCTCGGGGCATCGAACAACAGCAGGAAGCGCACCGTGCCGTCGGCTTCGACACGGGTGAAGCGACGCTGCCGGCGGGTTTCCCGATGGCCCAGGCGATCGACGAGAACCATCACCTGCTCTTCGTACACGTACGGATACTGCTGATGCCGTTCATGCACCGCGCGCATGATCTCTTCACCCGACGCTTCATCGAAACTGCCTTCGGCCCAGACCTGGGCCGCAGCAACGAGCAGTGCAAAGAGCAGACCGGCAAGGCGTGACAGAAACAAGCTCATCAGCTGCCCTGCCCCGACTCGACATCAGCCAATAGCGCGGTGGCGATTTCCGCACTCAACTGACCGAACAGTGCCGCCATGGCAGCAACCTGGCCCGCATAGTCGCGCTGACCGATGTTGCGTTCATGGCGCAGTCGGCTCTGCGCCGTGTGCAGCGTCGCATTGTCGCGGCCCGCCAGGAGCTGCCAGCGGGCATCCAGCCGCACTGCGCCGGAGGCATCAGCCTCGAAAGCCTCGATGAACACCAGCACGCGGTAATCCGGGGCAGTTGGGCTACGCATACGCGGGGTCGCGACGTTCACGCTGCCAAGCTGCTCCCCGAGATTGATCGACAGCGTGCGCAGCAGGTTCAGACGCAGACTCTCGCCCCACTGATGGCCGCCTGACAGGGTGAGCTGACCGTCCGCGCCGCGACGGACGATGGGGTACCGGTCCAGGTAGCGCGGCAGCTCGACGTCGACGATCTCTACCACCAATGCCGGGGCATCGGGCTCCGCAAGCCTGGGTCCGGGCTGTGGGTCGACCAGATAGTGTCGGATCTGAGTCCCGCCGGAGCAGGCGATGAGCAGGCTTGCGAAGGTGAGAGCCAGAAAGACACGCATCATTCGTCTCCGCCGCGACCGAAGATGACGGCTTGGGGTTCACGCTCCAGCACCTCGACCAGAGCCCGGATCGAGCGTGCCGCTTCTTCCAGCTCCGACAGCATCCGCACCAGGTTGTAGTGCAGCGGCGACTGCGGATCGAGTGCCGCTGTGGCACCCGCCAGCGTCTCCTCCAGGTTGCGCAGCACACCCTGAGCCGCCACCAGGGTGGCCTCCATGTCGGAGGCTTCCATCTGTTCGAGGATGCCACGGAATGCCCGCATCGAACCTTCGACGTCGCCCAGCATGCGCGCGACCTCCGGCGCGTTCAGCAGCGCGTTGGTTCCTTCGAGAGTACCGAGCAGGTTCGCGGCGATTTTGTCCAAGGCCACGTCATCGAGCTGCGCGACCAGTTTCTCGATGGACGCGGTGATGGTCTCGACGGCACCAGGCACCGTCGGCAGCTCAGGATAAGGCAGCTGGCCCTCGCCGCGCCGGACCAGCTCGGTATCCGGATACATGTTCAACTCCACGAACAGCGTGCCGGTAATGAGGCTGCCGGTCTGCAGACGGGCGCGCATGCCGCGCTCCACGAGGGACTCGAGGACCTGCTCGGGAGGAGGTCCGGCATTCACATCCATGATCCGCTCCGGTTCGATCTCGATCACCACCGGCAGGCGGAAATCGAGGGTCTCGGGGTTCAGCTCCAGGCTGACGTCGCGAACGGACCCGACCCGGATACCGCGGAATTCGACCGGTGCACCGGCGGCCAGACCCCGCACTGAGCCATCGAAGAACAGGACGTAATTGAGCTTGCGGATGTAGGCCCGCTCCTGGATCTCCCGATAGCTGTCGTGCAGGGTAAACAGGAGATCTGAGACGTCGGCTGTCATCTGCTCTGCCTGAAGCGACGTCTCGAAAGCAATGCCCCCGAACACCAGCGATTGCAGCGACTCCATACGGACTTCCGGGCCTTCTGCACCGAAGCCCACTTCGACTCCGCTCACGTTCCAGAAACGACTGTTGCCGCGCACGAGCTGGTCGAAGGGATCGCGAACGAACGCCGAGATGTAGATGCTGCGACGATCACTTGCCAGCTCGTGCCCGAGCACCTCCCCCGCCAGAATGCCGCGATAATAGATGGGCGACCCTACATCGATACCGCCGAGACGTTCGGTGACCAGGGTGACGGTCTTGCCCGGTTCGTCCGCCGTGATCAGCGGCTGCTGCTCCAGGCCGACGAAATGTCGCTGGGGTGATCCCGGTCCTGGGTCGATCTGAATGTAGGCCCCTGAGATCAGGGTCTCGAGGCCGGAGGCTCCGCGCAGGCTGAACTCAGGGCGCACCACCCAGAAACGGGTGTTGCGGCGCAGAAGATGCTCCATGCCAGGGTCGAATCGCGCCCGTACCGTGATGCTGCCGAAGTCCTCGGCGAACCGCACCTGCTCGACCACACCGATGTCCACGCTCTTGTATTTGATCCGGGTTCGGCCTGCCTCGATGCCCGCCGCAGTGCGGAACTCGATGGTCACCTCCGGCCCCTGGTCGGCGAGGGTGCGGAAGATAAGCCAGCCACCGATGAGCAGCGTGAGGATCGGAATCAACCAGACCACGGACGGGCCGGAGCGCCCGTGCACCTCCGGCTGGTCGATACGCGGCTCACTCATGCCGGAACCTCACTGCTACCTTGGACATGCTCGTCCGTCTCCCCATCCTCATCGCAGGTGTCCCAGATCAGGCGCGAGTCGAAGCTCATCGCTGCGAACATGGTCAGGATCACGACGGATGCAAAGAATGTGGCACCGATCCCTGGCCGGACCGTCGCAAGCACGTCGAGGCTCACCAGTCCGGTGAGCAGCCCCACCAGAAACACGTCCACCATGGACCAGGACCCCACCACCTCAGTCACACGGTAGAGGCGTGTCCGGTCCCGCGGACGCCACGATGAGCGCTTCTGCACGGTCTTGAGCAACCAGGCAAGGCTCACCAGCTTGGCCACCGGCACCACGATGCTGACGAAGAAGACCAGCAGACCCAGGCCCCAGAAGCCGGCCCCGATCAGCTTGATGACACCGCTGATGATGGTGTCGGGCTCGCCCTGACCGAACTGGATGACCTCCATGATCGGAAACACATTGGCCGGGATGAACAGCAACGCTGCAGCGATCAGCAACGCCCAGGTGCGGTTCACGCTGTCCGTCTTCCGGTAGTGCAGCCGCGAGCCGCAGCGCGGGCAGTGGTGCAGCCCGTCGCTCAAAGGCCGGAGCAGACCGCAGCCATGGCAGGTGTGCAGTGGCGCGCCGGCCCGGGCCGCGTCCGCCGTGAGTTGACGAATCGGCGAGCCGACCCAGAGCTTTCGCGGATCGAAGTTCGCGCGTGCTGCCGCGTAGGCGAACATGGAGGCGGCGAATGCGAACAGGGCCACGCCGGGAATCACGTTGGCCAGGTCCTGCAGTTTGATCACGGCAACCAGGGTGCCGAGCAGGAACACTCCCAGCAGACTCCAGGGCAGGAGTCCGTTCACCAGGCGCCATACAAGACCCATCGCTGGAGGCCTCTCGCCGAAACGCAGGGGGATGAGCAGATAGAGCATCCCGAGCATGGTGAGCAGCGGAAACACGATGCTGGTGAGAAAGACCAGCAGACCGAGCTCGCCCATGCCCATCTCATACAGCGCCCAGCCACCGCTGATGAGCAGATTGCTTTCGACTCGGCCGCCGAACTCGAGCGCGAGAAAAGGAAAGCTGTTGGCAATGATGAACAGCAGCAACGCGGTGAGGTAAAGGGCAAGAGCGCGGTTCAGGGAGTCGGGAATGTCCCGATAGAGGAGCGCGCCACAATTGTTGCAGTCGGCGCGACCGCCCGGAGGCAACGCTGCCTGCCAATGCAGTCGATCGCACTCGTGACAGGCAATCAGTTCCCCCACAGCGTCTGCCATGTGCCCCATTCCCGGCTGGTGCCCAACAGCCTACCAGACTGTCGACAGTCCGATCATGGCCCAGAGACTGGCCTTGACAATACCCCTTCCGGACGCATTGGCCTTCCGGTAGCGTAGGTCCACTCTCATCAGACAGGAGGTCGATACGCCATGCTTACGGCCAATGGCTCCCATTATCGCGTCGCCGTTCTCGGAGCCGGCATGTCGGGCCTGTGCATGGGCGTTCAGCTGCGGAAACAGGGCGTAGGCGACTTCGTCATCCTCGAAAAAGCGGATGGTGTAGGCGGAACATGGCGCGAAAACACCTATCCAGGCGTTGCCTGCGATGTTCCCTCTCACGTCTACTCGTTTTCATTCGAGCTGAACCCGGACTGGAGTCATGCCTTCTCCGGCGGCGAGGAGATCAGGTCCTACTGCGAGCGCTGCGTCGAGACCTATGGACTGGCTCCACATCTTGAGTTCGGTGCAGAGATCCGGCAGCTGAGTTTCGACGGCGACCGCTGGCAGATCGGCCTCGCCGATGGCCGTACGCTGAGCGCGGACCTGGTGGTGAGCGGTCTTGGCGGTCTGCACCAACCGCAACACGCCCGCATCGAGGGACGGGAGAGCTTCAAAGGGCGCATGTTTCATACTGCAAAGTGGGACCATGGCCATGATCTCAGCGGCCGCCGCGTCGCCATCATCGGTACCGGCGCCAGCGCCGCCCAGGTGCTGCCCAGCATCGCGCCGGAGGTGGACCAGGTCACCGTGTTTCAGCGCTCGGCGGCATGGGTGTTCCCGCGCATGGCCAAGGACATACCGCCGGAACGGCGCGCACGCTATCGGCGCTTCCCGGCCCTCATGCGCCTCCACCGCTGGTCCATCTGGCTGGCCATGGACGTCCTCGGCACGCTGTCACTGCGCCGCGGCAGCTGGCTCAATCGCCGCATCGAGCGCGCTGCACTGGAGTTTCTCGAACGTGAGGTCCACGATCCTGAGACCCGGCGCAAGCTGACACCCGACTACACGGCCGGCTGCAAACGGCGCTGCATTTCCGACGATTACCTGGCCGCATTCAACCGCGACAACGTCCATCTGGTGACCGATGCCATCACGCAGATCGAACCCAACGGAATCCGCGACGCCAGCGGGCAGCTGCATGAAGTGGACACGATCATCGAGGCCACCGGCTTCAAACCTTTCGACATCCACGAGTATGTGGACATTCGTGGTCGCAACGGGCGCAGCCTGCAGGAGCAGTGGCGCCACCGCGTGGAGTCGTACCGCACCGTGATGGCACCCGGCTTTCCGAACTTTTTCATGCTCCTCGGTCCCAACAGCGCCACCGGGCACACGTCTGCCCTGATCATGATCGAGGCCCAGGCCCGATTCGTCACCCGATGCATGCGCCTGTTAGCCAGGCACGGTGCACGTCACGTCGAGCCCACGGCCGATGCCACGGACCGCTTCAATGCGCGCATCCAGCGCGACATGAAGCAAATGGTTTTCAGTGGCGGGTGCCAGGCCTGGTACACCGACGAGAACGATCACAACTTCACGCTCTGGCCCTACTCGGCACTGCGCTTCTGCGCGGAATTCCTGCGCCCGAAGCGCAGCGAGCTGAAAACCGGGAGCTGAGCGACAACGGGAGAGACCGCCATGAGCGAGGCACCGCAGATCAACGATCGTATCGAGGACGTCGACGTCAGCCGCTCCGAACTCTACGGCAATGACAGCGTCGGCAAACTGTTCGCGCGCCTGCGCCGCGAAGATCCTGTCCACTTCTGCCGGGACAGCAGCAACGGGCCGTACTGGTCCATCACCCGCTTCGATGACATCAAGTACGTGGATATCAACCACAAGCTGTTCTCCTCCGAGGTGGGCGGCATCACCATCGCCGACCGTGATGCCGAACCAGAGGTGGAGCTCGAGAACTTCATCGCGATGGACCCACCCCGCCATGACGAGCAGCGCAAGACCGTCGCGCCCTCCGTCGCGCCTACGAATCTGGCCCGTCTGGAGCCGGTGATCCGGGAGCGGGCGGCCGACATCCTCGACCATCTGCCGGTGGGTGAAACGTTCAACTGGGTTCGGCATGTGTCGGTGGAGCTGACCGCCCGCATGCTGGCGACGCTGTTCGATTTTCCCTACGAGGATCGTCACAAGCTGATCCATTGGTCGGATGTGACCACGGCGTCGCCCCAGCTCATGGGCGAAGCCGGCATGCCAGCGGCGCAGCGCGCCGAGGAGCTCACGGATTGCGTGCGTGCGTTTACCGAGCTGTGGCAGGAGCGCGCCGCCAGGGAGCCGGGTGACGACCTGATATCCATGCTCGCCCACGGCGAGTCGACCCGGGACATGATGACTCGGCCGAAGGAGTTTCTCGGCAATATCCTGCTGTTGATCGTCGGGGGCAATGACACCACGCGCAATTCCATCAGTGGCGGCGTCCTGGCCCTCAATCGCTTTCCCGACCAGTACGCGAAGCTGCGGGAGCGCCCGGACCTGATTCCCAATGCCGTGGCCGAGATGATTCGCTGGCAGACGCCTGTGATTCACATGCGCCGAACGGCGGTCGAGGACGTGGAAATGCGCGGCAAGACCATCCGCGCCGGGGACAAGGTGGTCATGTGGTATCTATCGGGAAACCGTGACGAAGAGGTGTTCGAGGATGCCGACACCCTCATCGTCGACCGCCCCAACGCCCGTGCCCACGTCGCCTTCGGCTACGGACTGCATCGCTGCATGGGCAACCGCCTGGCGGAACTACAGCTCCGTGTGCTTTGGGAGGAGATCCACGCCCGCTTCAAGCTCGTGGAGGTGGTCGGCGAGCCGGTTCGGGTGCCGAACAACTTCATCCGCGGTATCGCGGACCTGCCCGTACAGGTGCATCCGCACTGACGCCGACTCACCAGAGCCCTGCGTTACGTCAGTGGGAGCTGACGTCGGCCGACAGGCCGGCGTCGCGATCGCGGACTGCTCCATGCTGGAGCTTAGCGCGGAAAAGGCTCGGTCCGTCCGCGCTGGCGCGCGGCCTGGACCTTCCCACAGGCCAGACGGAAGCCGCGCGTTAGGGAAGTGCCATGTTGATGATCTTCAGCTGGGTGAACTCAGCGAGGCCGTCGGCGCCGAGCTCAGTGCCGAGACCGGACTGCTTTGAGCCCCCGAAGGGAATCGCGGGATTCAGATCGGCGTGCTGATTGATCCAGATCGTTCCCGCATCCATCTTGTCGGCCACGGCGTAGGCCCGCTCGAGATCCTTCCCCCACACCGACCCGCCGAGTCCGTAAGGTGACGCATTCGCACGCGCGACCACGTCCTCGAAGTCGCTGTAGCTGATCACCGGCAGCACCGGGCCGAACTGTTCCTCGTCCACCAGACGCGTGCCATCGACGATGTCACGGACAATGGTCGGACGGATGAAGTAGCCCGGCTGATCAAGCACTTCGCCGCCGGCGATGATGCGGCCGTGCTGAGCTGCATCCTCGATGAGCTCTTTGACCTTCTCGTACTGCATCCGGTTCTGCAGCGGGCCGAGCCGTGTCCCCTGCTGCAGGCCGTCGCCGACCACGGTGTCGTTGGCAATGGCCGTGAGTTCATCGCAGATCTCATCGTAGATGGACTCATGGACGTAGAGACGTTTCATGGCGATGCAGACCTGCCCGCTGTTCTGGAACGCACTCTGAAACAGTTTCGGTGCGACTTCCTTCGGATCGACATCGTCGAGCACGATGCCGGCATCATTGCCACCGAGCTCCAGCGTGATGCGCTTGAGCAGGCCTGCCGCGCCTGCCATCACCTTGCTTCCGGTAGCCGTGGATCCGGTAAAGGACACCTTGCGCACGTCCGGGTGAGCCGTAAGCGCCGCCCCGAGATCATTGGCGTCGGTGATGATGTTCACCACCCCTGCAGGAACGACTTCCCGGATCAGTTCACCGAGCCGGAGCGTGGTCAGCGGGGTGGTCGGAGCCGGCTTGACGATGAGGGTGTTGCCGGCGATCAGCGCTGGCGGCAGCTTGAACGCCATCAGGATCAGCGGGAAGTTCCAGGGCACGATGGCGGCCACGACGCCGAGGGGCTTGCGATGGGCCTCGACGCGCTTGCCATCACTGTCCTCGAGCACCTCCACCGGCAGGTCCAGACTGGTGAAGTAGCGGCAGAAGGCGGCCATGCCGTACACCTCACCGGTGGCATCCGCCAGCGGTTTACCCTGTTCCTGGGTGAGCAACTGGGCCAGTTCCGCGGCGTTCGCCTCGATGACGTCTGCGATGGTGTTCACGACGCGCTTGCGCTCGTCGATGGAAGTCACGCTCCAGGCAGGAAACGCAGCCTTGGCTGCTGCAACTGCGGCGTTGAGCTGGTTCTCGGATGCCCTGGGACAGCTGGCGAGTACAGCCTCTGTGGCCGGGTTCAGGACGTCCATGGATTGATCGCCGACAACCAGTTCTCCATTGATCAGCAGCTTGTAGTCAGACACGGCAGGCGCTCCCGCGGTTACGTACAGGGCCGGTATTGAAGCACTCCAGCTCGCAGAACGCACCCAGGCTGGTATCCGCGCACTACTGATGGACAATGCCCCCCCGGCCAACCTAGCCTTGCCTTGTCTACTGCCCGAGGAACGGCCATGCAGATCTGGAACTGTGCAGGCTGTGATCACACCCTGTATTTCGACAACGTTGCCTGCCTGCGCTGCAATGCCATGCTCGGTTTTCTGCCTGGTCGGCTCGAGCTCGCTGCCCTGGAACCGGCAGATGGGGACCTGTGGTACTGCGTCGGCCAGCCTGATGGATCCCACTATCGACGCTGTGCGAACGGACTCACTCATGATGCCTGCAACTGGATGGTGGCCGCGGAAGATGACGATCCGTTATGCCACGCCTGCCGCCTCAACCGCACCATCCCGGACCTGTCGACGGGCAACAATCTGGTTCTCTGGAAGCGCCTTGAAGGCGAGAAGCGGCGGCTGGTTTATGGCCTGTTGCGACTCGGACTGCCGCTGTTGAGCAAGACCGAGGATCCCGAGCACGGTCTCGCGTTCGACTTCCTGGCCGATGCGGAGCCTGAGTTCCGGGAGGGACCGGGGGTCATCACCGGCCATGCTGACGGCTTGATCACACTCAACGTCGCTGAGGCCGACCATGCAGTGAGGGAGCGCATGCGGCAGGAGATGGCGGAACCTTACCGCACCATCCTCGGGCACTTTCGCCACGAATCCGGTCACTACTACTGGGACCGTCTGGTCCGCGACAGCAGCTGGCTCGAACCTGTCAGGGCATGCTTCGGAGACGACCAGCTCGGTTACGGCGCGGCCCTGAATCAGCACTATGAGAACGGCCCACCTCCTGACTGGTCCGACCACTTCGTCAGCAAGTACGCCAGCAGCCACCCCTGGGAGGACTGGGCTGAGAGCTGGGCCCACCTGCTGCACATCGTCGACACCCTGGAGACCGCGTGGCAGTTCGGAATGCGGGTCAAGCCGCAGGTGGAGGGCGCAGAGGGCGTGAGTTTCAAGAACGTCCGTGACCCTTATCGGGAAGCTGACTTCGATGCCCTGATCGATGCCTGGCTGCCGCTCACCCACGCCTTGAACAACCTCAACCGCAGCATGGGCCTTCGCGACCTCTATCCGTTCGTGCTCACACCGGAACCGGTGGCCAAACTGCGGCTCGTCCACGAGATCGTCCAGGCGCAACGCGAGAACTGACTAGAGCGTTCGCAGTAGATCTCCGAGCTTGCGCACGGCCATGGCGTACATCGAGAAGTCGCTCTGCCCGTCCCGCAGCAGCTCAGCGACGATCTGACCCCAGCTGTGTTCGAGCCCAGGCCGGCCATCGAGCCAGGCATCAGGATCCGGTTCCGCATCGTCAGCCAGCACATGTCCGGCCAGCATGCAGGTGTGGGTCACCAGATCATCGAGCAAAGCGTCCCGCTCCATGGCCTGCCAGAGGTTCTGGGGCTGCACCCGAATGAGCGCTCCGGTCACAGCCGCCTGATCCAGCCTTGAAGCAAGCCGGGCATAAACCTCCGCGGTCGTCGTCACGGATCGTGAAGCGCGTTCTGCCGCATCGATAATGGAGAGATCCTCTACCGCCCGGTTGGAGTGGGCGGCGATCATGACCAGATCCTCAGGTACGCCCGCCGTCCTCAGCCGCTCCATGATTTCTGCTTCACCCGCAAAGGCATGCAGTGACTGCAGCGTTGTCCGCATACTGCGCAGCTCGGCGATACGCGGGCCATAGAACGCGATCTGCTCCCCGACTGCGAGTCGGCCACGCCGATGCCGAAGAAACCAGCGGCCGCCACGTCGGCCCAGACGCATCAACTCCACCATGAGGTCCAACTGCAGGGTCATGGAGAGTTGTGTTCGCTGCGAGTCCAGGCGTTCGAACAAATCGGCGATCCCGAACACTTCCCGCACGATCAGCAATGCGCGGACGACCTCGGTGGTGTCCCCGCCGATGTACTCCTGCAGGTGGGTGACGCAGGTGATGCCGAGATGATCCACCAGCTCGTTCGCCACCTGAGTCGCGATGATGTGTTCGTACAGATAGTGCCGGGACAGCTGGCCCCGGAACGATTGGTTGAAGGTTTCGGGAAACTGCTGCTCCACGAATCGCGCCACTTCAGGATCGTGAGCGATACCGGAGTCCACCAGCCTTTCCTTGATGAACGTCTTCGCATAGGACAGCAGAACCGCAAGTTCAGGGCGAGTGAAGGTGCTCCCGGTACGCTGGCGGTCCGCCAGTTCGGTGTCGGTCGGCAGTTGCTCCTGAGCGCGGTCGAGGTCCTGCTCCCGCTCCATGCGGCTGAGGAATCGCAGATACTCGCTCAGTCGGTCGGTACTGTGGCGCTGCGCGATCGAGATGGCCTGGGTCTGGCGGGCATTGTTCCGCAACACCAGTTCAGCAACGGCATCCGTCATCTTCTCGAGCAGGTGATTGCGCTGCTTGAGAGTCAGATCGCCGGACGCCATGATCTCTGCCAGCAGGATCTTGATGTTGACTTCGTGATCCGAACAATCGACCCCGCCCGCATTGTCGATGAAATCCGTATTCAGACTGACCCCGCCCAGCGCCGCCTCGACCCGCGCCAGCTGCGTCAGGCCGAGATTGCCGCCCTCACCGACCACTTTGCAGCGAAGCTCGGCGCCGTTGATCCGCAGGCCGTCGTTCGCTTTGTCGCCCACGTCGGCATGGGATTCGGTGCTCGCCTTGACGTAGGTGCCGATGCCGCCGTTCCAGATCAGATCCACTGGAGCCTTCAGCAACGCATGGATCAATTCATCCGGCGCCATGCGTTCCTCGGACAGTTCGAATCGGGCACGCATGGCCGGACTCAAGGCAATGGATTTCTGCTGTCTGGGGAAAACTCCACCGCCTGGGGAGATGAGGCTCGCGTCATAGTCGGCCCAGCTGGATCGCGGCAGTGCGAACAGCCGCTGGCGCTCTGCAAACGACGTCGACGGATCCGGGTCCGGATCGATGAATATATGCTGATGATTGAAGGCCGCCACCAGCTGGATGCTTTCGGAGAGCAGCAGGCCATTACCGAATACGTCCCCGGACATGTCACCGATTCCGAGCACCGTCACCGGCTCACGCTGCACATCCACGCCACGCTCTAGGAAGTGACGCTGCACCGACACCCAGGCCCCCCGGGCTGTGATCCCCATCTTCTTGTGGTCATAGCCCTGACTGCCGCCTGATGCGAAGGCATCACCGAGCCAGAAGTCGTATTCCGCTGCGATCCCGTTGGCGATGTCCGAGAAGGTCGCCGTGCCCTTGTCGGCCGCGACCACCAGGTAGGGGTCGTCACCGTCGTGACGCCTGACACGGGTGGGCGCCACGACACGCCCTTCGATTCTGTTGTCGCTGATGTCCAGCAGACCGCGGACAAAGCTCGAGTAACAGGCGATGCCGAGCTTCTGCAGGCTGTCGCGATCCAGTCCCTCTGTGGACTGGCGGATGACGAAGCCGCCTTTCGCACCCTCCGGAACGATGACCGCATTCTTGACCTGCTGTGCCTTGACCAGCCCGAGCACTTCCGTTCGATAGTCCTCCTGTCGGTCGGACCAGCGCAGGCCGCCCCGCGCGATGGGTCCGGAACGCAGGTGCACACCCTCCACCTCAGGCGCAAACACGTAGATTTCGAATGGCAGCTCCGGCTTCGGCATGTCGGGTATGCTCGCGGAGCGCAGCTTGAAACTGAGGTGCCGCTTCGGCTGTCCCTCGGCATCGAACTGGAAAAAGTTCGTTCTCAAGGTCGCATCAACGAGATCGAGATAGCGTCGCAGTACCCGGTCTTCGGTCAGCGACGGGATGGCGTCGAGGCCCTCGAGGATCTCGCCGCGCAGAGACTCCGTATAGCCCTCCCGCTCCGGATCGTGCATGGCGTAGAAGTAGTCGACGAGCAGCGTCGTCACATCTGCGTGGCGCACCAGGGTGTCGGCGATGAAGTCCTGACTGAAAGGGAAGCGGATCTGCTTCATGTAGCGCCCGTAAGCCCGCAGCATGAAGACGTCACGCCAAGGAATACCGGCAGCCAGTACCAGGCGATTCAAGCGATCGTTGTCATTGTCGCCGCGCCAGGTACGGACGAAGGTCTCCTCGAACAGGTCGCCGACCTGATTCAGATCGAGCTTTTGTTCGTAGCGCAGAGCGAAGTCATAGATGGTCACCGCAAGGGGCTCGCGGCGACCGTCATCACGGGCTATGGGATAGGGATACTGCTCCTGAACGCGAACGCCGAGATTCTCCAGCAAAGGCAGTGTATCCGAGAGCGGCAGAAATGGGCCGCAATAGAAGACCTTCAGGCGTAGCTGCTCGGGCGGATCTTCCAGGCGCCGGTACAGTCTCATGACGAGATCACCCGGGCGCGTCAGCTTCTCCATGTGACGAATATCGTAGACGGCCATGCGCGCGTCGAAGGCTTCGCGGTAGGCTGATGGAAAAGCCCTGCCGTAGCGCATCTGAAACGTGCGCATGGTGGACTCGCCTACCTCCTGGATAAGCGCGTCACGCAGCGCGTCATCCCAGTTCCTGGCCAGCGCCCGAATGCGCTGCTCGATGCGCTGCCCATCCCAGGCCACGCTTACGTTGGGGTCGACGCGAAGCATGAAGTGGGTACGGATCAGAACCGATTCGGAGAAATAGGAAGTGAACTCCGCATCCAGTGCCTGCAACTCCTCCGTGAGCACGTCCTGGATCTGTTCTCTCAAGGCGGTGTTGTAAATCTCTCTCGGGGTGTAGACGAGACAGGAAAAGAACATCCCGTAGCGGTCCTGACGCACGAACACCTGGACCTGGTTCCGCTCGTGATTGCGCGTGATGCCGAGCGCGGTATGGAACAGCTCGTCCGCCTCGGTCTGGAACAGTTCGTCCCGCGGATAGGTAGCCAGAACCTGCTTTAGGACCTTGCCGTCGAAGCCAGAAAGGTCATAGCCCGACCACTCGAGGACCTGCGCGACCCGCTGGCGCAGAATGGGAATCCGCTGCGGTGGCTCCTGGTAGACCACGGACGTGTACAGACCGAGGATGCCGGATTCGCCTATCACGTTGCCCTCGGCGTCGAAATGCTTGAGGGCGATGTAGTCAGGATACGCTGGTCGATGGACCCTCGAGCGCGTCCCGCTCTTGGCAAACTGCAGAACCCGGGCCTCGAGCAGGTAGTCCCGGGTGGTGGACTTGAGGCCCTCGAGCAGCCGCGGTCGCGACGGTCCGAGCCGATTGCGGGTGATGCCGAGCTCGGAACCCTCGACCTGGCGCACGGTGCGGCCTTCCTGCGTATCCACGATCTCGAAGCTGCGGGCGCCAAGGAAGCAGAAGTTGTCATCGAGCAGCCAGCGCAGGAAGGTACGGGCCTCCTCCACTTCTTCGAGTGGTCGCGGCGGCGATGCCCGGTCAAGGGTCACGATCATCTCCTCGACGCGTTGGCGCATCGCGTCGAAGTCGTCTACTGCCGCCCGCACGTCCGCCAGGGTGGCCTCGAGGTCGGCGACGAATCCCGGGAACTCCGTGCGATCGAGGCGGTCGATCTCTGCATGGATGATCACCTCCTTGCTGCCGGCTCCGTCAGCCAGTTCGAGGAAGCGCCCCGCATCATCCCGGACTACTGGAAGCACCACGTTATGCATGCAGTGCAGGATGAGATCGTGTCGCGCCAGCGCCATCAGGAAGGAATCGACGATGAAGGGCATGTCCGGGTGATGGATCTGGGCGATGGTGTGTCCCGACAACCAGCCATGCTCTTCGAGCTGGGGATTGAAGACCTGGATCAGCGGCTTGCGGTCGAGGCGTCTTTCGAGGACGCTCTTGATCCCGATGATGGCGCCGTAGAGATCCTCCGGGTTGCGCTCCTCGAGATCCTCGAGGGCGGTCTGGGCATGAAAACGCCGGACGAAGCTCGCCAGTTCCGCCCCCTGCTCAGCCGGCAAGTGGCGGTTGATGACAGCGTCGATTCGGGCGAAGCATTCCGCCCTGCGATCGAAGGTACTCGAGGTCATGCGTCGGGCTCCCTTGATTCCCGACCATAGCGTACGCCGGATCCCGCCTCGGGGCGAAGCTGGCCTGGACCAATGGAGACCATGACATGAAGCGTCGCCGCATGATCGAAGCACTGCTCGCCGCGGGCGCTCTCCCCCTCTTGGCTGCATGCACTCCGGCCACCCGTGGCAACGGGACGAATCCGACCCTCGCCATCTCCCGCAGCGAGTGGCGTGACATTCTGCCTGCGGACCGCTTCGCAGTGTTGTTCGAGGAAGCAACGGAACGGCCCTGGAGCAGTCCGCTGAACGACGAAGAGCGCCCTGGCACCTACATCTGCGCAGCCTGTCATCAACCCCTGTTCGAGAGTCGCCACAAGTACGACAGCGGGACCGGCTGGCCGAGCTTCACCCAGCCGATCGCGGACACGATGGGCACCAAGGCCGACTACAAACTGCTGATGCGACGTACCGAGTACCACTGCAACCGCTGTGGCGGTCATCAGGGCCACGTCTTCAATGATGGGCCACCGCCGCGGGGCGAACGCTGGTGCAACAACGGACTTGCCCTGCTGTTCGTTGCCGAGGGCGAACCCTTCCCCGAGCTGCGCGGGTGAAGGCGCTGGCAAGCCGCCCGGCGCTCTGGCAGATTCATCCCTCATGAACCCGACTTCATCGCTCCGTACCGCCCTGTTCGCTGGCTGCATGCTGCTGCTTGCCGGGGCACCCCTGGCCAATCTTCCCGAACCCGTTGCGCGCATCGCCACCGCCCTCGGTGTCGATCATGCCGACATCAGCGTCTGGGTGCGGGAACTCGGAGCGGCCGAACCTCTGGTGGCGCACCTGCCCGACCAGCCCCGCACGCCGGCTTCCACCATGAAGCTGGTGACCACGTTCGCCGCCCTGCAGGGGCTCGGCCCTGCCTATCGCTGGCAGACCGAGGCCTATGCCCTCGGCCCTATCGAGAATGGCGTGCTCAAGGGTGACCTCCTGCTGCGCGGCCAGGGCGACCCGTATCTGGTGAGCGAAGAGTTCTGGAAGCTGGTCCAGGGCATCCGCCAGCAGGGCCTGGCCCGGATCGACGGTGATCTGGTGTTCGACAGCAGCTACTACCAGCTTCCCGACGAGTCACCGGGGGATTTCGACGGGCAGCCCGACCGGGTCTACAACCTGCTGCCGCACCCGCTGCTGGTGAACTTCAATGCGGTGCGCTTCGAGTTCGAACCCGCGGAGCGTCAGGTCCGGGTCAG
This sequence comes from Pseudomonadales bacterium, assembly GCA_007122315.1. Lineage (GTDB taxonomy): Bacteria > Pseudomonadota > Gammaproteobacteria > Pseudomonadales > Azotimanducaceae > SLTB01. The sequence continues at coordinate 17,773 of SKUB01000111.1, read as the reverse complement.
GACCGACCCCGTCCTTCGGAACATCGAAGTCCACAATCGGCTGCGGGTGCAGCCGGGTGCCTGTGGTGGCTATCAGCGTGGCATCGCGCTGAACGTCCTCGAACCGCCGACCCGGGACCGGGTGATGCTGGAAGGCGCCTTTCCATCAGGCTGTCAGCGCTATGCCATGACCCGCAGCGTGCTGCAGCCGGAGTCTTATGCCTTCGGACTGTTCGAGAAGTACTGGGAGCAACTCGGCGGCAATCTGAGCGGTCGCTGGCGCCAGGGTGTCCTGCCGCCGCATCTGCGGATGAGCCATGACCTGCTGGACGGCAACGACAACGGTGGCGAAGCGTATGCTGCAGCGGATGCATTGCTTCATGTCCACCACTCGCGCCCGCTCGGCGAACTGGTGCGCATGGTCAACAAATACAGCAACAACGTCATGACCCGCCACCTGGAACTGACGCTCGGGGCGGAACGCTTCGAACCGCCGGCGACACCCGAAAAGGGGCGTGCCGCGACCCTGGAACTGCTGCGCGCGCATGGCATCGACACCCGCGACATGGTCATCGACAACCCGTCAGGACTCTCCCGGACCGCACGGCTCTCCGCCCGACAGCTCGGCCAGCTCCTGCAGGCGGCCTGGGACGCGCCCTACATGCCCGAGTTCGTGTCGTCGCTCGCGCTCGCCGGCCTCGATGGGACCATGCGCCGCCGCTTCCAGGGCGGTCCGGAGACCGGCCGTATGCATCTGAAGACCGGGACGCTGGACCATGTGTCTGCCGTGGCGGGCTACGTCCAGACTCCAGACAACCGGCGCCTTGCCGTGGTGGTCCTGGTCAACACGGAGAATGCCCACCGGGGGCCCGGCGAGGAAATCCAGGATGCCCTCCTGACGTGGGTCTTCCGCCATACGTTCTAGTGGGCCATGCCTCACAGCCCGAGTTCCTGGGACAGGCGCTGCCGCAGCTCGCTCTCGCCGGATTCGATCAGACCATGACCTAACAGCGTGCCGTCCGGACCAAAGGTCATGACCACCCCTGAGAATGCGCGGTACTGTTCAGCAAACGTGCGCCCCCTCGGGGTTCCGAGATCAGCCACGAGGAACAGCACCTGCTCCCGATGATCCCGCCGTACCCGATCGAACAGCGCCATCGTGTCCATACTCGCCGGCGCGTAGTTCTCGAACGCGAGCACAACGGCGGGCTGGCCCTGGCCGACCCGGGACACGTCACTGTTGTAGCCACCCTTGGGCAGCAGACCGATGATCAACACTGCCGACAAGCCAACCACCACAGCGGTGATCAGCAGCTGTTTCGATTTCGACACGCTTCTCTCCGTCCATGCAGAACCGACCGAATCGGGTACGAATTCTGCTAGCAACCTGACCGTCAAGATCGAAAGCGTACCGCACTGCGTCTCAGGATGAAGCGCCCGCAGATGCTAGAGTGCGGATCGTCGTCCGTCCTTCATCGAGGAGAATCTCATTGATGCGCTGGCTCACCCTTTTCGGAGTTCTGTTCCTCACTGGCTGCAACGGGAACATGGAGACTGCGGCCACGCAGGAGGATCCGCCGCGCGCCACCAGTGAGGCCATGATTACGACGGCGAACCCCTACGCTTCGGCAGCCGGTGGCGAGATCCTGCGTCAGGGTGGGTCGGCTGTGGATGCCGCCATTGCAGCTCACGCGGTGCTCGGCCTCGTGGAGCCACAGAGCTCGGGGCTCGGAGGCGGCGGCTTCATGCTCACCTATGCCGTGGAGGACGGCAGCGTGCTCGCTTTCGACGGCCGCGAGACGGCACCGGAGGGTGCACAGGCCGACATGTTTCTCGACGAGGATGGTGAGGAACTCCCGTTCTTCGAGCGCATTCAGAGCGGCCACGCCATTGGCGTCCCCAGCGTTGTCGCCCTCTACCATGCTGCGCATGAGCGCTTTGGCACCCTGCCCTGGAACAGCCTGTTCGAGCCCGCCATCACCCTGGCCGAGGAGGGTTTCGAGGTCTCTCCGCGCCTGCACGAACTCTTGGGACGCATCGCGCGCGTCACCCGCCTCGATGAGGATCCCGTGACTGCGAGTTACTTCTTCCCTGGTGGTGAACCGCTGCCGGTGGGCACGCTGCGAACCAACCCTGAATATGCTGAGACCCTGCGTCGTATCGCTGAGGAAGGCCCTCGAGGCTTCTATTCGGGACCGGTGGCCGCAAGCATCGTCGCCGGAGCATCGGCGGCGCCGCGACCGGGCACCCTGACTCTGAGCGATCTCGAAGCCTACCGGCCGGTGGTGCGGGAGCCGGTGTGCGGACCCTATCGCGGCTTTCGTGTCTGCTCCATGCCGCCACCGTCGTCAGGCACTGCGGTGGTGCAGATCCTCGGGCTGCTCGAGCAGCTTGCCCCGGATGGGGTCAGCAATACGCCGGCAGGCTGGGCTGCCTTCATCGATGCCATGAAACTCGGTTACGCGGACCGGGACCACTACGTCGCCGATGCGGATTTCGTACCGGTTCCCAGCGCCGACTTGATCGATCCCGGCTATGTCGCCGCGCGGGCGGCGGAACGCAGCCCACCCGATGTGGACGTGCTGCCCGGTGATCCCGGCTCCGTCCTGCACGATGAGCCCATCCGCAGCCGCTGGGCCTTCGACGGCAGCGGCGATGTCACCGGCACCACCCACCTGTCCGTGGTGGACGCTGCGGGCAACGCCGTTGCGTTCACGGCATCGGTGGAAATGGCCTTCGGCAGTCAGCGCATGGCCTCTGGATTCCTGCTCAACAATCAGCTCACGGATTTCGCCGCCACACCCACGGTCGATGGTCGCCCCGTGGCCAACGCGGTGGAACCGGGAAAGCGCCCACGTTCGTCGATGACACCGGTGCTGGTATTCGATGCCGATGGCCACCTGTTCATGGTCACCGGATCTCCGGGCGGGAACTCCATCATCGCCTACACGCTCAAGTCGCTGATCGGCGTGATCGACTTCGGGCTTGACGCCCAGGCAGCTGTCGATCTGCCGAACGTCATCGCCCGCAGGCTGCCGGTTCAAGTTGAATCGGAGCGCGCCGACCCTGCCCTGCTCGAGGGACTTCGGGAACGTGGCTATCCTCTCAACGAGCGCGGCGGCGAGAATTCCGGCATCCACAGCATCGTCATCCGCAGCGGCCAGCTCGAAGGTGCAGCCGATCCGCGTCGGGAAGGCGTCGTCGAGCGCGTCGGACGTCCCTGACGCCACTGGACGGGATCAGGGCGCCTTCCGGAACACCAGCGTGAAGTTGTTGGCCGGCATGGCTTCGATGTGGGCCAGTTCGAGCTTGTGGACCCGGGCGACCTGCTCCACGGCGCCCAGATCGCGAATGCCCCAGCTCGGATTCCGTGCCCGCAGGTCGGCATCGAAACGGGCATTGCTCGGCGCCGTGTGGCGGCCATCACGGTTGTAGGGTCCATAGAGCAGCAACAACCCGCCACCGGCCAGGTAGCGACCCGCGCCTGCGAACAGACCCTCGGTGACGCTCCAGGGACTGATGTGCACGACGTTCAGGCACACCATGGCGATCAGATCGTCGCTGCGGGGGCGCCCGGGCGCGTCGAGGGACCACTCATCCGCAGCTGCATCCAGGGCAAACGGCGTCTCGACATTGGCAGTTCCCTCGACTGCTCGCCAAGCGTCGATGCTTGCCCGCTGCGGGGCCTCCGGATCCGTCGGCCACCAGCGCAACGCAGGCCAGGTTTTCGCGAATGCCAAGACATGCTGGCCGCTTCCGGAGCCTAACTCGAGAACATCGCCGCTGCGGCCGTCGAGCCATGGCGCGAACGCCGCCGTGATCGGGGCGACATTGCGGTGGAAGGCAGGCGAGTGGAGCCGCAGGTCGTTCACCGGTCCTCCGCCCAATCCTTGACCAGGTGATGGGCGATGGCCATGGGACCTGGAAGACGCAGGTCAGGGTGCTCGCCGGCAAGGGCATCGAGGACCTCGTGGCGGGTGAACCAGCGGACGTCGTGCATCTCGTCCTCGTCGATGGTGATCTCCCGGGTCAGCGCGGTGGCGTGGCAGCCGATCATCAGCGATGACGGGAAGGGCCAGGGCTGCGAAGAATGGTAGCGGACCGCACCCACGCTGATGCCCGCCTCTTCCAGAATTTCACGCCGCACCGCCTCCTCGATGGACTCGCCCTGATCGATGAATCCAGCCAGCGCCGAGAACATGCCGAAGCGCATGAGCGGACCATGCGACTGGCCGAGCAGGCAGTGGTCGCCATCCACCACCAGCATGATCGCCACCGGGTCCGTGCGCGGGAAATGCTCCGCCCCGCATTCCGGACAGCGGCGCAGATGGCCGCCCTTCTCCTGCTCCGTGGGGTGCCCACAGCAACTGCAGTAGCGATGGCTCTTGTGCCAGCCGATCTGCGCGCGGGCCTGCGCCAGAATCCCGGTATCGGCCAGCGGCAGGGTCATGGCCGCGGCCCGCGACTCTGCAAACGCGAAACCATTGCCGAGGGTGAGTTCATGGTTGGGATCGTGCACTGCGGAGATGTCCAGCGCGAAATGCGGCAAGCCGTCCTTGAGCCCAAGGAAGACCGGTGGCAGTCCCACATCCAATCTGGCGACATCCGCCTGCCGCAGCCAGCCCAGCACCGGAGAGCCGGAGCTCTGCGAGTCCACCAGGACGTTGAGTTGCCACAGAGGCAGGTAGCGCGCGTCCGGCGACTTTGCCGAAGCTTCCAGCCAGTCGCTGTCGCGGCGCAGGGCGTCGGCGCGGTCGAGAGGATTGCCGGAGAAGATGTGCTGCATGGCCAAAGCGTGTCACTCCCTATGTGGTCAAGCGCGGCATTGTACCCTCCCCGGTCGCGACGACCGACGCTGGCGGGTCGGCCCTGCCTGGGCGCAGGTAGCGTCGAACGCGACACCTGAAGATCTCGCATATATTAGTTGCCCAGCATTCCCTTTGTTCCGAGCGCCGTCGCTGTTAGGGTGCGCCCCTGCGATGTTCATACCGCCAGCAAGGGGAGCCCCATGTCCGAGTATCTGAAGGAAATCGAGGAAGTCACCGCTCTGCTCAAGCAGAAGGACGAGTGGCGCGCCATCAACCCGGAGTACACCGTCCGGATGCGGCGTCAGAACCGCTTCAAGAATGGGCTCGAGATCGCCCAATACACCGCCGACATCATGCGCCAGGACATGGCTGCCTATGATGCCGACTCCAGCAAGTACACCCAGTCCCTCGGCTGCTGGCACGGGTACATCGCCCAGCAGGTGATGATGTCCATCAAGAAGCACCGTAACACCACGGACCGCAACTACATCTATCTGTCCGGCTGGATGGTGGCCGCCCTGCGGTCGAAGTTCGGTCCCCTGCCTGATCAGTCCATGCACGAGAAGACGACGGTCCCCGACCTGATCGAGGAGATCTATACCTTCCTGCGTCAGGCGGATGCCCGCGAGTTGCGCCACATCTTCGTGGAGCTCGACGAAGCCCGCGCCGCCGGCAAGAACACGGACGACATCATCGCCCGGATCGACAACTACGAGACCCATGTGGTGCCGATGATCGCCGACATCGATGCCGGTTTCGGCAATGAGGAGGCCACCTACCTGCTGGCCAAGCGCATGATCGAGGCAGGTGCCTGCGCAATCCAGATCGAGAACCAGGTCTCCGATGCCAAGCAGTGCGGTCACCAGGCAGGCAAGGTGACGGTGCCGCACGAGGACTTCGTCTCCAAGATCAATGCCGTCCGTTACGCCTTCCTGGAACTTGGCATCGAGAATGGCATCATCGTCGCCCGCACCGACTCCCTCGGCGCCGGCCTGACCCAGAAGATCCCGGTGCCGCAGAAGCCCGGCGACTTGGGCCAGAAGTACCTCGACTTCCTCGAAGCTGAGCCGGTGAACGACGTCAGCCAGTTGCGCGACGGTGACGTCACCATTCACCAGAACGGCAAACTCGCGCGGCCGAAGCGGCTCGACAACGGCCTCTATGCCTTCCGCGAGAACACCGGCTTCGATCGGGTGGTGCTCGACTGCATCACCAGTCTCGAGCATGGCGCCGACCTGCTCTGGATCGAAACCGAGCGGCCTCACGTGGGCCAGATCGCGGAGATGGTGGACGCCATTCGCAAGGTGCGTCCGGAAGCAAAGCTGGTCTATAACAACTCGCCGTCGTTCAACTGGACCCTGAAGTTCCGCGAGCAGGTCTATGCGGATTGGAAAGCGGAAGGCAAGGACGTGTCTGCCTATCCCGATCCCGCGAAAGTGGACAAGGGCCTGATGGATGCCAAGTTCGATGATTCCGAGCTTGGAATCGAAGCCGACCGGCAGGTGCAGAGCTTCCAGAAGGACGCTGCCCGCGAAGCGGGGATCTTCCATCACCTGATCACCCTGCCCACCTACCACACGGCGGCGCTGTCCACCGATGTGCTGGCGGAAGGTTACTTCGGTGACAAGGGCATGCTCGCCTACGTTCGTGACGTCCAGCGAGCCGAGATCCGCCGCGGCCTGGCTGCCGTCAAGCACCAGGACCTCGCCGGCTCCAACATCGGCGACGACCACAAGGAGTACTTCCTCGGCGAGAAGGCCCTGCTCGCCGGCGGCACCGCGAACACCATGAATCAGTTCTGATTCACGGCTGGGGAAGTGCTGATCAATTCCCCAATGCGGGCGCCAGGGACGGCGCCCGCAGTCGTTTCAATCCGCTCGCAGCTGCTCTGTCAGCCGATCGGTGAGATCGAGCAGTTCTCTCAGGCCGCCCGCCGCGCGCGGGTCTGAAACGTAGTGCCCCGCCACCACCATGCTCGGCGTCGCCCGTACCTGATACTGCCGCGCGAGACGCTCTGCACGCCTGATCTGACTGTCCACTGCAAAGGAATTCCAGGCCGCGTCGAACTCGTCGCCGTCGACCCCGTTGCTGACGAACAGCTCACGAACCTCCGCTTCCGACTCCAGGAACCGGCGCTGCTGATGGATCGAGTCGAAGATCTGGTTGTGCACCCGATCCGTGACGCCCAGCGCCTCGGCCGTATAGAACGCCTTGCCGTGATGGCGCCAGTTCGGGTTCAGCACTGCGGGCACCCGGGTGAATTTTACGCCTTCATCGAGGTCGGCCTTCCATGCATCCACCAGCGGCGCGAACTGATAGCAGGCGCCACAGCCGTACCAGAAGAACTCCAGCACCTCCACCGGACCCTCTACCGTCGGCGTCTCTGAGCCGATGGTGCGGTAGCCTCCCTGCTGGGCGACTGCAGCGAGCGGGAGAAGCAGCAAAGCACACAGCAGGCTTCGTCTGAGCAACATCATGGACGTGAAATCTCCTGGTATTCGGAATGGTGACGCCATTGCGCCATGGTCAGGCTGAACCGGGCATGAGCAGCATAGCGTCGTATACGGGGTGGACCAATCATCGCTGCAATGGCCGCGCAGCGCATCGGGCCGTGCAGACAGATCGTCTGAGCGCAGGCTGCAAGCGCTTGTTGCCTCTGTCAACGATCCGCTACAGTTCGATGAAAGGGTGGCGTAAGGCGCGATGTCCACGACAAGAAACTCGAGCGAAGGGATTCTGACGACACAGAAACTGAAGGCGCTGCTCGATTCCGGACTGGGGGGAGCCGTCTGCAGCCGCAAGGCTCTGGCCGAGGCCATGAGCCGGGCGGATGCGCCTATTTCTGTCCACGGCATCGATGCCTGGTTCAAGCACGTCGATTCCAACTATGCGATTCCACGTGCGTCGGTGGACCACCACCGCCGCAGCTACCCCGTCCCGGTGCAGCGCTGGCCAGCGCTGCTGCAGATCTTCGCCATCGAGCTGGAGGACCTCCAGCGCGACGACGCCGAGTTCCGCCAATGGTGCTTTGCTCGCCGTCGCAGTCAGTGCAGCAGGCGCGCTCACGCGAGCCTTGATCTGCATATGGTCCACTGCGCGCCTGAGGGCATGGAGGACTTCATCGCGGCTGAGCGGGCCTGGCTGACCGACCTCGGCTGCCGGGTGGATGATGCCCACGCGCTGGCACGGATATCGGACACCGCGCTGATACGCGCCCTGCAGCAATGCCATGTGGTGCTCTGGCACCTGGCGCCGCCCGGTGTCGTCACCCGCAGGGATTCCGGCATCCTCGACTACCTGCTGTCCCAGGAGCTCCCTCTGCTCATCAGCAGTGACGCTGACACCATCGCGCCACGCGGCCTCGCGTCCGACCGCATGATTCCGCGGCCCCTGCGATTCGGTCCCCGCTACCAGCAACGGCTTGTCTCTGCCCTCAACGCGGTCGCCAACGAGCCTCTCGTCGCGCAACACAACGGAGCGTTCTGGGCGGCTCAGGAGCCGATCACGGATCGACCATCGATTGCTGTTCTGCCCTTCGTCAACCTGACGGGAAACGACGCCCACGAGCTGCTTGCGGACAGCATGACCGAGGACCTCACCACCCTCCTCGCGCGCATTCCCGAGTTCTTCGTGATTGCCCATGCGACGACCCGGATCTATCGCCATGCCCTCCCCGACCCGCAGACCGTGCGCCGCCAGCTGGGCGTGCGCTACGTGCTCGAGGGCAGTATCCGCAGTGCCGGGGATCAGCTTCGAATCAGCGCTCAACTCGTGGATGCTCAGAGCGGTGCCGAGGTCTGGTCACATCGATTTGATCGGGTATTTGTCGAGCCCTTTGCCACCCAGGACGAACTGACTGCGGCCATCTGCGCTCAGCTCGAACCTCGGCTGCGCCTCGACGATATGGCCTACGGTGCCCGCAGCGGCAATCAGAGTGCCTGGCGGCTGTGGCAGGAAGGCTGGTACTGGCTGTTCGTCGATGCCCCTGCACCCAGACCCGAGCGTTCGTTGAGGCGCTTCCGCCAGGCGCTGGAACTGGAACCGGACTTCGGTCTGGCGGAAGCCGGCATTGCCATCGGCCTGTCCACCTCCCTGCTCTGGGGCGGGGACGGACGCGAGGTGCTGCCGATAGCCCAGCGCCATGCCGAGCGTGCCTTTCAGCTCCTGCCCGAGCATCCGGTGGCCTTGTATGCCATGGGTATGATCACGTTCACGCAACCCGGTGGGCTGGCCCCGGCACTGGAGTACCTGGAAAGGGCCGTACAGATCGAGCCGAGCAATGCCATGTATCAGGGTGTCTGCGGCTATCTCATCGCCAACCTCGGCCGCAGCGCAGAAGGGCTCGACCGCTGCCGCTATGCCATGCGCCTGTCGCCCAAGGATTCCCGCGAGCCGTTCCTGTGCTACATGCTCGGCAACGCCTGCATCGCCAGCGGCCGTTACGAGGAGGCCATCGAGGTGATGGCCCGCTGCCGGCGTTTCTCGGAAGTCGACTTCATCTGGATCATGATGGGATTCGCCTACGCACAGCTCGGCAAGCAGCGACGTGCGCTCGGTTGTCTGCGCCAGATCAAGCACCCGCGCCCGTACCGTTTCTACCGTTTTGCTGTGATGCAATCGCTCTGGCTCGGCCTCCCCACAGCGGCCAAGGAGGCCTACCTGGCCCTGCTGCCCCAGGCGGGCATCAGCGCTCAGGCATGAAGCTGCGGACCCAGGCCAGGCACTTGAGCCGGGCCGCCATCGGGTCCCGGGGCCAGAGTTCGATCAGTTCCTCGATGTCCTCGGGCAGCCTGACCTCGTCGACGATCGCAACCGGCCGTTCGTAGGGGACGCAAGCCGCCCGCAGGGCTTCAGCTGCGAGCAGTCCGGAGCGCACGGCGCCCTCCATGGAGGTGACGTCAGTGGCGTTGCGAACGTAGTCCCCGGCGAAGTAGACCCCCGGCAAGCGCGACGCAGGTTCGGGACGATGCGCCCAGGTGCCGACATCATTCACGAACAGAGGCGCATCTGAGTTCCGGTGCGGCACGTAAAAGGCTACGTTGCCTTCGAGATCCGGCAGATGCCGGAAGATCTCCCTGCTCATGACCTCCAGGAAACCGCGATTGTCGAGACCGCCGAAGCCACGACAGTCCGCCGCCACGAACTGCAGCACGGTGCGACCGAGCACCTCCAGCCGGGGCCATTGCCGGGAGATGTCGAACCCGGTGATGCCGTGGGGTGAACCGATGAGCGTGAAGTGCTCCACGGGCAGGTTCGGCAGCCTTGTGGTGCAGAAGACATCCAGCGCCGAGAACGGATTGCTGCGCAGGTAGAACAGTTCGGAGAGCCCTGCATCGCGCTTGAACAAGGCGGTGGAATCCATGCGCCGCAGCACTTCCGGCGGCAGTGCGAGGACCACCTGTGGCGCCTGCTTGGTGAGCTGACGTCCGTGGCGATCGCTGATGTGCACCGTCAGGCCATGATTCGGCAGCGGTTCCAGCGCCAGCACGCGATGTCCCCGGAAGACTTCGAAACTGACGCCCGCCTCCCGGGCCGCGGCCGCGATGCGCCGCTCGAGTGGATCGATCAGCTTCTCCGCGAGACTGCCGCGCAGCGCATCCCAATTGGACTCGGCGAAGACCGGCAGCCACTGCCGGAAAACGTTGCGGACGGCCCGGGCGGAGACATCCCGGTCGCCGATCGTGAGCGCATTGAGGATGAAGTCATTGAGGCTGATGGGCTGCCCCTGCGGAGCGTAGTCCCGCGAGCGCAGGAAGGCCTGCAGCGTGAGGTCGTCCACCTCGTCGTCGGTCTGCAGGATCAATTCGCAGATCGCCGCGAGCTGATGAATGCTCGGCGGCGGCTTGGGGACATGGGGCTGACGGACACCCTGCAGCGCCGGCGGCAGGTTGTAGTAGATGCGGCCAGGATAGACGTCGTGCTCCGGGTCGAAGCCGATCTCCAGCCACAGCCGCCGCATGGTCGTGTACCAGGCTGGGAACACGTGATACCCGTGATCGCTGGCCACACCCTGCGGCAGGGACAGATTGGGATCCGGGTCCAGGGAGGCGTTGTACAGAGGCGGGTCGCTATCGCTGCCGGCCTTACCGCCCAGACGGCCGAGAGCCTCGTGAAGCTGCACCGGAAAACCCAGCTTCACCAGCTCCAGGGCGGCGACCATCCCGGCCAGACCACCACCCAGTACGGTGACCGGGGGGCGCGATGGCGGGTTGCTGGACGTCATGCGCAGTTCCTTGCCTTGGGGCCCACCTCGGGCTGGATGCAATCGGGTCACCTGAATAGCGATAGCATACGATGGAAATCCTGCACGCGCGGCGAATGATGGCAAGGGGGATCGCCCTGGCGTGCGCGGCTGTCTGCACAGCTGCTGTCAGGGTTCCCGGGGTGCGCCGATCGATGCGAGTGGCCCGAAATGCGATCTTTTTATCTCCGGTTATCTACGGATAATTCTGCAAAGCGCTGTAATAAATCATTTTTTCACTTTTTTGGAAATCGGACCCTGCCACTTCACAAGGTCGCCGGGCGCGGTATCCTGAACTCGAGGCTGCAGTGACGGATCGCCGGGCAGTCTCCAGGTCGGGCCATGGATGGCCCAACCGCCCTTATCTGATACCCCCATCCCCTTGGTCTGCATCCCGACTCCTGGATACAGGCCGTTTTCTATCTGCGGGTCATCCATTCCTGTCGCACGCCCGCTTGCGAGCGCATGCTGTTCGAGTATACAGTTACTGTACATTCAGACAGACAGCGGCCTGTATCATGACCCAGTCCATCGAGAACCTCCTGCAGCAGCGGCACCTGTGGCGGGCCACGGACGGCCTGCACACTGAGCGCGGCACCTTGGCCACCGGTTTCCCCCAGCTCGATGACCTGCTTGCTGGTGGCGGCTGGCCCACAGACGGACTCACCGAGATCCTCGGCGACGTCCCCGGCGTGGGCGAATTGAGACTGTTGTTGCCGGCGCTGGCCGAACTCAGCCAGCGGCGGGCCCGCTGGATCGCCTGGGTGGCACCGCCCTGGCTGCCCTATGCACCGGCCCTGGCCGCAGCTGGCGTGGACGTGAGACGCGTGCTGCTGATCCATCCGAAGCATCATCAGGATCTGCTCTGGGCCACCGAGCAGGCCTTGAAATCCGGCACCTGCAGTGCGGTCCTGAGCTGGCCGGACCCGCGCCATCTCCGTCATGGGGATCTCCGTCGTCTGCAGCTTGCTGCCCGGGAAGGGGACAGCTGGGGCGTGATGTTCCGCCCCGACACCGCGGCCGAACAGACATCACCGGCCGAACTGCGGTTGCAGCTGGAACCGGAACCCGAGTGCATGGACGGCTCCGGGCTGAGGCTGCGGGTGGTCAAGCGCCGGGGTGGGTGGCCCAGCGAGGCCCTGCCGATCCGCTTCGGTGATTGCCTGACCCGGCGCCTCGCCGGTCCGGAACAGACCGCCGCCCTGCGCCAGCTCGCACTCTGGCAGTCACCGCCACCGGCCCCGACCCAGCCGGCCCGTACCCTGCGTCGCTCTGCAGCCAGGCTGCCGCGCGCGACCCCCATCCAGCGGAGCGCGCATCCGTGAGCGCCGCCCTGCCCTGGCATGCAAACACGTCGTCACGCCAAGGAACGCTCGCTCTGGTTCTGCCTGTACCTGCCGCGGCTGGGTCTGGAATTGTTCACTCGCAGCCTGGAGGATGGTGCTGCGGCAAGACCGAGCGCCCTGGTGGCGCAGCACCGTCTCGTGCAGATCAATGCCGCCGCCCTGGCCCAGGGTCTGCGTCCCGGCCAGAGCCTCGCCACCGCGCAGAGCATCTGTCCGGATCTGGCCGTGGGCTGGCGCGATCCGGAGCGGGAGGCGGTCGCGCTGCGTCACCTGGCCGACTGGGCATGGCGTTTCACACCCCAGGTCAGCCTTGCACCTCCGGATGCCCTGCTGCTGGAAATAGCCGGCAGCCTGCGCCTGTTCCGGGGACTCGATCGCCTGCAGCAGCAGATCCTCGCCGGCATTCGCGAACTCGGTTACTCCGGGCTACCCGGCATCGCACCCACGCCGCTGGCGGCCCAGGCCCTGGCGCGGGCGGGCTGTTCGCCTGATCCGGAACGCCTCGCCGCCGAGATCGAGTACGACAGCACAGGGGAAGACAGGTTGCGACGCGCCTGGTGTGACGCGGTGGCCAGCAGTGTGCGCCCCTTGCTGGCGGCCCTGCCCCTGCATCACCTGGAACGTCCCATGGCAGAACAGGAACGTCTGGCGGCCATGGGATTCCGAACCCTGGCTGATCTGCTGCGCCTGCCGCGCAACGCTCTCGGCCGCCGTTTCGGACGCCAGTTGCTGGAGCACCTGGACCGCCTTACCGGGCGCCGGCCGGATCCCCGGGAAGCCCTGACGCCGGCACCTGTATTCAATACCCGGCTGCACTTCCTGGAGGACGTGACCCATACCGGAGCACTGGCCTTTCCCATGCGTCGCCTGATCGGTGAGCTGACGGACTGGCTGCGCGTGAGGCAGCTTGCCAGCAGTCGGCTGGATTGGATCCTGAGTCACCCGCGCCATGGCGAGTCCATCCTGGAGGTGCGCTGTGCCCGGGCCCAGCGGGACCCGGTCCGCTTCCTGGAGCTGAGCCGGCTGCAGCTGGAACGCAGCCGCGGCCTGCCCGAAGTCGCGACCCTCGCGCTGCGGGTGGAGGAACTGCAGGCGCACGGCGGCCAACCGGACACGCTTTTCCCCCTCCCAGGTGAGGAAGATGGCGACCCGGCAGCACTGATCGATCTGCTGCATGCCCGCCTCGGCCGTGAAGCCTGCCGGAGCATTCTGCCGGCGGACGACCACCGCCCTGAGTGGGCCTGGCGTCTCGTCCCACCGGGGCTGTCAGCGCGGAACACGGAGGCACCGGAAGGCTGTATCCCCGGACCCCGTCCGCTGTGGTTACTGGACCCACCTCAGCCCCTGGCCAGCCCTGGGGGCCGACCGCACTGGCACGGTGCCCTGATCCTGCAGCGGGGGCCGGAGCGCCTCGATCTCATGCCCTGGGGGGAAGAACGGCTGACTGAAGCATGCCGAGGCCCCCGGGACTACTGGGTGGCCCAACACCCCAAGGGAGGCCACTGCTGGGTCTTCCAGACGCTCACCGACCAGCGCTGGTTCCTCCATGGCCTGTTCGCATAAAGCCGCTCCATACGCATTCATAAAAGCTTTAGAAACGATAAAAAACATATAGATAGGAAGCATACCTAAACCAAAAATTACTATGGACTACGCTGAACTCCATTGCCTGAGCAACTACAGCTTTCTGCGCGGCGCCTCTCATCCAGAGGAGCTCGTCGCCCGGGCCGCGGCGCTCGGCTATCGCGCCCTCGCCCTCACCGACGAATGCTCCGTGGCTGGCGTGGTCAAGGCCCATCTCGCCGCCAGGGATGCCGGTCTGAAGCTGATCGTCGGCAGTGAGTTCCGGCTCGAGGATGGACCCAAGCTGGTCCTGCTGGCCCCGGACCGACGCGCCTACGGCCAGCTCAGCACCCTCATCACCCTCGGGCGTCGTCGCAGCCCCAAGGGCCGCTATCAGCTCACCCTTGCCGATCTCGAACGCGGTCTCGACGCCTGCCTTGCCCTTTGGCTGCCCGACCCGCATCAATCCCGGGACGCCAACGACGATCTCGGCAGCCGTCTGAAGGCCGCGTTTCTGGACCGGCTGTGGATCGCTCTGGAGCTGTTCTGCGAGGGTGATGACCTCGACCGCACGGCAGAACTCCTGACCCTGGCCATTCGTCTCGATCTGCCGATGACCGCCGCCGGTGACGTCCACCTGCACGATCCTGCCCGCAAGCCGCTGCAGGACATCCTCACCGCCATTCGCCTGCAGCGACCGGTGGCGGAACTCGGCCGCGCCATGCAACCGAACCGGGAGCGCTGCCTGCAGCCCATCGAACGCCTGCGGCAGCGGCATCCTCCGGAACTGCTCGCCGAGAGTGTCGCCATTGCCGAACGCTGCCAGTTCAGCCTCGACGAGCTGCGCTACGAGTACCCCGAGGAGCTGATCCCGCCGGGCACCACGGCCAGTGGGCACCTGCGCGCCCTCACCCTGGCCGGTGCCCGCCGCCGCTGGCCCGAAGGCATGCCGGCCCACGTCAGCGAACTGGTGGAAAAAGAACTCGCGCTGATCCGTGAGCTGGGCTACGAACACTTCTTCCTCACGGTCCACGACGTGGTGGCGTTTGCCCGCGACCGCGGCATTCTCTGCCAGGGTCGGGGATCCGCCGCCAACTCAGCGGTCTGCTACTGCCTCGGGATCACCGAGGTGGACCCGGGCCGCATGAGCGTTCTATTCGAACGCTTCATCTCCAAGGAACGCAACGAACCGCCGGACATCGACGTGGATTTCGAGCACCAGCGCCGGGAGGAGGTGATTCAGTACCTGTATCGCCGCTACGGCCGCGATCGCGCCGCCCTGGCTGCGACCCTGATCACCTATCGGCCGAAAAGTGCCATCCGCGACGTGGGCAAGGCCCTCGGTCTCGACCCGACTCTGGTGGATGCGCTGGCCAAGTCCATGGCCTGGTGGGAAAAGCAGGACGAGCTCAAAGACCGCTTCGCCGCCGCCGGGGTCGATCCGGACAGTCCGGTGATTCGCCGCTGCCTGCATCTGGTCCGGGAACTGCTCGGCTTCCCCCGCCATCTCTCCCAGCACGTGGGTGGCTTCGTCATCTCCCAGGGCCCCTTAGCCCAGCTCGTGCCCATCGAGAACGCGGCCATGGCCGAACGCACCCTGATCCAGTGGGACAAGGACGACCTCGAAGCCTTGGGTCTGCTCAAGGTGGACGTGCTCGCCCTCGGCATGCTGAGCGCCATCTCGCGCAGCCTCGCCCTGATCAGTGACTTTCGCGGCACGCCCATGGCCATGGAGGACGTGCCGGCGGAGGATCCGGAGACCTATGCCATGCTGCAGAAGGCGGACTCAGTCGGCGTTTTCCAGGTGGAATCCCGGGCTCAGATGGCCATGCTGCCGCGCCTGAAACCTGCCTGCTTCTACGATCTGGTGGTGGAAGTGGCCATCGTCCGGCCCGGTCCGATCCAGGGCGACAT
Source organism: Pseudomonadales bacterium (assembly GCA_007122315.1). Lineage (GTDB taxonomy): Bacteria > Pseudomonadota > Gammaproteobacteria > Pseudomonadales > Azotimanducaceae > SLTB01. The sequence goes on along the minus strand of SKUB01000111.1, from coordinate 1,922 downwards.
GGTGCATCCCTACCTGCGCCGCCGGCAGGGACTCGAACCAGTGACCTATCCGAACGAGGCCGTGCGCGGCGTGCTCGAGCGCACCCTCGGCGTGCCGATCTTTCAGGAACAGGTGATCCAGCTCGCCATGGTGGCCGCCGGCTTCAGTGGCGGCGAGGCGGACGCCCTGCGCCGGGCCATGGCCGCATGGCGCCGCCGCGGCGGCCTCGAACCGTTCCGGGACAAACTCGTGAACGGCATGCTCGAACGGGGCCACGATGCGGACTTCGCCGAGCGCCTGTTCGCCCAGATCTGCGGCTTCGGTGAGTACGGTTTTCCGGAGTCACACGCCGCCAGCTTCGCGCTGCTCGTGTACGTCTCCGCCTGGCTCAAGCGTCATGAACCGGCAGCGTTCTGCTGCGGGCTGCTCAACAGCCTGCCCATGGGCTTCTACTCCGCCTCTCAGCTCATCCAGGACGTCCGTCGTCATGGCGTCGAGGTCCGCCCCGTGGACGTGCTCGCCAGCCATTGGGATCACGGCCTGGAGCGTTCCGACGCAAGTCCGGGACCGGGCACCGGCCCGGATCCCTGTGGCTACCACTACCGGCGCCAGCAGGGGGCCATCCGGCTCGGATTGCGTCAGGTCACGGGATTCAATCAGGCCGCGGGCGAACGCATCGTGGCGGCACGGGAGGCGCGTCCGTTCGAAACGGTGGAAGATCTCGCCCGGCGTGCCCGACTCGACGCCGGGGAACTCCGCTGTCTGGCCGAGGCGGATGCGCTGCGCCACCTCGCCGGCCATCGCCACCAGAGCCACTGGGAAACCGCCGCAGTGAAGCCGGATGCACCGTTGTGGGCCAGGGCATCGGGCGGCGAGGTGAGTGATACGTCTGCAGTTGAGAACGTGCCCGGTTCGCAGGCGGGCCACGACGTAGAGCCATCATCGGCGGCAGTTGCCGATGCGCCGCTCGATCATGAACAGCATCGCGGAGGACACCGGGATGGGCATGACGAAGGCGTCGAACTTCCGGCACCCACCCTCGGCTCCGATGTGCTGGCCGACTACGCCAGCCTCGGTCTGACGCTCAACGCCCACCCCATGGCCCTGCTCCGCCGGCTGCCTGCCTTTCGTGGCTGTCGTCAGGCCGGCGGACTCGGCACCCTCAATCACGGCCGCTTCGTGCGCATCGCGGGACTCGTCACCGGCCGCCAACGACCGAGCTCAGCCTCCGGCGTCCTGTTCCTCACCCTGGAGGACGAGACCGGCAATCACAACGTGGTGATCTGGAACAGCGTTCTGGCGCGCTTTCGCGGCCCCATCCTCGGCGGCCGCCTGCTGCTGGTGAAGGGCGTTCTGGAGCGGGAGGGCCGGGTGATCCACGTGGTGGCCGGGCACGTGGCCGACTACTCCCACCACTTAGGCGAGCTGCGCGCGAACTCCCGCGACTTTCACTGATCCGCCCTGCCCTGCTTGCAGCGTACCCGCAGACCGGCCAACGCCGGCCTGCAGCAGGTCACGGCTTCGTCTGAGCCGCCACGAACGCCTGTACGCGGTCGAGATCCTCACGCAGCCAACGGGCGGCGAAGAAGTACAGCGCCGCACCGAGGAGCGTGAACATGGACAGGATCAGCAGCGCGTAGCGCAGCGACTCGACGCCGAACGTGGGCCGCAGCAGATCGCTCAGAATCCCGGCGAACTGCGGGCCCAGGCCGAGCCCGATGATGTTGATCACGAACAGCAGCACGGCGGCCGCGGTGGCGCGCATGGCCGGCGGGACCAGGCCCTGAGTCATGGAGAACACCGGACCGAGATAGAAGCTCGTGAGCATGGTCGGCAGCATCATGTAGATGAATGCCATGCCATAAGTCGGGGACAGGAAGATGCCGAAGAAAAACGGCGTCGCGAGGCCCGTGGCGAGCATGGGCAACCACATGTACCAGCG
>SKUB01000146.1 GCA_007122315.1 Pseudomonadales bacterium | reverse complement strand
TGCCGGCGTCATCGCCTACAAACGCGGCCACATCACGATTCTCGATCGGCCGGAGCTCGAACGGCGGTCTTGTGAGTGCTACGCGGTGGTCAAGCGGGAGTCCGATCGCCTGCTGGAAAATTTTTCGTATCCCCCAGCCGGGCCGCCCCCCCCGGGCGATTGACCAGCACTTCCTTTACCGTTCGACGACGCGTTTCGCGCGAAAGCCGGCAGGCATGGTGGCTTCGGGCCCTGCCTGCTGATTGATCAGCGCCAGCTCCGGCAGTGGAATCCGGGATGGATAGGCGTCGTTGAATTGCGCAACCGTCATGGCCCGCGGGAGGGAGATGATCTGCAGCCGGTTCGGCTGCCGCGCCAGCGCTGTCGAGTCCGTCAGGCGTGCGAAACTTCGAATCGATCGCCGCAACGTCGCCTCGTAGCCGGCCAGCTTGGGCGCCGGTGTATAGGCCAGAATCTGGTAGGTGCGATCGGCGTGGGCGATGAACCCGGCAATGCCTCCAATCGGACCCTGTTCGGTCTGCGCCTCGAATGGGCCGACTATGGTCGGCAGACCGTTCACCGTTTCCGCTGCAACCCGCCCAGAGCGTAGTCCTTCCTGCGCAAAGAACCTGGCGGATGCCTCCTGCTGCGTCCCGGGAACGATCGTGAGCTGGATCAGCGCATCCTGTGCAGGACTGCCGGCGAGGACAGCCTGCGGGAGGTTTCGCACCATCCAGCCCTGCGGTAATTCGACCTGAAACTCGAGATCCGGGTGAAGGAAGCGGTTCGACTCGAAATAGCCGTTGCGTGGATTCACACCATAGATGAGCCCGTCGATGCGCTCCAGATAGTCCTCTTCCCCGACGCGCAGGGGCTCGATGGGCGCAGGCAGCGTCAGGAGCCGCTTCTCGATTCGGGCGATGCGCTCCCCGGGGTCGGGATGCGAGGCCATCCAGGTCGGAACCGGGCTGTGGCCGGCAAGCGTGGCGGACTGCTGCAGCGCCGCGAACACGTTGACCATCTCAGCGACATCGTAGTCCTGTGCCAGCGCGTAGCGGTACCCGAGGTCATCGGCCTGGCGCTCGGCGTCCCGGCCATAACTCAGGAACAGCACCTGGAGGCCAGCGGCGGCGAGATCCCCGAACTGGGCAACTGTCGGGCTGATGATGGAGCCCACACCGAGGCCGATCTGGGCGAGCTGTGCGCGGCTCATCATGGCCACGGAGTGGCGCGCCGTCACATGGCCGATTTCATGTCCAAGCACGCTGGCAAGCTCCGCCTCGTTGCGCATCAGCGCCAGCAGCCCGCGGGTGAAGAAGATGTAGCCGCCTGGAGCGGCAAAGGCATTGGGCGTCGGGTCGTCCACCACCCGGAACGTCCAGGGCAGTTCGGGCCGCTCTGAGGCTGCGGCGAGCTGCGTGCCGATACGCTGCAGGTAGTCCTGCAGTTCGGCATCGTCCACCAGCCCGAGCTGTGCCTCCGCGCTGGCGGCAAACTGCCGCCCCATTTCGATTTCCTGGCCTTCAGTGATCAGCGCGAGCTCACGGTCGCCGGATACGGGGTTGATCGCGCAGGAGGCGAGCCACACAGCGGTGGCGGCGAGCAGTAGATGAAGCTTCATGGTGGAGCTCCCGGTCTGCCGGGCAGGGCGGCCCCCAAAACGGACGAGCAGGGCCACCGTCCCAAGTCTGCAATGCCGGTGGCGCATGGCTGCGCCACCGGCACATGCCTCAGATCTTGCGTCGCAGCGTCAGGCCCAGACCGCCCAGCAGGGACAGCAGGCCGCCAAGTGCGAACCAGGGCAGAGGACCGGCCGTGCGGGGCAGCTCGGATGGCAGCTGGCCACGCTGTGCGACCGTTTGCCGGGAGCCGTCACGATCCTGCCTGTCCGCCGTGGATTCCGCCGTGGGCTCGTCACCGCGACTGGCCGTGGACTCGTCACCGCGAGTGACGGTCGCCAACTCGCCACCAGGCTCGGTAGCGAAGCCGTATGCGCCCTCGGGCACGTAGAGACTGAGGCTGTCGCTGGAGCGCAACTGCCTGAACGGGGTTGGCCGATCATTGATATAGGCAACCTGGTTCGCCTTTGGTGTCAGCCGAACTTCTTCGACCGATCGATCGCGCTGGTCACGGACGCTGAAGACCACCTGTCCATCCCGCTCGACCCGGACGAAGCGGGCGTCGAATCGTGCCCAGGTTCGATCGCCTTCAGTCACCACCTCCTTGCAGGCGTCCATCAGCGCGGCATGGTTGCGCCGCATATCCTCGTTCCAGTTGATGTCCCGACACTCCTGGGTTTGCGAGCGTTCAGACGGTAACTGTCGCTGTTGCTGTTGCTGGGCAGCGGCCGTGGCGCTGCCGAGGATCATCCCCAGCAGCGCTGCGCCCGCACAAGTGGCCTTTAGACTGTTCATGTGATGTCCCTCGTGGTTCTAGGTGGAAGGGTCGGCAGCTGCCGCCCTGACGATGAAGCGCTGCGGTGCGTTACCGACGAAGTAGAACGGGTAGCACGTCACCAACGTCAGAATGTCCTCGCCGGTATCGGCGAGGACATGGACCTCGGAGGGCTCGACGATGGACAACTCGGTAACGCGGTAGCTTGATCTTCGGTCAGACGTGTCGAGTTCGATGCGGTCGCCCACGGCGATACCCTCGAGGCTGCGGAAGAACGTATCCCGGTGTGCCGCGATACCCACATTGCCGCGGGTTCCGGGCGGCGCCGTGCCTTCGATCAATCCCGCCCCGCGGCGCAGTACGGTTTCCGAAGTGCCGTAGGTCACCGGAACTTCGAGCTCGAGCCCCGGAATGCGCAGTAGGGCGATGACGCCGTCGACGCTGCGTTCTGGCTGTGAACCGGAAGCGGCCACCACGTCCGCGCTACGCTGTGCTGCGACGAAACCGGCGATATCGCGTTGCCCTGCGGACTGTCCCCACGCC
>SKUB01000202.1 GCA_007122315.1 Pseudomonadales bacterium | reverse complement strand
TTGATGACGAGCACCCGCGGCAGCGCGGCGCTGCCTTCGGGTGCGCAGTACTCGAAGCGTCCGTTCTGCCAGGCGGTCTGGCCGTTCGGCAGCATGCGCAGGTAGCGACCGGTACGGAAAGCCCTGAATCGAAGCGTGGCCCCGCGTGGCATGGATGCGAACGTGCGCAGGACCGGCTCGTCCGGGTGGCGCTCGGCCACGCCGAGCCGGTCGACGAACACGGCGAATCCCTCACTCCAGTCGCCATGGCAGCGGTCGTCTGCTCCGAGCGGGCAGAGCAGGGTGGGTTCGTTCCGCGTCGCGGCGACGGCCCGGGCGAAGGTGATCCCGGCACGGACCGAGTGGATCGCAGTCTCAGCACGGACCTCGTCCATCAGGCGCTGCGCACCCGGCAATGCAAAGCTGGCCAGCAGCGCGATTATCGCCAGCGTGGCCAACAATTCGATGAGGGTGATGCCGCGCTGTCCCATGGAGCGAAACTGAAAACGACAGCGTTGCGAGAAGCTTGCCAGCGCCCGTGGGAGCGAACGTCGCCCGCAGGGCGGCGTTGCGATCGAGGACTGCCGACGGACCTGGGCGTGACGCAGTTCGCGACGCCCGCTTCGCGGACGTATGCTCCCACTTGGGCATTGATGGCATCGCCGCTGTTCTTTCTGTGACAGCGTAAACGATTGTTGCTGGCAATTTCCCATGCTGGCACTCCCGAATGGGAGCGCTCAGGGTGGGACATGGCGAGCGCTGTGCGTGACGGCCTGGACTGCAATGTGCGTGGGCAGTCGCCTTCGCTGTCTGTGCGAGGCCGCCTACTCCATCCCCAGCTTCTTCAGCCGATAGCGCAGGGCGCGGAACGTGATGCCAAGGCGCTTGGCTGCTGCGGTCTTGTTCCAGCGGGTGGCTTCGAGCGCCTCGGTGATCTTGTTGCGCTCGATGGACTCCAGGTAGTCCTCCAGCGAACCCGGATCCTCCGGAGGCCTCAACGGTGCGGCTGAAGTCGCACCGGCCGTACTGGCTGCAGGGATGGGACGGGAATCGTCCCCATCTGCACTTGATCCGAAGTCAGCGTCCTCGCCGGCAGCAGCCGGACTGAACTGCAGGTCACCGACCTCGATGCAGTCATCCTCACACAGGGTGTAGGCACGCTCGAGAATATTCTCGAGCTCCCGCACGTTGCCAGGAAAGGCGTAGTTCCTCAGGGCGTCCATCGCGGCCGCGGAGATGGTCGGGGAGTCGCCACCGTACTCCTGCGCGAGCTTGCCGAGCATTTCCTTGACGAACAGCGGGATATCCTCGGCGCGCTCGCGCAGACTCGGCACCTTCAGCTCGATGACGTTGATGCGGTAGTACAGGTCCTGGCGGAAATCTCCAATCTCCACCAGCCGGGCCAGATCCTTGTGCGTCGCTGACAGCAGGCGGACATCGATGCTGTTTTCCTGCTGTGAACCCACCGGGCGCACCGCCTTTTCCTGGATGGCCCGCAGCAGCTTCACCTGCATCGGGAGGGGCAGATCCGCCACTTCGTCGAGAAACAGGGTGCCGCCGTTGGCCGCCTGGAACAGGCCTTCCTTGTCGCTTGTGGCACCCGTGAAGCTGCCCTTCTTGTGGCCGAAGAATTCACTCTCCATGAGTTCGCTGGGGATGGCGCCGCAGTTGACCGGGACGAAGGGTCCGGCCGCACGGGGGCCCTGCTCGTGGATGGCGCGGGCGACCACCTCCTTGCCGCTGCCGGAGCCACCGGAGATGTACACCGGGGCCTGGCTGCGGGCCATCTTCGCCACCTGCTTGCGCAGCCGCTGCATGGCGGGGGACTCACCGAGGAGGCGGGTCCCCGTGCCCGGGCCGCCTTCGGCCATAGGCTGCAGTTTGAGCGCCTGGTCCACCAGATTGCGGAGCTGGGCGAGGTCGACTGGCTTGGATACGAAATCGAACGCGCCTGCCTTCAACGCCTCGATGGCGGTATCCATGCTGCCGTGGGCCGTGATCATGGCCACGGGTGTTTCCGAGTAGTCGGTGCTGATGTGGCGGACGAGGTCGATGCCGTTGCCGTCAGGCAGGCGCATGTCCGTGAGGCAGAAATCGAATTCCGCTTTCTCAAGATGGCTGCGGGCTTCCTGCAGGGTCGCAGCACTCTCGGTTTCCAGGCCCATCCGGCCGAGTGTGATCTCGAGCAGCTCGCGGATGTCGGGTTCGTCGTCGACGATCAGTACACGCCTATCGGTCATGGGTTCAGGCCGTCTGTCGTTGGGGGTGAGGGAAATTGATGCGGAAACAGCTGCCGCCTTCCTGACGGGGAAGGTAGCTCAATTGTGCCTGGTTCGCCTCGCACAGCTCACGGGAAATATACAGACCGAGGCCGGTACCGGCCTCCTCCGTGGTGTAGAAGGGTTCGAACAGGTTGTCGAGTTGCAGTGCGTCCACACCCGGTCCTTCGTCGAGAACTTCCAGCCAGGGCCGCTCGGTGCCCGAATCGACGCCGCCCTTCAGCCCCACCCAGCGCCGGCCGGTGACTTTCTCGCTGTAGCGGGCACCGTTCACGCACAGGTTGGTGAGGACCTGATCCATCTGGCGCGGATCGATCCTGACCCTCGCATCAGCCGGATCAATTTGAATCTCCAGTTCCACCGGAACCTCCTGGGCCTCGTTGAAGTGCTCTTCGAACGCTTCGAGCCACTCCTTCATCAGCAGGACGCGCGGTTCGGGGCTGCGGCGCCGCGACAGCTCGAGGATGTTCTCGATGACCTCGTTCATGCGCTTGGAGTGGGTCTGGATGATGTCCGTGAGCCGCAGGTCGGCCTTCTCGAGCGCGGGAGATTCCCGCAGCAACTGGGCTGCGTGGGAGATGGCACCGAGCGGATTGCGGATCTCGTGGGCGATGCTGGCGGACAGCCGTCCGAGGGCGGCCAGCTTGAGCTGCTGGGCCTGCTGAGTGAGCTCCGTGTTGTCCTCGATGAACGTCACCACTTCGCTGTCCGGATGATTCGCAAGGCGGGCGAAGTTGACCCGGACCTCGGTGGCGCCGGCCTCCGTACGGAAGGGTTCGGAACGGTGCGTCTCGTCAGCCTGCCAGGCTCGGAATGCTTTCAGGAGAATCCCGGGGATGATCAGGCTCTGCGTATCGTCGTCACCCTTCGGGCCACCGAGCCGCAGCAGGCCGCGGGCCGACGCATTGACCAGACGCGGGCGGCCGGCGGTGTCGAACACCACGATCCCTGTGCGCATGCGCTGGACGATCAGCCGGTTCAGGCGCTCGAGCGAAGCGACCTCCGCCGCCCGCTGCAGCGACGTTGCTTCGGAGCGCTGCAGCCGCCTGGACAGCCCCTGAATGACCAGTGACGTGGCGAAATAGAGCGCGCCGAGCAGGCCGGCCTGGAAGAAGTCCGGGGGCGGCGCTGCGGGGATCAGCGAGAGATAGAACTCCTCGTAGAGCACGGCGATCGTGCCGATGGCGGGCAGTGCTGTCGATATGCGCCCGGGCACGACGATGGCGCCTGCAGCGATCGATACGATGATCAGGGTGCCGAGGCCGCTGGTGACGCCGCCTGAAAAGTGCATCAGCAGTGTCAGTGCCATGGTGTCGAGGGCGACGATGGCGAAGCCGATGGTGGGTCGGTCGAAGTAGCGGCTGGGCACCAGCAGCGAGATGCCGGCGATGATCATGTTGATGGCGATGTAGGCGAGCACCGTCACCAGGAAGGCGTCCGGATTCAGCGTCCCGAGCAGGCGCTCGCCGATCTCGCGGACGAAGATGACCAGGAGGGAGACGCCGACGACGATGCGGTAGTAGTTGTAGATTCGCAGCAGGGTCGCAGCCTGTTGGCGCTGCTGCTCCGCCACGAGCGCGAGCACCTCCTGCCGGGACGTGGCGCCGTTCGCCTGCATGGATCAGGTGGCCATGTTCAATCGCGACCGTCATCCGCCGCGCGATCGTCCGGCAGGCGGACCTGGAGCACGGGCGGCGTATCAGGGCGATCGATCAGGCCCAGAGTGAGCACGTTGACCCAGGAGCGATCGCGGTTCCGGACCTCCGGAGAAATGACGAAGTTCCCCGCGCCATCGATGGCGTCGTAGCCGGGGTAGTTGGCCAGCAGCACCCGCAGAGAGTCATTGGCGGGTTCCGGAAGATTGAGCTTCAGGTAGCCCTCGATCATGAGCGCGAGGCCGTCGGGGACCGAAGGTGTGGTGGGATAGTTCTCGACCACGTTGCGGCCGCGATTGACGGCGGCGACGTAGGCTTCCCGTGAGAGGTAATAGCGGCCGATGAGGATCTCCGAGCGCGCCAGAAGGTTGCGTAGGTAGATCATCCGTTGCCGCGCATCCGGTGCATAGTCGCTGTTCGGATAGCGGGCAAGGAGCTGGCTGAAGTCGGCAAAGCTCTCGCGGGCGGCGCCGATGTCCCGCGCCGCAAGGTCTGTGGCCACGAAACGATCGAAGACGCCGCGGTCCTGCTCGTAGGCCGCGAGGCCCTTCAGGTAGAACGCGTAGTCCACGTTCGGATGCTGTGGATGCAGGCGAATGAAGCGGTCCGCCGCGCTGCGGGCCGATTCCGGCCGGAACGCCATGTAGTACGCGTAGATCAGCTCGAGCTGGGCCTGCTCCGCGTAGCGGCCGAAGGGGAACTGGGCCTCGAGCCTCTGGAGCTGGGCGATGGCATTGTTGTAGTTGCCCGATCGCAGGCTGCGCTGGGCGGCTTGATACAGCACCTGCTCGGACGTGACCTCCTCTGCGTCCCGGTCGCGACCGAACCAGGAGCAGCCCGCAAGCTGGGTGAAGACGAGGGCAACGATCAAAAGGGAACGGATCGACAAGGGCGCTTCGCCTTCCTGCTTGGAGGTGGGTGATGGGTGTGGCCTGCGGTCTCTCCTGCCGCGGCCAGCGTCATTAAACCACAGGACATCCGGCGACCCAATGCATCCGGACCGGCTGGGCAGATGCCGCATGCCTGGGGCAGGATGGCGGAGATGAATGGGAGTGGCAGGTGGATCACGACGGCGACGACGAAGCGGACGAGGACGGGCTGCAGTGGATGGAGCAGACGTCGGACACTGCGCCAAGGGTGCTGGCGGAGGGTGTGCTCCCCGTCTCCAGCGTCGGTTTGCGCCTCGATCAGGCGCTCGCCGAACTGTGGCCGGAGTATTCCCGTTCGCGGTTGCAGCAATGGCTGCGCAGTGAGGAGATCCTGGTGGATGGCCAGCCCGCCGCGCCCCGCCGCCGGGTGCTCGGGGGCGAGCGGGTGCGGGTGGATGCGCGTCCTGAGATGGCGGAGCGGTGGTCGGCCCAGTCCGTCCCGTTCGGCGTGGTGCATGCGGATCGCCAGTTGATCGTGATCGACAAGCCCGTCGGGCTGGTGGTCCATCCCGGCGCCGGGAACCCAGACGGTACCCTGGTCAACGGGCTGCTGTATCGTTTCCCGGAACTTGCAGCCGTTCCGCGCGCCGGTGTGGTCCATCGCCTGGACAAGGACACCTCAGGGCTGCTCGTCGTGGCGCGCACTGAGACGGCCCACGGCCACCTGCTGCGGCAGCTGGCCGAGCGCAGCATGGGTCGCCTCTATCTGGCCGTGTGCGAAGGCGTGCCGACAGCCGGTTTTCGGGTCGACGCACCCATTGGTCGGGATCCTCGCAACCGCCTGCGCATGGCCGTGGTGGCCGGCGGCCGGTCTGCCGTCACCCATGTGGCCGTCGAGGAGCGATTCCGGTCCCATGCCTTGCTGCGCTGTCGCCTCGAAACCGGCCGCACCCACCAGATCCGCGTTCACCTGCGCCATGAAGGGTTTCCTCTGGTGAGCGATGGTCTCTATGGCGCCAAAGGCCGACTGCCCAAGGCACCCACGGCGGCGCTGGTGGCAACGCTGCGTGGCTTCCGCCGTCAGGCCCTGCACGCTGCAAGGCTGGAACTGATTCACCCCGAAGACGGCCGCCTGCGGTCCTTCGAGGCAGCCCTGCCGTCGGACTTCACCGAGCTGCTGGCCGCGCTGCGCGAGGATGCGGCACTGCCTGAGGGCGGGCCATGACCATTGCGCTGCTGGAGCCGGCCTGGGCGCTGCCCGCGGGCGTCAAGGTCTGCGCGACGTTGCGTGGCGCGGATCCCGGTCGGGGGTTCGATCTTGGCGGCGAACGCACGGCGGAGGGGATGCCCGCTCCGGCGGTCCTCGCGCGCCGTGAGCAGCTGCGTGCATTGCTTGGTGTGGAGCGCATCGCATTCCTCGATCAGGTGCACGGGACGGCCGTGCATCGCGTGTCAGCGCAGGGTCAGAATGGTCGCGTCCCCCGTGCGGACGCGATGGTGTCGACCGTTCCGGGCGTCGCCTGCGCGGTGCTGACCGCCGACTGCCTGCCGGTGCTGTTCTGCGCGGAAGATGGTCGTTGTGTGGCAGCGGCCCACGCCGGATGGCGGGGGCTGGCAGCGGGCGTGCTCGAAGCCACCGTGACTGCCATGGACGTGCGGCCTGAATACATTTCGGCATGGCTCGGAGCAGCCATTGGACAGGACAGTTTCGAGGTGGGCCCGGAAGTGCGGGCGGCATTTCTCGAGCGGGTCGGCACCCGTGCCGGCGCAGGTGACGTGGCGGCCTGTTTCCGGGCCGGGGAGGGGGACCGCTGGTTCGCGGACCTCTACGCCCTGGCGCAGGTACGCCTGCAGGCACTCGGTCTCGGCAGCATTACCGGTGGCGGGTTCGATACGTTCCGGGACGGATCGCGATTCTCGTCCTATCGACGCGACGGCGCCCGGGCCGGACGCCAGGCGACCCTGATCTGGATCGAAGGCGCGGCCGTCAGTCGCAGTTCGTGACGATCGCGTCGCGTGCTTTGGCCAGGCGCTCCTGCAACTCTTCTTCGCTCAGCAGGCGCTCGCGTCCGCTGTCGTCGCGAATGCGTACCCGACTGTGGGTGGTCAGTTCGTCATAGTGGCGGCGGGCGGCACGGCAGTTCTCGTGTCGCTGCTGCGCGAGCTGTGCGCGCCGCTCCGACGCCTGGGCCTCCAGCGCGGCGCGGCGCAGCTGCTGCTCCTCGGTGAGGCCGAGATCTTCTGCTGAGGGTTCGCCGGCTGCCGGGGGCGCGGCCGTTGCCGGCGTGTCGCCGGGCAACTGCGCGTCCTCCTCGTTTTCCTGCAGACGGGGATTGGCGAGGCTGGGCAGCGCCCGCGGCCGCGCGCCGGGGTCGATCCGCTCGAAGTTCACGCCCCTGGGTGCCACCGAGCTGTAGTGCACCACGCCCTGGGCATCCACCCAGCGGTAGACCTCGTTGGCTGACACGGCGTGAGGCAGCGTCAGCGTCAGCGCCAGGACCAGCGTCAGTGACCGGAAGCGGGCAACGTGGGACATGGAATCCTCCGACCGCATGCACAGTGTCGTAACGAAGCATAGTATCGCGCGGGGCGGTACGCCCTCCCGGGATTTTGACGAGTGGTCGCAGCAGACGTACCGGTGGCCAGGCAGTTGACGCGGCGGGTGCGAGCGGAAAGAATAGCCGGCTCGTTTTTCCCGGCTCGTGGAAACGTACGCGTTTGCCTGTCTCAAGGCGATGGTCCTTGTGCTCGGGCGGCGGCGGGCGCGCACGCATTGTTGTCGCGTTTCCGCAGGGCCTGGTTCCTGGCAGTGGAACCGGCCCCTGGAGTCAGCCGGGCTCGGGGCGGCGCAAGTGGTCCGTCCCAGGTCTGGAAGGCTCCCAGCCGCACATGACCGTTCAGTCCCATCAGGTGAAGGATACAGCCGTGGAACGCCTTTCCGGCGGAGATATGCTCATCCGGGCGCTGCAGGATTCGGGAGTCGATTACATCTTCGGCTATCCCGGCGGTGCCGCGCTGCACATTTATGACGCAATCTTCAAGCAGCAGCGGGTACAGCACATTCTGGTACGTCACGAGCAGGCGGCCACTCATATGGCCGATGGCTACGCGCGGGCGACTGGTCGTCCAGGCGTCGCGCTGGTCACGTCCGGGCCCGGGGCGACCAATGCCATCACCGGCATCGCCACTGCGTTCATGGACTCGATCCCCATGATCGTGATCTCCGGTCAGGTCTCCAATGAGCTGATCGGCACCGACTCCTTTCAGGAGACGGACATGGTGGGGATCTCCCGCCCGGTGGTGAAGCACAGCTTCATGATCAAGGATGCATCCGAGATCCCGAGCGTGGTCAGAAAGGCGTTCTACATCGCGACCACCGGCCGCCCCGGTCCGGTGGTGATCGACGTGCCCAAGGACACTACGGATCCCGCCGTGCTGTTCGACTACGTCTATCCCGAAACCGTCAAGATGCGCTCCTACAGCCCGGCTACGCGCGGGCATTCCGGTCAGATCCGGAAGGCCGTGGATCTGCTGCTCACTGCCAAGCGCCCGGTGATCTACGCCGGTGGCGGGGTCATTCAGGGCGAGGCCTGCGAGGTGCTTACCGAGCTCACCCGCTACCTGGAGTTCCCCATCACCAATACGCTCATGGGGCTTGGCTGCTACCCGGCGACGGATCCTCTGTTCCTCGGCATGCTCGGCATGCACGGAACCTATGAGGCCAACATGGCCATGCATCACAGCGACGTGATTCTCGCCGTGGGTGCGCGTTTCGATGATCGGGTGACGAACGATCCGAGCAAGTTCTGTCCGAACGCCAGGATCGTTCATATCGATGTGGATCCCGCCACCATTTCCAAGATCATTCCGGCCGAGGTGCCCATCGTCGGCCCGGCGCAGCCGGTGCTGCAGGACATGCTGGCGGCATTGCGGGAGCGGATCGGGGCCGACCCTGAGCTCCTCGACCGCAGTGCGCATCAGCATTGGCGGCAGCAGATTGCGGGCTGGCGCCGCCAGCACGGTCTCGATCACAAGATGATGGAGCGCGCCGTCCCCGGCGCGTCGATCAAGCCCCAGGCGGTGGTGCAGTGCCTGTATCAGGTGACCGGTGGCGAGGCATTCGTCACCTCGGATGTCGGTCAGCATCAGATGTTCGCAGCCCAGTACTATCACTTCGACGCGCCGCGGCGTTGGATCAACTCCGGTGGCCTCGGAACCATGGGCTTCGGCCTGCCCTCGGCCATGGGCGTAAAGTTCGCATTTCCAGACGCGGTGGTTGCCTGCGTCACCGGTGAGGGCAGCATCCAGATGAACATTCAGGAGCTGTCGACCTGCACGCAGTACGGGCTGCCGGTAAAGGTGATCAACCTCAACAATCAGGCGCTGGGGATGGTCAAGCAGTGGCAGGACATGCAGTACGGCGGCCGTCACTCCAGCAGCACCTACCAGGATTCGCTGCCGGACTTCGTGCGCCTCGTGGAGTCCTACGGCCACGTCGGGATTCGTATCACCGATCCCGCGGACCTCGAAGCTGCCATGCGCGAGGTCTTCAGCGACAAGCTGCGGGACCGGCTCGTGTTCCTCGATGTCTCCGTGGACCCGGACGAGCACGTCTATCCCATGGCGATCAAGGGCGGCAGCATGTGTGACATGTTCCTGTCGCGGACGGAGCAGAGCTGAGATGAGGCGGATCATTTCGGTGCTGCTGGAGAACGAGGCCGGCGCCCTGTCGCGGGTCGTCGGCCTGTTCGCACAGCGCAACTACAACATCGAGACGCTCACGGTCGCGCCCACGGAGGATGTGACGCTGTCACGGCTCACGCTCACCACCTTGGGCGACGATCGCAAGATCGAGCAGATCACCAAACACCTCAATAAGTTGATCGAGGTGATCAAGGTGGTGGATCTCACCGAGGGCGAGCACATCGAGCGGGAGTTGATGCTGGTCAAGGTCAAGGCCGTGGGTGCCCAGCGGGCGGAGGTGAAACGCACGGCAGACATCTTCCGCGCCCAGGTCGTCGACGTGACCGGATCTGCGTACACGGTTCAGGTCACAGGCACCAGCGGCAAGCTCGATGCCTTCATCCGCGCCATCGGCGAGTTGTCGATTCTCGAGGTGGTGCGATCCGGTGTCTCGGGTCTGTCCCGGGGCGAAAAGGTTGTGAGCCTCTAGCGTCGCAGGCTCTCCGATACAGTTCATAGAGGATCAGGGCAATGCAGGTTTACTACGAGAAGGACGCCGATCTCTCCATCGTCCAGGGCCGCAAAGTGGCGGTCATCGGTTACGGCTCTCAGGGCCACGCCCATGCCAACAACCTGAAGGAGTCCGGTGTTCCCGTGGTGGTGGGGCTGCGCAAAGGCTCCGGTTCGTGGGCCAAGGCAGAGAAAGCGGGCATCGAAGTGGCGACCGTTCCCGAGGCCGTCGAAGGCGCCGATCTGGTCATGATCCTGGCACCGGACGAGCTGCAGGCGCAGATCTACCGTGACGAGATCGAACCGAACCTGAAGGAAGGCGCGGCGGTGGCGTTCGGTCACGGCTTCAACATTCACTTCTCGCTGATCGAGCCGCGCGCCGATCTCGACGTGGTGATGATCGCACCTAAGGGTCCCGGACATACCGTGCGCTCCACCTACACCCAGGGTGGCGGTGTTCCCTGCCTCATTGCCATTGCTCAGGACGCGTCCGGCATGGCCCGTGAACTGGCATTGTCCTATGCGTCCGGGATCGGCGGGGCCCGCGCCGGCGTCATCGAGACCAGTTTCCGCGAAGAAACCGAGACGGACCTCTTCGGCGAGCAGGCGGTGCTGTGCGGTGGCCTAGCATCCCTGGTCGAAGCAGGCTTCGAAACCTTGACCGAAGCAGGCTATGCGCCAGAGATGGCGTACTTCGAGTGTCTGCACGAACTCAAGCTGATCGTGGACCTGCTCTATGAGGGCGGTATCGCGAACATGTGGTACTCGGTGTCCAACACGGCAGAGTACGGCGGCCTGACCCGCGGACCGCGGATCGTGACCGATGAGACCAAGGCGGAGATGAAGCGTATCCTGGCGGAGATCCAGGAGGGGCGGTTTGCGCGCGAGTTCGTGGGCGAGAACCAGGCCGGGGCACCGAGCATCAAGGCGATGCGTCGCATCAGCCAGCGGCATCCCATCGAGGAGGTGGGTGAGCGCCTGCGGGGCATGATGCCCTGGATCCAGAAGAATCGGCTGGTGGACAAGTCCATCAACTGACGGCTTCCGGGGTCCAGCTTCGGGCCCCGCATGGGCTGCGGGT
>SKUB01000042.1 GCA_007122315.1 Pseudomonadales bacterium | reverse complement strand
CCCATCTACGTGGTCTACAGCACCGACTGCAGCTGGAGCCGGCGGCTGCATGAGGACACCCGCAACCTGACCAACGACTTCGAGCTGCGCTGGGTCCCGACCCGGGGGCCGCATGCGGATCACGTGGTCTCGGAGCGCAACGGCGCGGCGGTATCGAACGCATTCGCCCGCCGCGGCGGCAACGTGGACGCGGCAGTGGGGCGGGCGGCCGTCAACTACAATTTCAGTGTCATGAGGAGCCTGCATCGGCAACTCGACGCGCAGCAGCCCGGCTACCGCATCTCCTACCCGACGCTGATCTACCGCACCGCCGATGGCGTGCAGGTGATCGACGGTTTCCCATCGAACATCCTCGAGCTCGCTCAACGTGTTTCAAGGCAGCCGGATCGGGCCGATCTCCAACCGGCGGGACTCAGGATCGTCGGCACCCGCTATCAGCGCCTGCGTTCGCTTCACCTCAGCGACTACCCGAACCTGACGACGGAGCCCCATCTCATCAGGGCCTTCCCGGATCCCCTCGCACCCGTGGTCAGCACCTTGGACCCCCAGTACAGCGTCCCGGTATCCGCCGTGATCGCGGGCGGAGAATGGCTGGAGGTGCAATCCTTCGGACCGAATCAGCCGCCCGGCTACGTGCATGCACCCTTCCATGCGCGCCTCGCCACCATGCAGTTCGACGTCCGCCCGGCGCGCGGTACCTTCGTCCAGGGACGGCAACCCGGAGAGGCGCTGACCCTGCCCGTGGACGGCGCGCCGATGGTGGCGGAGGTCCCGGCCGGGATGCGGCTGCCGAAGACCGGCGAGGTCCAGATCGACGGCCGGATCTGGGATCAGGTGCAGGTCTTCACGGACGGCACCCGGGGCTACATTCCGCGCTGACGCTGCAGCGCGGTGGCGGACTCAGCGCGGGTCGATGGGACAGATGGGAGGCATGGCCGCCTCGACGATCTCTGCGGCTGCCAGCGCCACGTCCTCGCGCCAGCGGTCCGCATAGATCTGCACACCGCGGGGCAGCTCGCCATCCACGCCACAGGGCACGCACACCGCCGGAATCCCGAGCAGGTTTCCTGGTGTGATGAAGCGCAGCGTGTCCGTGAGCAGCCCCATGCCCGTTTCCGGATCGAGGTCGGCATCGTGAGAGAAGGGCAGCCGCGTCCAGGTGGGTCCGATCACCACCGGGTGCTCGACGAAGAACACAGACCACAGCCGGGCCAGCCGCGAGCGCTCCGCATCCACCTCCGCCGCGCGCATCGCGTTGGGATCGAAGCGCTCGAACAGCTGTTTCAGGCCCACGGCGAGCTCTGGCGAGATCACCAGCTCCATCAGCGGCATGTTGACGATCAGATCGTGGGCGAGGGTTCGGCCCCACATTTCCTGCACGCGCTCGAGCTCCGGCGGTGAAGCATCGATGACGTCCCAGCCTGCCGCGGCCAGCGCGGCGCCAGCCTCGCGTACGGCAGACACCGTGGCAGGCTCGATGGGTCCGCCGGGGATCTCGGTGACGAGTACGGCACGCTTAGCGACGGCCGGCCCGTGGAGCGGCGCATCGACGGAGACCGGGTCGCGGATGTCACGACCGGCCAGAATCTCGAGAGCCAATCGCAGATCCGCGACCGACCGGGCCATGGGGCCTTCCACCAGCATGGCCTGCACCGCCATGCCACCGTCATGAGGCGGCATGGACATGTAATGAGGAATGCGACCGGCGCTCGGCTTGAGGGAGGCGATCCCGTTGCAATAGGCGGGATTACGCAGGGATCCGCCGATGTCGTTGCCGAGGCCGATGGGCGTCATGCCGGTGGCGAGTGCAGCCCCTTCGCCGCCACTGGATCCACCTGCCACACGCTCCGGATCCCAGGGGTTGAGGGTACGTCCATGCAGCGGATTGCTGGTGCTGATCCGCAGCCCGAATTCTGGCATGTTGGTTCGCGCCAGTGGTATGGCACCGGCGCGCTTCATGCGTTCGACCACGGGTGCATCCAGCGCGGAGATCGCGTCCGCCAGCGCCGCAACCCCCTGGGTGGTGGGCGTCCCTTCGACGTCGATGTTCTCCTTGATCGTGAACGGTACGCCGTGCAGCGGACCCGTGGGTTCGCTGGCGTCTGCCGCATCCGCCGCCGCGCGCGCGGACTCCGCCAGCACCCGCGTCACGGCATTGACGCGGCCGTTCACCGCCTCGATGCGCTCGAGGTGGGCTTCAACCACCTCCCGGCTGCTGACCTCGCGCGAACGGATCAGTGCAGCGAGCTCGCTGGCGGTGCGTTGCCACAATGCGTCATCGACCTTGCCCATCCGGTCCCCTCCCAGAAAAAGCGTCACATGAAGATCATGCGAGTCCCGCCCCGGTTGCGCCCGGAACGGACTCGCCGTCAGAACTGCTCGGCACGGATGGCGAGCAGCGGCTCGCTGCCGCTCTCGATGCGCCGCGCCAGCGTTGCCGCCATCGGCAGCAGGCGGGCATGGAAAAACTCTCCAGTGGCGACCTTGCCGCGCATGAACGCGTCCTCGTCACTACCCTCGGCCAGCTTGCCCTCGGCCACGCCCACCATCCAGGCCCAGAGCCAGGCATAGGACACCAGCCCGGTGAGCTCCAGGTAGTCGGCAGCGGCGCTGCCCGGCAGCGCCGGGTCCTTCTTCGCTCCATCCACGATGAAGCGGGTGCAGCGACTGAACAGTTCCAGCGCCTCCTCGAGCCCTGGACGGAGCCGCTCCGGGCAGCGCTGATCGGCGATGAACGCGGCCATGCCCTCCATGTAGGCCTGGGCCATGCGGCCCCCGTCCCGGGCCGTCTTGCGCTCTGCGAGGTCCATGGCCTGAATGCCATTCGTGCCTTCGTAGATCTGCGCGATGCGGGCGTCGCGCACGTACTGTTCGATGCCCCACTCGGCGACGTAGCCATGACCGCCGAGCACCTGCTGGGCGAGCACGCAGCCGTCGAAACCCCGATCCGT
>SKUB01000309.1 GCA_007122315.1 Pseudomonadales bacterium | reverse complement strand
GCATGAATGCCTGGTGGGTGGGGCCCGAGCTGGTCTACGGCATTCAGGACTCCGCCCCTAAGGTGATCTTCTGCGACCAGGAACGCCTGCAGCGCGTCCTGGAGCATCGCAAGGAGGTTCCGGAGCCCCTGCTGGTGGGTGTCCGTCTCGAAGGCGACTTCCCCGCCGAAGTCGTGTCCTACGAAGACAAGGTGAAGCCCCACCAGGGCAGCCTTCCGGACGCAAAGATCGATCCGGACTCGGACGCCTGCATCTTCTATACGTCAGGCACCACCGGAAAACCGAAAGGTGCCCAGCAGACGCACCGCGGCTGCGTGGACAACGTCATGAACATCCTCTGCTCGGGCGCAGTCAATGCCCATGTTCAGGTCATGACCGGCAAGCTGGATCCGAAGGACCTCGAAAATCCGCCCCAGGGCGTGTCACTGGTCACCACGCCGCTGTTCCACGTCACGGCCATGAACTGCGTCGCCCAGGGCGGCACCGCCACCGGCGGCAAGCTGGTGCTCATGTACAAGTGGGATGCAGGCGAGGCGCTGCGGCTGATCGAAGAGGAAAGGGTCTCGGGTATGAGCGGTGTGCCCACCATGGCGCGGGAACTGATCTCGCACCCCGACTTCCCGAAGCGGGATACGTCGAGCCTGCTGGTCCTCGGCGGCGGCGGAGCCCAGCTGCAACCGGACCTGGTGGGTCGCATCGAGAAGGACGTGGCGACCGCGCGCCCGAACACCGGTTACGGGATGACGGAGACCTGCGGAATCATCACCTCGATCGCAGGCGATTTCTTCGTGGATCGCCCCGCCAGCTGCGGCCCCGTCTGCCCCACCTTCGAAGTGGAAATCCGCGACCCGGAAGGCAAGGCTCTGCCGGTCGGCGAAGTCGGTGAGCTCTGCGTACGCGGAGGGCCGGTGATCCGCGGCTATCTCAACCGGCCCGACGCCACGGCGGAAACCATCGAGAACGGATGGCTGCGCACAGGCGATCTCGCCCGCCTCGACGAGGACGGCTTCGTTTACATCGTCGACCGCCTGAAGGACATGGTGCTGCGCGGTGGCGAGAACGTGTACTGCGCCGAGGTGGAGAGCGCCCTGTTCAGTCACGACGACGTCGCCGAGTGCGTGGTCTTCGGCGTTCCGGATGATCGCCTCGGCGAGGAGGTCGGCGCCTGCGTCGTACCGAAACCCGGGGTGCAGCTCACAGCGGAAGCCCTGCGGGCGCACTGCGCGAAGCAGATTGCCAAACACAAGATCCCCCGCTACATCTGGCTCCGCAACGAAGCCCTGCCACGCAACGCCAACGGCAAGTTCCTCAAACGTGAACTGCGCGAGCAGCTTGCGGTAGGCGATGCCGCGTGAACGCTCCCGCGACCGTCAGACCGGGTACACCGAAGCCGAGTCTCCGCGCCATCGAGAAGGCGATGGACAACGCCACCAGCTATGAGGAGTGGAGGCAGGCGGCGCTGGCCCACGATGAACGCAGCGGTGCGGCGCGCTGGAAGAAGGAGGAGCGCAGTTCCCGCTACGGCTACGCCCGGGTCCGGCGGCGCCTCGATCGACTGCGGACTCTGCGCGCTGAGAACGATCCCCACGAGCTGCTTTTTTATCTCAACGAAGGGATTCACGGCAACATGGACGGGATCGGCAAGCCCGCCCTGTACACCGAGAGCAAATTCGGCACGAAGGAACTTATCGAGTCCTACGTCACCGAACTCGATGATGCCATCCAGCAGATCGCAGCAACGCCGGATGACGTCATTCCGTTCGCGGACAAGCTCGACTTCTTCCGCCGTGCGAGCCATTGCTACGGCCGTTCGGCGCTGATGCTGTCGGGTGGGGGCTCGCTCGGACCGTTTCATCTAGGCGTGACCAAGGCTTTGTACGAGCACGATCTGGTGCCGACGGTCCTGTCAGGATCCAGCGCAGGATCGTTCGTCGCTGCCGTCCTCGGGACGCACGATGATTCGGAGCTGAGCGCACTGCTCGACGACGAGAGGGCCGTACATTTCTCACCAGGCCCCGTCGGTCGACGCATGACCATCGAGGACGTGCAGGAGACGCTCGAACGCCTGATTCCGGACATGACTTTCCAGGAAGCGTTCGAGCGTACCGGTCGTAAGATCAACATCTCCATTGCCCCGAGCCGGCTCTACCAGACGTCCCGCCTGCTGAACGCCATCACCTCGCCGAACGTGTTCATCCGCGAAGCCGTCCTCGCATCCTGCGCGATTCCGGGCATCTTCCCTCCGGTCATGCTGATGGCACGAGACGCCCACGGGGGCCGCAAACCCTACCTGCCAGCCAGCCGCTGGGTGGATGGTTCCGTCAGCGATGACCTGCCGGCAAAACGGCTGACGCGTCTTTACGGCGTGAATCACTTCATGACCAGCATGATCAATCCGCTGGTGCTGTGGTCGGTGCGAGACAGTGACTGGAACGGCGGGCTGCTGTCGCGGGTCTGGGACATCTACCAGCGTGCCGGCAAGGAGATGCTGCGAGCCACCTACCCCTTGACCATGAGCGCGGTCCGGAACGTCTATCCGCTGAATATGGCCCTGCGCATGTGGTATGGCGTGGTCACTCAGGACTACACCGCGGACATCAACATCATTCCCCGGCAAAGACTGTGGAACCCGAGCATGTTGCTGTCGATCCTGTCTGAAGATCAGACGCAGCAATTGGTTCAGGAAGGTGAGCGTGCCACGTGGCCGCGCATCGAGATGATCCGCAACTGCACCTGCATCAGCCGCACGCTGGACCGGATTCTCGACGAGTTCGAACTCGAACACACCAATCGCTTCGGCCACGTCCATGCGGGCGCACACCTGACACCGTCGGGACACGCCAACGCGTGATCCCGACGTCAGGCCTCATAGCCCGCAAATCTCACCGATTCACGGCTACGGCCGCGGATATGCGGGCTAGAGGCGGCTGATCTCTTGATTGAGGTGGTAT
>SKUB01000002.1 GCA_007122315.1 Pseudomonadales bacterium | reverse complement strand
GGGCACCGTGTGATCCCCGTCAATCCCGCCTTCGACGAGGTGGAGGGCGTTCCTACGGTGCCTTTCGAAGAACTGTCGCCTGTGCCGCAGACCATCACGGTCTATCTGGGCCGCGACCGGATGCTGCCGTTGGTGGCAGACATCGCAGCGCTGGCGCCGAGACGGGTGATTCTCAATCCGGGTGCTGACGATCCGGACGTGGTTGAAGCACTGCAGACGAAAGGCGTGCCCGTGCAACTCGCCTGCACGCTGGTGCTTCTGGACGAGGGCCGCTTCGACGATCTGGCAGTGTCCTGAAGCGGTGAGCGAGCGCGAAAGAAAGGCGCTGCTGTTCACCAGCGCAAGGATACTGGACCTGCTCCGGATGTTCGTCAGCGGCGGCCGCGGCCACTGTGAAGCGCGACGAAGGTGCCGTTGTTCTGTTCGCAGATGATGCGCATGAGCACAGCGAAGCGCAGCCCGGTTTCCTGCACCGATCCGGTGTAGTCGAAAATCACCGGGAAGCCCACCGAGTGAATGCGCGCCCACGTTCCACCGTCTGGATGCCTGTTTGAGACCCTGACCCGTTCGGCGGCGCCGTGCAGGTCGTGACCGTGCATCTCGTCACCGAGGTAATAGATGCTGACGTTGTCGTTGTTGCGGCCGTAGAGCCTGACGGCCTCCATCAGACCTTCCACGGGGCTGGAGTTGGAGAAGGGGCGCCAGCTCTGCAGGCGCTGCAGAACGGAACGGCGGAACGCCGGCGTATCGTCGATCCACTCGCCCTGGCGGCCGCGGAACAGATGCGTCCCCATGTCGTTCATCACCTGCATGCCTTTGACCTGCGGGTAGACGTCAAGGATCTCTTCCATGGTCTGCATCATGCGTGGCCAGGTGTAGTTGGTCATGCTCGGTGAGGTGTCGATCACGAATACCACCCACTCGGCGTCGATGGGAATGCCACCCACCTGCTGCTCCATGTGCGCCGGCCTGAAGTCCGCCAGCAGGCGCTGCATCTCCTCCGTGAGCTGCTGTTTGGCCCGCTGCAGTCGGGATTCCAGCTCGGCCATCATCTGCGCGTCGGTACGGGTGTCGTCCGCTGCGCTTTCGATTCGGGCGAGTTCGCGGCGCAGGCGATCGAGGCGGTCGCGCTCGCGGGCAAGCTCCGCTTCAGTTTCACTCATGCGCTCGGAGGTGGTCCGGGTGTCATCCTGAATGTCGGCGAGGCGCTGCTCGAGGTAGGCGAGGCGAGCCTCCGTGTCGTCCACCACGTCTGCCCGCAGCTGTGGTTCATAAAGCTTGACGATCACCAGCAGCAGGATGATGGCGCCGAAGCCACAGGATATGGCGTCCAGAAAGGACAGGCTCAGGGTGTCGGCTTCGCGGCGGCGACGTCTCATGGCCAATCCTTCGTCGGGCTCAGGAAGGTTCCCCCGGTACGCAGCGTCAGATCCCAGTAGGCCGGGGCAGCACGGGGATCGCCCTCCAGCGGAAACAGGATGATGTTGAGCGGTACGTTGGTCGGGAGGGTACGAACGGCAAGCTCGAACAGGCGCACGCGTTCGCGACCAGAAATCACGCTCCGCGTGGGCGGACTGTCGCCCACCGTGGGCAGGCTGTCGGTGATCAGATAGACGTTGTCCGCCCTCGGCGCAAGGTCGCGGATGACACCAAATGCAGCGTGCAGGCTGCTGCCACCGCCGGGATCGAGTTGCCGCGTCTTCTGGACCGCCTCGTCCAGGCGACCTGCCTCGTCCGAGGCGGACAGCCAGGTGCCCTCCGTGCCTTCGATGAGGGGGCGGGCCTGGTCGTTGAAGAGATAGACCTGAAACTGGCTGGTGGGTGGAATCTGGGCGGTGATCCAGTCGATGGTCGAGAGGATGCGCTGCCACTTGTCCGATGACACCTTGCGTTCGAAGGGCATGTTGCGGCGCCGGATCACGTTCACCAACGTCTCGTCGAGCATGCTGGTGGATACATCCACGAGGATCAGGATGCGGTCGCCGCCCATGCGCATACCGGTGAGATAGGCGCGGTCGCCGTCGCCGGTCAGCGCGCGGATCTGGCGCCCGGCTTCCTCTCGCGTCATCGCTTCCTCGGCGAGCTGCTGTGTCTCTGCCTGCAGCTGACGCAGCTCTTCCTGCAGGCGGCGGAGCTCCTCGCGTCGTTCGATCTCGGTGCGCTGCCGTTCCGACATGCGGGCTTCGGCTTCCTGCACTGCTGCGGACAGCTCCTCTGCTTCGGCGCGCGAACTCGCGCGCTGTTCGATGGCTCCGGCGAGGGCCTCTCTGATCCGTTGGAGCTGCCGGCCACTGGATGCCACGCGTGCCTCGAGGCGTTCGATCTCGGCGCTGTCCTCACGCACGCTCTCTTGGGTTTCCACGGCGATCTGGGCAGAGATGATCATGAAAAACAGGATCACGGCACCAAAGCCACAGCTCATGATGTCGAGGAACGACAGGCTGAAGACGTTGAATTGGCGTCTGCGACGGGCCATGGCAATAACCTGTGCGGCAGGCGGGCCGCGCTCAGTCGGACTTCATGTGACGAATCAGGTTGTGGTCCACGTAGGTCTCGGTGTCGAACACGAGGCGCTCCTGGAGCTGCTGCAGCTGGTGCACCAGAAACATCACGACGATGCTGATGAGCAGCGCGATGAAGGTGGAGTTGAACGCAACGCCCAGCGACGTGGTGACCCCGGTGATGTCGCCCTCGACCGCGCGGTGGGCCTGGCCGAGCGCCTCGCCGATACCGCGGACGGTGCCGATGAAGCCCACCGACGGAATGGCCCAGGCGATGTAGCGGATCATGGACAGTTCGGACTCCAGGAGATCGGCCTCGCCGTGGCAGAGGTCCCGCGTCGCGGCGGAGACGTCCTGGACGTTGCGGGTGGATCCGAATCGCTCCAGCGCAGCGAGCAGGGCCCGGGGAAGCAGCATCTTGCGCTCCTTGTCCGGCAGAGCCTGTACGTTGCGGGCATAGTCGCG
>SKUB01000201.1 GCA_007122315.1 Pseudomonadales bacterium | reverse complement strand
CCCGTTCTTCCCCTGGCCCTGGAGTATTTCCGCACCACTACTCACGGCCCGCAGCTGCTGACGCCCATCCTGCCTGCGATCTATGCGCTGTTGCTGGCGGAAGGCCTGCGCTTGGTCGAGTCACCCGGCCTGCGGCGTGGGCTGTGCTGGATGCTCGCTGTCACGCTGGTGGCCATCCTCGCGCTGATGGCGGCCGGTGGGCACGTGGCCACCAGCCGCCTCGAACATCTGGGCATGGCGCTGCAGATCGTACACATGTCGACGGGTGTCGCCTGGGTCGCCCTGGTCCTCGCTCTGCTCCCGAGGGTGCTGAGGCGGGAACCGCTTTCGGATCTGCTGAACCGCGTGGGCAACGTCGCCCTGATGCTGGTCTTGGCCCTGTTTGCCAGCGGCATCGGCAGCGCCTGGATTCATGGCGCTCCCCTGCCCTGGCCCATGGACGAAGCTTACAGTCAGCTGCTGCTGCTGAAGACCGGCACGCTGCTGCTGGCATTGGCCGCCGCGGGCTGGAACCGTTTCGTGGAATTGCGACCGCCCGTAGTCAACGAACCCGGGATCCGCAGGATCCTGTCCCTGGAGGCGTGCGTACTGCTGGCTGCACTGATACTCGCAGCCTGGCTGACACGAACTCCACCGCCCGGCTGAGCGATCACGGCAGGAGAGCATCGAGGCGCGACCAGAGCGGATCGAGATCGACGACGCTGCCGGTCGTGGCAGCCCGATCTGCAGCCATCACGGTCAGACCCGCCTCGAGCGCCTCACGCACAGTAACGGGAAAAGGCACGCCCTCGAGCCAGGTCGCGGCGAGATCAGCGGCCATGGCTGGATCCGCGCCGGAGTGGTTCGCGACGCTACCGTCCCCGAAGCTCCGCGTTTCGGGATCCGCGACCACGGGCAGGACATCCAGTCGACCACCGCGCAGGTCCACCTCCATGGAGGCCTCGGTGCCCGCAACGAACCAGGCCCGGCGAGGCGGCACCACGTGGGTGTGGGTATGGAAGGTGCCGATGACACCGGTTTCGTACTCGATGGCGAGGACCTGCACGTCCGCCGTATCCGCGTCCGCATCGAAGACGCGATCCTCCCCGCCCCAACCGGTAGGCCACTGACGGTAGCGAACGCCGTCATCGAGATGGGCATGGGCCGGCGTGAAGATCCGATTGCCGGCGAAGCTGGCAATCCGCCTTGGCCGGGAACCCGCCACGGCATTGAGCAGATCGAGGTCGTGACAGCATTTGTCCAGCAGGTAGGACCCGACATAGCGTTGCAGGCGACGCCAGTCGCGCCGCAGATAGCCGCCGTGCTCAGGAGGTAGATGTTCATTGGCCTCGAAACTGACGACCGCACCAAGGCGGCCGGAGCGGATCGCGTCGAGGGCAGCCCGAACCACGGGCAATGAGCGCAACACCAGGCCCACGACCACCCGATCCCGTGGTTCATGCGCCAGCCATGACGCCACCTCGAAACTCTCCGCTTCGGTTCTGACCAGAGGCTTCTCACAGAAAACGCGCGCGTCGGTGGCGAGCGCCAGTTCGAGATGGTGCTGATGAAGATGGTTAGGAGAGCCGATCATCACCGCATCGGGACGCACCTCACGCAACATGACTTCTGGTTGCTGATAGCGCCGCGGCTCGATTCCGTGCCGGCCCAGACGGGCGAGACCTGCCGGTTCGGGATCCGCATAGGCCACGCAGGTCACCGCGGGAGCGGCACGGGTAAGGTGCAGCAGAACGTGGGCGAGGCGCTGCCCGAGTCCGATACAGACCACCCGAAAGCCGTCACTCATGACGCTTCGGGGGGCGCGGCGGACTCCACCACGGCGGTGATGCCTTCGAAACGGATGACGCGGACGTCGTCACCAGGCTCCGGATCTGCGCCGTTTGCACACCGGGCAGGGAAGAAATCACCATGCACGCGGATCCCGATGCGTTCGCGTTGCCGAATCACCTCGAAGGTTCGGCCGGCGACGCGGATATCGGTTCGCGCACTGCTGCCCGATCTCCAGGCCACCCGGCGCAGAAACAGGATCACCAACGGCGTCGCCACGGCGCCGGCCACCGCTGCGGCCAGCAGCTGTCCCTGCCACTCGGCGCCCAGCAATGCGGCCAGCATCGCGCCGAGCGCAGCCAGAGCCAGCACCAGGAGGACACCGCTGGCGCCGCCCGCCAGGGCGATGTCCGCCGCGACGAAAACCAGTGCCAGCACCAGCCAGATCTGCCAGTGCGTCATGTCCATGCAGCGATCCACGCAGCCGGAAAAACTGAAGTGTGTCAGGCCGAGGCTGGAAATGCAGCGGTAGAAGAGGTCATGCTTGCGCTTCGAGCCTGAAGCTCGCTTGATCTCGGGTTATGGATACCAGCCGACAGCGACGAGGCACCTGCAATGACTTCCCGGTGGACGAGACTGCTCGCGCCCCTGACGATCGGCCTCTTCCTCGTCGGCTGTGGTGATCCGGAGCCCCCAGCCAATCCCGGCCACCTGGTCATCATCGGTGGCGGGCTGAAGCCCGACAACGTCGAGATCTATACACGCCTGGCCGAACTTGTCGGTGACGCGGGGCACTGGGCCGTGCTGCCGACGGCAAGCGGTGACCCCGAATACGCAGGAGCAAGGGCGGTGCAGCGCCTGGCCCGACACGGCGCCGAGGCGCGACTCATCGACATTCGCGCAGACGACGTCGACAAGGCGAGGGATCCCGACTACGTCGCTGAGCTGGCCGACGCTCGAGGCCTGTTTTTCACCGGCGGCTCTCAGCAGCGCATCGTCGAGGTGTATCGTCCGGAAGCCGGAGACACACCTGCCTACCAGGCCATGCGCCGCCTCCTTGCCGAGGGCGGTGTGATTGCGGGCACCTCCGCAGGTGCCGCCATGATGAGCAATCCCATGATCGAACGCGGCGATGCGCGCACCGCCCTCGCGCTCGGCCGCGCCTATGGGCCCGATCGGGATGCCGAAGACGGCGTCAGCATCGGCAAAGGCATGG
>SKUB01000212.1 GCA_007122315.1 Pseudomonadales bacterium | reverse complement strand
GTGCTGCTCTGTGGCGAAGAGGATCTGGCCATCGGCCGGCGTCTCGTGCGCGGTCAGTTGCCGGAACCGGATGAGATCGGGCTGCTGCTGGACGGGCTCGCCGCCGCAACGCAGCCGCTCGCTGCGGCCGAGCTCGCGGCAGCCACCGGAGTGGAATCCGGCCGGGTCCAGCGCTGGCTGGAACTGCTGGCCACCGAGTCGACGCCTCCCGTAGAGCGGATCCGGCGCCGGTGGCAGGCGACGGGGGCATCGCTGGCAGCGGACTTTCACGCCCGCATCGAGGCCCGCCTCGCCGAGCGCGAACGTGAACTGCAGCAGATGTGCGAGTACATCCGTCTCGAGCGGGGACACATGGACTTTCTGGTACGCGCCCTCGGCGAAGACGGCCGCCGCCACCCCGATCCCGGACTGGCACCGTTGTCGGCGGCCGTGGAGGCGGAGCAGTTGGCGCGGGCCGCGCGCTGGGTCGCGCCGCCCTGGGTCGGATTGCCCCGTTTCGGCTCCCCGAGGTTCGGCTCCCCGAGGGAGGGGTGGCCCTTGGAGTCTGCCGACGATCAGACTACGCCGGCGGTTCGGGCCCAGGGTCGCGCGCTGGCGGCCACCGACGATGGCCGCGTGCTGCAGACGATCGTGGCCTGCAAAGCCCGCTTCCGGCGTGTCCCGGAGCACCTGATCCGTGCCTGCCGTGATCTGGTGCTGGGCTGGCAGCCGGAGCCACCACCGCGCTGGGTCACCTGCATTCCGTCGCTGCGGCATCCGGATTGGGTGCCGGACCTCGCATGGCGTGTGGCGGCTGAGCTCGACCTGCCGTTTCATGCCGTCCTGGCGCAGGTTCGCGAACGGCCCGCGCCAACCCTGCGCGGCCCTCAGTCGCCGGCGCGTGCCGCCAGTCTTTCTGGCAGCCTGCAGCGAGTGCAGCAGGTGCCGGCTGCACCCGTGCTGCTCATCGATGACCTGGTCTATACCGGTGCGACGCTGGCCCTCGGCGCCCGGCTGCTCGAGGAGGCGGGCGCCGGACCCGTGTGGACGCTGGCACTGGCCTCTTTCGTCGATCCGGCGACCGGGTCAGAATCCGGGGTCACCCAAGATCCTGCCATGGA
The DNA here is from genome assembly GCA_007122315.1 of Pseudomonadales bacterium. Taxonomy (GTDB): domain Bacteria; phylum Pseudomonadota; class Gammaproteobacteria; order Pseudomonadales; family Azotimanducaceae; genus SLTB01. The sequence goes on along the minus strand of SKUB01000212.1, from coordinate 1,888 downwards.
GATCTCATGACGACGGTCCTGATTACCGGTGCCAATCGCGGTATCGGCCTGGAGCTCTGCAAGCGCTATACGGCGTCCGGTCACAGCGTTCTGGCCTGCTGCCGGGTGCCTGCCGAAGCGGATGTGCTGATGGATTTTGCCGCCAGTCACGACCATCTCAGCGTCCACGGCGTGCACGTGTCCGACCCCGACTCGGTGGCGGCACTCGCGGACGGGCTCGCCGGCCGCCCCATCGACATCCTCATCAACAATGCCGGGACCACCGGGCCGGCCCGCGAGCGGCAGACCGTGTTCGAGATGGACTACGAAGGCTGGGAGGAAGCCTTTGCCGTGAACGCCATGGCGCCATTGCGGATGCTGCAGGCCCTGCTGCCGAATCTGCGTGCCGCGGAAGCCGCCAAGGCCATCACCATCACCAGCCAGATGGGCGCCCTGTCCTTCGACATGCCGGCAGCGTACGCCTATTGCGCGTCGAAAGCGGCGGTGAACAAGGTCATGCGGCTGGCAGCCATCGACCTGAAGAAGGAGGGCATCGCCATCGGCCTGATCCATCCGGGCTGGGTGCAGACGGACATGGGCGGTCCGAATGCGGCGATCACCGTCGACGAGTCGGCCGCCGGGATCATCGAGGTCATCGACCGGATCGGCCTGGAACAGACGGGGTGCTTCATGAACTGGAACGGGAAGCCCCACGACTGGTGAAGGCTGTGCGCGCCATCACGTTCGCCGCATCGATGTTGCTGTAGCTTCCGAAGCTCTGCAGTCGATCGGGTGGCAGGTACATGACGTGTCTGCCAGACGCCGTATGAGCATTGATTTCGAGTCCCATCCAGGGATCGTCCTCCTTCGACCCAGCGGCCCGCTGACGGTGACGGCGGCTTTGGGTTGGGCCGATGAGATCGAAGAGCATCCAGGCTACCTGCCTGGTCTCGACGCCATCCTCGATCTGTCCCTCGTCGACGCCAGCGGCGTATCCGGCGCCGATATTCAGCGGGTCGTCCAGGGCCTTCGGCAGGTGAGTGCCACGGGGCCTCGCAGAGTCGCTTACGTGGCATCCGGCGAAAGCAACTACGGCCTGCTGCGCATGTTCACGACCCTGGCCGGCTTCCGGATGCCGCGCGATCGCGGTGTCTTTCGCAGCGTCGACGAGGCCCTCGATTGGCTTGCCGTGGACTGCCCCGCACACTGACCCTCGGGGCTTCGGCCCCAAGCACCTCCTCTCGCGCCTATGCATCCGCGTGCGCCGCAGGTTGAACCTAATCACGTGGTAGAAGGCCGGTTCTTTGTGGAAGACTGGCGCGAGCGTGCAGCGATCGACCCCCGTTGACGCCGCCGCAGTCCCTGCAACGAGAGGAGAGACCATGCCCAGACTGACCCGACTCGACCGTTCCCTTGCCGGACGCGTCGCCATCGTCACCGGTGCTGCCAGCGGCATGGGGCGCGCCACTGCACAACTGTTGGCGGACGAGGGCGCCAAGGTGGCTGCCATGGACCTCAACGAGGAGGCGCTCAGCCCCGTGGTGGAGGAGATCCTCGATGCCGGCGGCACCGCCCACGCCTGGCGCCTCGACGTTGCCGACCCGACGGAGATGAATCGCGTATTCGCGGATGTGGTGGAGCAGTTCGGAGGCATCGACATCCTCATCAACAACGCCGGGATCTCCACCTTCACGCGCGTGGATGCCGACGACTACATGGAGATCTGGGACCGCCACATCGCAGTGCTGCTGACTGCCCACGTGCGTGCGGTGCGGGCGGCGCTGCCATGGCTGCGCAAATCGGACGCTGCCCGCATCGTCAACATCGCCTCCACCGAGGGGCTCGGCGCGACGCCCATGGGCAGTCCCTACACCGCTGCCAAGACCGGTGTCACGGGTCTCACCCGCTC
>SKUB01000053.1 GCA_007122315.1 Pseudomonadales bacterium | reverse complement strand
CGTTTCCCAGCGGTAGTGGATGAACGGAACGCGTACCTTGAAGGGTCCAATGGGCCAATGGGGCTGTTCCTGGCCGTGCTCGCGATGCTGCAGCTGCATGGGTGCGTTCCGTTGTTGTTACCGAAGCATCAGGCTGTGTGGCCACAGGCCGCTCGTGACAGATGGCGGTGGTCGACGTGTCCGGATCATTCTACGCCAGCCTTGCGCGCGTCTTTCGCAGGCGACCTGACGCCTTCGAAGAGTCGTTGGTGAACGCGGTTCCAGGAAGCACTGGTCCGGGCGATCGCCAGCTTCTCCCCGCGTGGCAGCCGTCGCAGCCGGTACTCAGCCTGCTGGGCGAGGCCGCGGCTGCCAACCTCCACCTGCCAGATGAGTTCCAGTTTTTCGGCACCGCGGGTGAAGCGCGCACTGCGGGGACCGGCGGTTCGGTGCTCCTCGAGGCGCCGGGCTGGATCCGTGCTGATGCCCGTGTATATCCGACCATCGCAGTCGAGCAGGTAGAGATGCCAGGACACTGACGCTGTCATATCGGGTCCGGTTCGTCATCGAGCGCCATGGCCTGTTGCCAATAGCGCGCGTTCAGGAAGATCTGGTAGCTGATCGCAGCCGCCGCCAGCAGGATGCCGAGCAGCGTAGTCGCGATCTGCAGCCATCCCAGGGCTGCGGTCAACGTCAGCTCGAGCAGGTAGGGCTGCTCACGGATATGCTCCCAGGTCAGTTCCGGTGCCAGTGCCTGGATGATGCTGAGCAGGGTCAGCAGGACCATGGGCATGTGTGCTTTCGCCCGTTGGCGCATGCGGCTGTTCATGCTGCGGCAGCTCCCCGTCGTCCCCCGAAGCGATCATGCCAGCTTGAAGCAATCTCGTGGCAGACCGTCCGTCGTGACCTCATGGCCTCGAAGTGGTCTGGTCAATCTTCGTATCCGGCAGCCCCCTGGAAGCCGTCCACAGACCGGCGATTTCGGCGATGAGTGGTGAGCCGCGTTTGCTGTTGGTGAGAATGACCAGGCCGTCCCCGGTGGCGGGGATCATCTGCAGCCAGTTGATGCCGCCGCTGCCTTCGCCGCCATGGCCGACGGCGATGGCTCCGTTCGGCAGGCGCTCGATGGCGTAACCGTAACCGTAGTGGTCTGCGAGCATTCGCCATGGCCAGCCGCCGGTTGGCGTCGATGGCGTCCACATCGATGCCAACTGCTCCTGGTCCAGCAGCTCTGTGCCTGGGTCGGCGGTGAGGTTGGCGACCATGAATCGGGCCAGGTCCGTGATGGTCGTGGTGAGACCGGCGGGACCGCGGGGGGCGTCGGTCACCGCGGGAAGCGGGCGACCGTCGCGGTCGTGGCCAGTCACCAGCGCTTCCGCGATTTCAGCGTTCATGTGGAAAGTCGAGGCATCGAGGCCGAGCGGAGCGAGGATTCGCGCTTGCAGGTGTTCGGCGAAGTCGCGCCCGCTGACGGCTTCGACGAGGCGTTCGAGCAGCACGTACCCAGCGTTGGAGTAGGCGAAGCCTGCTCCCGGTTCGCGGACGAGGGTGATCACCTCGTCCGGGGCAGTGTTCATCACGATGCCTGCAGTGTGATTGAGAAGGCGTCGTGGCGTGACGCCGTCGATATCGAAGGACGTGGGGCCGGGCTGCCAGTCTGGAAGCAGGCGGGACAGTGGTGCATCGAGGTCGAGTTCTCCGCGCAGCGCGAGCTCCATTACGGCCCAGGCGGTGAAAATCTTGGAAATGGACTCGGCCCGAAAGCGGCTGCCGCGCTCCAAAGGTCGCAGGTCGCCGGAACTGCCGTAGGCGCGCGTGAAGGCAATGCGTCCATTCTTCACCACGGCGAGCGCCACGCCTTCCACGCCGTTTCGGGCCATCAGGCGGGGAACCTGACGGTCCAGCTGTGCGGCGAGGCCATGGGGCGGCACGGCCGCTTCCGGGGCCAGCACTGCCTTGATGTCGGCCATCACCGCATGAAAACGGTCCGGGTCGGCGAGAAAGGGAGTATGGGCCGCGTCCGCGATCGGCAGCAGTCGTGAACCTGCCGGGGCAGCGAGGGATTCGACGAAGGAACGCGTCAGTGCGAGCGGCGTATTGAAGTCGCGCTCGCCAGTGATGAAGAAGGCGGGTACGTTCAGATGGGACACATCCCTGCGCGCATCGAAGTCTGCGTAGCGCGGCTGCTTCCACATGGGACCACTGCCGCGCTGCGCGCCACGGATCCAGCGAAGGTAGTCGAGAGGACTGTATTCGCGTGCAAGCAGCGCCGTCCTCGCCAGTGCGCCGAAGCCGACGTCCATGCTGCCGCCGAACGCATCGACGAGACCGGCGAACGCGACGTACTGCGCATGGTCGCCGAACGGCGGCTCACCAAGGTCCGCCAGGCGTTCGCGCGCCCGCGGGTCGTCTGCGGCCTCGATCTGCTCGAGCAGCCAGTCGTAGGCGATCTTATGGCTCTGCCCGCGCTCTACGACCTGGGCGACGGCGACATAGCCCAGGTAGTCCTCGGGATGCTCGTGGACGAGCGTGGCGCCCAGCTGCGTGCCCCATGAATGCCCAAGCAGCAGCAGCCGCTCCTGGCCGAAACGCTGTTGCAGAAGGCGCGTCACCACGCGGGCATCGGCGAGGAACTGCTCGAAAGTCATGGTCGTGGGATCGAAACGGAACGGGTTCGATTTACCGGCACCGCGCTGGTCCCAGTGCACGACGACGAAGTCTGTTTCCAGCGCGCCGTTGTAGTGCCGTGCAATGGGCATCTGCGCCGCGCCGGGACCTCCATGCAGCCACAGCAGCACCGGTTGACGTCGGTCGTGACCGCGAATCAGCAGCCATTGATTCATGCCATTGATGCGAACCTGCTCGAGCGTGGCGATGGCGTACGGGCTTGGCTGTCCGGTCGCACCGAGAATTTCGGGCGTAGAGACCTGCCACGTCTGGGCCAACAGCAGCGTCAGGACGGCGACGACCGCCACGGCCACCCACATGCTGCGTCGCTGCATTGACCGCCTCCCACGCCG
>SKUB01000088.1 GCA_007122315.1 Pseudomonadales bacterium | reverse complement strand
TCGACAATCTGGTGGAAAAGACCGACCGCTATCAGTTCTTCGTCCAGGCGAACACGCAGCTGTCGGAGAACGTGAACCTGAACGTCAATGCGATGTACGCGGAAACGAACATTCCCGACATACGTTTTTCGCCTGGCTACCCGCCGACGTCCGGTCCGAATGGTCCAGGCAGTGTCAATGTCTACTCGGTGCGTAGCATCGGCGATACGCCGTTCGCGAACAACCCGGGAGCACTTACTGCGATGCAGCAGTCGGGCCTGCCACAGGGCACGATCGATGCCACGGATCTCATGCTCATGACGCTGTGGCGTCCGCTTGGCGCGGGCGGCAACGCAACGACCGGCGGTCGCGGCGGACAGAGCGGCTTCCGCAAGTACGACATTCTGCGCTTTGGTGCCAGCATCGACGGTCTGATGGACAACGGCATTGGCTGGGACGTGGGGATCACCTACTCGGATTCACGCCATCGCCGCATGACGACAGATATCCAGATCGATCGGCTTCAGAACGCCATGAACGGCCTTGGCGGCCCGAACTGCAACGGCATTGCTTTCGGTTCACCTGATTCCACCTGCCAGTTCTTCAACCCCTTCTCCAACGCCTACGAAGGCAATCCCGCTCTCGGGCTGACGAACCCCGGTTTCGTGCCCGCCAACCGGAATGACGACGATCTGGTGGCGTGGTTGTTCGATGATCCGGTGAACATTCAACGTCAGGATCTGTTGGTTCTCGATGCGGTCCTCACGGGTGAGGACATCGGATTCGAACTGCCGGCAGGTACGATCGGCTGGGCTGTCGGTGCGCAGTATCGTCGCGGCAAGTACGAGACCCGGACGACCACGAACCTGTCCGATCCTCGCGTGACGCCGTGCCCGGTGCCTGGAGATACCACCTGTGCGTTCCGGACTGGTCCCTACATCTTCCTCGGCCAGTTCCTGCCGCAGCGCCTGGACGAAGAGGTCTGGGCGGTATTTGCCGAGCTCGGTATTCCGATTCTGGACAATCTCGACATGCAGCTCGCGGTGCGTCATGAGGACTACGGCGGACAGACGGGATCGACCACCAACCCCAAAGCATCCATGCGCTGGCAGGTCGTGGATATGCTGGCGCTGCGCGGGTCGGTCGGTACGACCTTCCGTGGTCCTACGCCGCTCAACCGCGCCGCCAGCGGTATCACCGGTCTGCAGGGTATCGCCGCTGCGGGCAACAACTTCAAGTCCATCGACTTCTTCGGCAACCCTGCGATTCAGCCGGAGAAGGCGCTGACCTGGAACGTCGGGGCCATCCTGGAAGTCGGCAACTTCCGCGCCATCGCCGACTACTGGAGCTATACGTTCAAGGATCAGATCACTTCTGTTCCGCCGAACGTGGTTGCCACCGCGGTGGCTGGCATCGGCGACGGCAACCAGACCGTCAACTGTGATGCTGCACTTCGCGACCTGATCGTGTTCAACAACAACAACACCTGCACGCAGGGTGTCACGGTTGCCAACGACATTGCCCGGGTTCGTGCGGACATCGTCAACGGGCCGAAGGCAGAGACCTCGGGCATCGATCTCTCGGTCATGCAGTCGTTCCCGGGCTTGATGGATGGTGAGTTGACCCTCGGTGCGGACATCAGCTACGTGCTCGAGTACAAACTCGCCGACTTCATTCTCGACGGCACCCTGGTCAGCCAGGGCTATGATGCAGTGGGCTTCACGAACTACGATCGTTTCCCCGGCACGATTTCGGATTGGCGTGGGACGTTCTTTGCCAACTACAACCGCGGCCGGGCGAACGTCCGTTACGAAGTCACCTACATCGACGGCGTCAAGGACAATCGCGCGCCGATCTCGGTTCAGCAGGGGGTTAATTCTGCCAATCCGGGTCAGCTCGTCGAGATCACCTTTGGTCAGAAGGTGAGAAGCTTCTACTCCAACAACCTGTTCATCAATTACGAAGTCATTGAGAACACCACCGCTTCATTGTCGGTCGTGAACCTGTTCGACCGCGATCCCTCGGGCGCACGCCTCGAGATCAGCTACGATCCGTTCATCGGTAATCCGCTCGGCCGCACCATTCAGCTGGGCATTCGTACGGAGTTCTGACCGACTCCTGGAATTTCGGCCGGCCCCGCTGCAAGCGCAGCGGGGCCGGACCCGATAGATAGCGGGCACGGACACCTCCAGACCTGCGGATTCCCGCACCCGCGGACATGCAACCGAAAGCGTTGTGCTACCTGACTTCAGAGCCAGCAGGCTCTGACCTCTCCGCATGCTCACTGGCTGTGACCATTGCTGCGCCCGGTACAATGCCCGGCGCCAACCTGTTCTACTTCGATGCTCGATCATTGAACGAGGTTGCCGTGACCACCCTGAGGTGCGAGTCGGGGATTCGCCGATGACGGGCGTGATTCTCTGGACAGCGTTGGCGACATCCCTGCTGGTGGGCATTCACCTGCTGGCCGGGCGCTTCCACCACGTGGTTGGTACGCGTCGCAGCCCGGTTCACTCCTGCCTTGCGGGGATCACCACCGCCTATCTCTTCCTCAAGCTGCTGCCCGAACTCGGAGCGCCCGGTCTCATTGCCGGCGATGAGCCGGACACGAGTGGACGTCGCCTCGCCTTCGCCATCGCCCTGCTCGGATTCGTGGTCTTCTACGGCTCCGAAGTGTGGGCTCATCGGCATCGCGCGGCCGAAACAGTCAGGCGCGAGAACGAACGGGTCTATCGCCTGCTGCTGATCACCTTTGCGCTGTTCAACGCCGGCCTGGCATTCCTGCTCCCCCACCATGTCGTGACTCACGGTCCTTGGGTCACCGGGATCTACGTGGTGGCCATTGGCGTGCACCTGCTGGTACTCGATCACGCCATCGCCGAAGTTCGCGGGGGACATTACGGTACCCGCGCGCGGGTGATTCATTCGGCCGGACTCATCGGCGGCTTTGCTCTTGCGATCGCGCTGGGGCCCGAGGTCTGGGACCGCGCGGTGCAGCCGCTGATTGCCTTCCTCGGCGGCG
>SKUB01000066.1 GCA_007122315.1 Pseudomonadales bacterium | reverse complement strand
TCGGCCATCTTTCTGATGCTCGGGCTGTTCGAATCCATGGACTCGGCCCTGCGCCTGTCGGCACACCCGGATGTCCTGCGTGTCGCCGAGGCGATCTGCGGACCGGATTTCGTTCCCTACAACGACAGCATCTTCCTCAAGGAGCCGGGACTCGGGGCCTCCATCGCCTGGCACCAGGACGGCACCACGCACTGGGACAGCCCGACCTGGCACCCACTTTCCCACGGCGTGAACTTCATGGCGCAACTCCATCGCACCACCCCCGCGAACGCCCTGTGGACCGTCCCGGGTACCCACCGCCACGGCCGCGTCGACCTGCGCGCCCGCGTTGCCGCGAACGGCGGCTCCACGCGCCTGCCGGACGCCGTGCCCATGCTCTGCGAACGCGGCGACGTCGCTGTTCAGAACCGCCAGTGCGTGCATGGCTCTTTCGCCAATGCCTCGCCCGATCCGCGCATCTCCTTCGTCTGGGGCTTTTTCCCCCGTAACGCAGTGGAGGGGGTTGAGGTCGAGATGCCACGCCCGGCGAAAGACGCTCCTGCGGGCCGCCGTCGCTACGACGCCAAGGTCATCGCCGAGCGCGCCCGTCTAGTACAACTCGCAATCGACGCCCGCAGCGCCCACCGGCCCGAAGAAACGCCTTACCACTACGAGCCGACCGCGGATCTCGCCCTCCCGCTCGAAGACGGAGCCCGCCGCGCCGTCCTGCGCGGCTACGCTCGTGGCACGATTTTCATCTGAGAGAGAAACGACCTGATGTCTGATTCTGCGATGATCCGCCCCGAGGAGGCCGAGCGCCTCGCCACCGAGCCTCTCGCCACCGAGCCTCTCGCCACCGAGCCTCTCGCCACCGAGCCTCCGGACTTCGATCCGGATGCCCTGCGCGAGAAGTACCGCATCGAGCGCGACAAGCGTCTGCGCCCGGACGGCAACAGTCAGTACGTGCGCATCGCAGACGAGTTCGAACACTACTCGGGCGACCCCTATATCGATGCGCCGCTGCAACGGGATCCGCTCACCGACGAGGTCGAGATCGTCATCATCGGCGGCGGCTTCGGCGGCCTGATCACCGGCGCGCGCCTGCGTGAGCTCGGCTTCGAGGATCTGCGCATCATCGAGGAGGCCGGCGACTTCGGCGGCACCTGGTACTGGAACCGCTATCCCGGCGCGGCCTGCGACACGGAGGCCTACATCTACCTGCCGCTGTGCGAGGAGCTCGGCTACGTCCCGACCTCCAAGTACGCCTTCGCACCGGAGATCCTGGAGCACTCGCGCGCCATCGCCAGGCACTACGACCTGTACCGTAACGCGTGTCTGCAGACGGCCGTCTCCGACCTTTCCTGGGACGAGGCTTCTGAGCGCTGGATCATCCGTACGAACCACGGCGACGCCATGCGCGCCCGCTTCGTGATCATGTCCAACGGCCCCCTGAACCGGCCGAAGCTGCCGGGCATTCCCGGCATCCGCTCCTTCCGCGGCCACACGTTCCACACCAGCCGCTGGGACTACGACTACACGGGGGGCTCACCCGAGGGGAACCTCGACAAGCTCGAGGACAAGCGCGTCGCGGTGATCGGCACCGGCGCCACCGCCGTGCAGTGCGTCCCGCACCTCGGTGCCACGGCGAAGGAGCTTTACGTCTTCCAGCGCACGCCCTCCTCCATCGACGTACGCAATAACCGACCGACGGATCCCGAGTGGGCGGCGAGCCTGTATCCGGGTTGGCAGCGGGAGCGCATGGAGAATTTCAACGTCCTCACCACCGGCGGCATCGTCGAGAAGGATCTCGTCCAGGACGGCTGGACTGAAATCATCCGCAACCTGATCTCCATGGCCAACTTTCGCGGCACCGACATTCCGCGTGAGGAGGTCCCGCGGCTCATGGAGCTGGCGGACTTCCGCAAGATGAACCAGATCCGCGCCCGCGTGGACGCCATCGTCGAGGACCCGGAAACCGCCGAGGCGCTCAAGCCCTGGTATCGGCAGTTCTGCAAGCGACCCTGCTTTCACGACGAGTACCTGCAGACGTTCAATCGCCCCAACGTGCGCCTGGTCGACACGGACGGGCGCGGTGTGGAAGCCTTCACGGAACGCGGCGTGGTGGCCAACGGCGAGGAATTCGAAGTCGACTGCATCATCTTCGCCACCGGTTTCGAGGTCGGTACGTCCTTCACCCAGCGCGCAGGTTACGACGTCACCGGTCGCGACGGCCTCACGCTGAGCGATGCCTGGAAGGACGGTATGTGCTCCCTGCACGGCCTGTTCGTGCACGGCTTTCCCAACCTGATCATCGCCTCGAATGCGCAAAGCGCCTTCACGACGAATTTTCCCCACGCCATGGACGAACGCGCCCGGCACTTAGGATGGATTCTCGACCGCTGCCGACAGGACGGGACGACGGTGATCGAGGCAACCCGAGCCGCCCAGGATGCCTGGGTGGAGGAGATCATCCGCGTTTCGCGCTTCAACGAGGACTTCCTTGCCTCCTGCACGCCGGGCTACTACAACAACGAAGGCCAACCGAACCGGCGCAGCATCCAGGACGGCAGCTACGGCAAGGGGCCGGTGAAGTTTTTCCGCATCCTCGAGCAGTGGCGCGAGACAGAGAAACTCGAGGGATTGGAACGACGCTGAAGGGGGAGGAGAACCATGCGCTACGTGAAGATCATCGCGGTACTGCTGGTCCTGGCCTACATCGGCCGGGTCGTCTACTTCGAGACCTGGCTCGGCATCACCCAGCCCGAAAGTGATCGAACGATGATGCTCACCACCTTCGACGACGACGGTGAGGGGCACGACCGGGTCGTCACCCAGATCTGGGTCGACGATGAACTCTACGTCGGCGTGAATCACTGGCCGCGACTGTGGTACTGGCGCCTGCAGAGCAATCCCGAGGTCGAAATCACCATGGACGGCGAGACACGGCGTTACCGTGCGACCCGGGTGGAGGGTGAAACCTTCGAGCGAGTGGACGAAGCACGCCCGCTGAGTCTGAGCTTTCGCTTCAAGGC
>SKUB01000253.1 GCA_007122315.1 Pseudomonadales bacterium | reverse complement strand
TGCTCGAGGAGGGCTCCGGCGCGCTGATCGCTCCCCTGGATCCCGAGGCGTTTGCCGCGCGCGTAGCCGCCCTGCTGGCAGACGGGGCATGGCGTTCGCGGCTCAGGTCAGCGGCGCGCGAGCATGCCGCACAATGGTCCGCCTCTGCGGCGGCACGGCGTCTGGAGCAGATCTATCGCGGACTGCGCGCGTCGCGCCTGGCGATGACGTGAATCCGGAACGGGCGCCGAGTGTCGCGCCGGTTCGGATCGGTTCGCCTACTGCTTCGACGACGTCACGCTGGTCGGCTCAGCGGCAAGGCGGACCTGATTGCGGCCAGCGCGCTTGGCTTCGTAGAGAGCCCGGTCAGCGCGTTCGAGCAGCGTGTCGATCTGCCGCTCGTCCTGCCCGCACTGCGCAATGCCGAAGCTCGCCGACATGTCGAGCTCGAGATCGCCGTGGCGAAACCGCGTGGCGGCGATGGTGCGACGCAGGCGCTCGGTGAGCGCGCGCGCCTCCACGAGATCCGTCTCGGGCAACAGCAGGCAGAATTCCTCTCCCCCGACACGCGCCAGGATGTCACTGCTGCGCAGCCCGTTCTGCACCACCGCCACCACCTGTTTCAGGACGCTGTCACCACAGGCGTGGCCGTGCCGGTCGTTGATGCTCTTGAAATGATCGAGATCCATCACCGCGATGCTCAAAGGCGACTCGTGGCGTGCGGCCCGATCCAGCTCGGCTTCGGCCACCGTGAAGAAGTGGCGGCGGTTGAAGCAGTTGGTCAGGTAGTCACGCGTTGCCTGCTCGAGCAGCTGCGCGTTGGCCTCCTGCAGCTGCAGTCGGGTGACGTAGACCTGCCGGCGTATGCGCTGGATGCCGTGGCCCAGGGCGAGAACGAACACATAACCCGTGGTGAACGCGTAGTTGAAGCTTGCCGTGTTGTCGACACCGCTCGGCCAGGTGTTGACGATGGCGAGAAAGCTCGCGAGCGCGAGCGCGAGCAGCAGAGCGTTGAGCATGAAGTGGCCGACGATCAGGGTCAGCACTGCCACCGCGAGAATCAGCAGCAGCGTGGCGCCATCGCGATTGAGGTGGAACAGTGCCTCGAGCAGTGCTGCATCCGCGAGTGGCGGCGTAGTCATGCGCAGGGACAGAGTCAGGCAGCCCACAGCCAGCAGCAGGCTTCCGGTCCACAGGAGCGTCTCATGATGGCGGGCACGCAGGGCGACGATCATGCCGGCGCAGGAGCCGAGCAGCAGGGTGGTCCGGATACCCTGGCCGAGCAGATAGGCCGCATGATCGTGGGGCAGGTAGGTCCAGCCGCCGTAGAGTGTGACGAGGGCGGCGATCATGCCCGCAGTTGCCAGCAGCATGATGCCGCTGCGGGTTTCGGCGAGACTTGCTTCCTGAAATCCCCGTTCGACGCGAGGATCGACGAACTGGGGACGCAGCCCATGCAGTCGGCCCGCTGCCGGGTCGGGGATGGCGAGCAGCTCCACGGTCTTGGCCGTCACGATCCGAAGCTGATCAGCGCAGCAGCGAGGCGATACAGCGTTGCCGGCATGTTGTTCATCTCCGCGACGTCCCTGACGGCGAGAGCTTAGCCGTTCGCCGACTGCGCGTCTCCGCCGCCCCGACCTTTGCGGGCAGGCGGCGCTTGCCCGGGTTCGGCCAATATGCGTAGTATCAGTACGTATAACGCATGGGAGGAGAGCCATCATGGCCGAAGCCGTTCTGAATGATACGCAGCCGCCGCTGCCGAACCCCGCAACCTGCGCGCTGGACGACATCGACGTGTCCGATCCGCGCATGCTCGAGCGCAACTGCTGGCAGCCCTATTTCGCGCGTCTGCGTGCCGAGGACCCGGTTCACTACCATGCGGACAGCCCGTTCGGTGCCTACTGGTCGGTCACCCGCCTCGATGACATCAAGGCCGTGGACATGAACCATCAGGTGTATTCCTCGGAGCCGGTAATCGTCATCGGCGATCCTGCAGAGGACTTCGACATCCCCATGTTCATCGCCATGGATCCGCCGCGGCACGACGAGCAGCGCAAGGGCGTGCAGCCTGCGGTAGCGCCGCGACAGCTCGCGAACCTCGAGCCGCTCATCCGGGAGCGGGTGGCGGATATCCTCGACGGCTTGCCGGTGGGCGAGGAATTCGACTGGGTCAGCACCGTGTCGGTGGAACTGACCACGCGCATGCTGGCGACCCTGTTCGACGTGCCATTCGAAGACCGGCACAAGCTGCCGTTCTGGTCCGACTGCGCAACGTCCAGTCCCCAGACGGGCGGGCTGACCATGCCCGAAGAGGAGCGCCGGGCGCATCTGATGGAGTGCCTCGAGTACTTCACGCAGCTTTGGCAGCGCCGTGAGAAGGAGCCTGGGCAGGACTTCGTGTCGATGATGGCGCACAGCCCTGCATTCAAGAACATGTCGCCCATGGAGTACCTGGGCAATCTGGTGCTGCTCATCGTGGGCGGCAACGACACCACGCGCAATTCCATCAGTGGCGGCATCCTCGCGCTGAACACCTGGCCGGATGAGTACCAGAAGCTGCGTGACGATCCGACGCTGATCCCGAACATGGTTTCCGAAATCATCCGCTGGCAGACGCCGTTGGCCCATATGCGACGCACTGCCGCCTGCGATGCGGAACTGGCCGGCCGCAAGATCAGCAAGGGCGATCGGGTGATCATGTGGTACGTCTCGGGTAATCGTGACGAGGCGCACTTCGAGGATGCGGATCGGCTCATCATCGACCGGCCCAACGCCCGCAGTCATGTCTCCTTCGGCTACGGCATTCATCGCTGCATGGGCAATCGGCTGGCGGAAATGCAGCTGCGCGTTGTCTGGGAGGAGATCCTCAAGCGCTTCCGCACCGTGGAACTGGTGGGCGAACCGACCCGGGTCAGCTCGAATTTCGTCAAGGGCTACACCCACATGCCGGTGGTTCTGCATCCTCACTGACGGGAGCGGAAGCTTGGGCGCGCGCCTGAAGATGAAGGACCTCGAGGCGGCCACCGGCGTCGGCCG
>SKUB01000295.1 GCA_007122315.1 Pseudomonadales bacterium | reverse complement strand
CTCGGGTTCGATCGCATCTTCCACGCCCACCGGATCGATGACGAGTAAACGCTGGGCAGGCTTCAGACTCCGGCAGGGCCATGATGCGCATGGCCCTTTGCCCTATCGGGTGTGTCTGCCGTAGTTGAGCCGTCGTCCCGAAAGTCGCAACCACTCATCAGTCACTGCGCCAGGCAAGCGGCGTGTCGAGGAAGGCAATGCAGTCTGGATGTTGCTCGAGATGTGCTGGACACTATAATAATGACGATAGTCATATGACTAGGGTGGTTTTCATGGAACCCGAAGTTTCCAAATCGCAGTTCAAGGCGAGGGCCCTGGAGATTCTCCGCGAGGTCGAGGCCACCGGCGAGTCTGTTCTCATCACCGACCACGGAAAGCCGACGATCGAGGTGCGCCGATACCGATCCCGCGAGCGGTCTCCACTCGAACTGCTCCGCGGCAGCGTGGTGGACTATCTCGACCCGACCGAGCCGGTCGGTGAGCAAGACTGGAACGCGCTGACATGATCGTCCTGGACACCCACGCCTTGATCTGGTGGGTGGACGACGATGCGCAACTCTCCGACAGGGCACGCAAAGCCATCAAGAAAGAGATCAGCAGCGATGCAGGACAGGTCTTGATCGCCACGATCACGGCCTGGGAAATCGCTTTGCTCGTAGACAAGGGTCGTCTGACTCTGACGATGGATGTCAAAGACTGGATCGATACCGTGGCCGCCATCGAGGGAGTTCGCTTTGTCCCCATAGATAACGACATCGCCATGCAATCCGTGAAACTGCCGGGTGAATTTCACTTGGACCCCGCTGATCGAATGATTGTGGCGTTGGCGAGACGACTCTCGACCCCTCTGATCACAAGCGATGCGAAGATCCAAGCCTACAAACATGTCAAGACGATCTGGTAGCCGACCCCTCGAATAAAACGTCAGGCGGAAATTCCATGGGAGCGATCGAAATGATGCAGACCCAGGACGGGCTGCCCCTGTCGACTACGTCGCCCTCGGCTGCCAGCGCGCTCGATATCGCGATCGAAAGCTACCTGGCGAGTCGCGCCGACACCCCGCGGATCATTCGGCAGATCCTCGTCGATGACCCCGACAATCTGATGGCCCGCTGCCTGATGGGTTATCTGACGAAACTGGCAGGCGATCGCATCAACGGGCAGCGTGCAGCCGAGCTTCGACGTGCGCTGGCCAGCCACGTCGAGGGCGGCGCCGGCACCGCCTGGGAGCGCAGTCACGTCACGGCACTCGGCATGTGGGTCGCCGAAGACCTCGACGCGTTGCTGCGCCACTTCGAGACCATGCTGAATGCCTATCCTCACGACGCCCTCAGCCTGCGCATGCTCCACTATCTGTATTTTTATCATGGCGATAGCCAACAGATGCGCGACTCGGTGGCGGCACGTCTGGACGCCTATGCCGGGCACCGGCTGGAAGGCTACATCGAGGGCATGTACGCCTTCGGTCTCGAAGAAGCTGGTGACTATATCGAGGCCGAGCGCTTCGGGCGTGCGGCGGTGGAGCGCAATCCGATGGACCTGTGGGCAATCCACGCGGTGGCCCATGTGATGCAGATGCAGGGTCGCGTCGACGAGGGCATCTGCTGGCTGCAGGGCATGCGTCCGCAGTGGGCTGGGGGCAACAACTTCCGCTTTCACCTCTGCTGGCATGAATCGCTGTTCCACCTTGCAGCCGGCAATCTCGAGCAGGTTCTCATCATTTATGACGAGGACATCTCACCGGCGGTGCAGGACGACTTCTACCTCGACCTGTGCAACGCCAGCTCCCTGCTGCTGCGCCTCGAAGCCGCAGGCTGCGATGTCGGTGAGCGCTGGCAGCCATTGGCCGAGATCGCCGAACGGCATGTGCAGGACGCTGAACTGGTGTTTGCCAGCCTGCATTACCTGATGCCGCTGCTGAAGACTCGCAGCACGGCGGCAGATGTTCTGATGGCAACGCTGCATCGTTGGGCCACGACCGACACCGATCAGGGCCGGGTCGTTCGGGAGGTCGCACTCGACGTGGCTGCCTTTCTCGCTGCCCTGAACAACGGCGAGCGAGCGCGTGCAGCCGCCCTGCACCACACCTTCAGGAAAGATCTGCACCGCATCGGCGGCAGCCACGCACAACGGGAACTGTTCGACCTTATCGCCTAGCCCTTAAATCACCGTAGCGCGCGCTGATGTAGCAGTCGGTACCCCTGTGGAACCAGCGTGCCTCGACCAGGACCGGACCTGTTCGGGCCAGTGTCTCCCTGGATACGGGCTTGTTGACCTGCCAGTTGGCGTCGAATGCGCCGTAGCGAGCGAGGAAGGGTTCGGCGAAGCGGTCGCGGAGCATGAGGCAGTCGTCGTGGCTGCGGGCAGCTGTCGGCTGCTGCAGCGTGATCTCGACGGTCTCGATGTGGTTGCTGCCGGTCATGGCCATGACACCGACGGCTTGTCCGCCGAGCGTGCCGTGGTAACGGATCTCGGCGAGGCCGTTGCAGCCGATTCCGGAAGAAGCCGACTCCCCTGCTGTGCGGAATGCCAGGTGTTCGACCTCGTCGAAGTCGCGACCGAGACGCATGGGGCCGACGCCGTCCTCATGCAGCGCCATGACATCGACACCACGCTGGCTCTGCAGCGCAGCGGGTGCCATGACGCATGCTGACAATACGACAATGCCAATCGCGATGCGGGCGATCACTCGTCGGCGTGGATCACGCCACAGGCGATGCGCGCACCGGCCCCGCCGATCGGTTGGCTGTAGTGGTCATCGCGCTGCTCGTGGATCACCAGCGCGGCTCCGTCGTAATCCAGCATGGCCGGACGGCCGGGCGCGCCGTGCAGCGAGGCGAGCTGCGTGAACAACTCTACCTGCACCGTGCCGTCCTCGCGCACGATGATGTTCGGCAGATCGCCGTTGTCGGGACCGTCAGGATTCATCAGGCCATGCTTGCGGCCTTCCGGGTTCAGGTGCCCGCCGGACGCCACGAAGCCCTCGTCTGGATCGTCGCAGGTACCGACGGCGTGCACGTGAATGGCCCTGCGTCCGGGAGGCAGGCCATACAGATCGAGATCGATCAGCACCCCGTGAGGGCCTTCGATGAGCACGCCGGTACCGAGGTCGTGGCCGTCGCGATCAACGAAGTTGACCGATGCCCGGGGGTGATCGCCGCCCGCAGCATGGGCGACAGCGAGAAGCAGGCCGGCGCCGGCTACGAGCGACAGAAACGAATGACGGTTACGCATGAAAAATCGGCTCAACAGCGATTGCCCGTGACGTTCGAGCATGCCCGGCAGCCGGCAGCGGGTCAATTCAGGAGCGCGGCAGCGGGCATCCATGATGGTCGCCCCGCGGGACGCGACGGCCGGCTCACGCGATGCGCGCGTCCACTGCAGGGCCGCCGCCGAGGAGCTGCGCCAGCGACTTCGGGGGCTGGTCGTGGGTGGCGGCGCACCAGTCGCCGTCGCGCTCGAACACCACCATGCCGTCCAGGTAGAGCACGTCGCCGTGGGATTCGCGGGACAGACCGAGGCAGATTTCACGCATGAGGTAGAGGGTCAGGTCGTGGCTGACGCAGACATCGAGTGCAGGACTCGCGTTCTGCGTCTCCAGCCGGGTGATCAGGAGCTTCAGCAGACTGCGGGCGGCCAGCGGACCCGGCAGCATGATGTCCTCGGGGACCCGGCCATCGAGCCAGGCCCGTACGAAGCTGCCCATGCCCTCGGTGGAGGTGCTCATGGCCTTGAACATCTTCATCTGGTCGAGGACGTAGAACACCCCGAGGCCTTCCACAGGGCGTGAGCCACCCCGGCCGCGGCCACCGATCTCCCGGTGAGCGGCGTGGATCAGCTCTGCCGTGTCCTCGCAGCGGGCCACCGGGCTGGCGTAGGCCCGCAGCGCCAGCTCCGGCCGCAACCGGCTGCCAAACTGGTGGGCGAGGCGCCGCCCCTCCTCCGTCAAGGGGTTCTCCAGATCGTGCTTGCCGGGCGCGTACTCCCGGGCGGAGTGGCGCATCAGCAGGCTCATGCGCCGAACGCCCTGCCCCCAGAGCCCGTCCAGCAGTTCCGTCGTGCGTTCACCGTGCAGCGGGTCGGTCATGGGGCCTCCAGGCGGCGGTTCGGGTTCGCGCAGGGTACCCCTCCCGGGGAGACGTCGGAAACCGCCCTGGTCCTGCCGGACGGTTCGCTTCCATTGAAGCGCCTGTATTAGACTCGGCCGACACGCATCCACCATCGGGCTTCCCGGCATCGGGTATCCCGGCGTTCCCTGCCGGGGTTGCCTTTCATCCAACCAATAAGGGGTCGAGAGATCATGGACCTGTCAGTATCCGAGCGGGTGAAACCGCTCCTGAACGACGTCATGGCGTTCATCGAAGAACACGTGGTTCCAAACGAGAAGGTATACGCCGAGCAGGTGGAGGCCGGCGGCCGCTGGACCGAGACCGCGATCATGGAGGAAATGAAGGAGAAGGCCCGCGCCAAGGGCCTGTGGAACTTCTTCCTGCCTCACTCCGAGCGTGGCGCCGGCCTGACCAACGTCGACTACGCCCACCTCGCCGAGCAGATGGGCAAGTATCCGCTCTCCTCCGAGGTGTTCAACTGCGCCGCGCCTGATACCGGCAACATGGAGGTCATCGAGCGCTACGGCACCGAAGAGCAGAAGAAGCAGTGGCTCGAGCCCCTGCTCGAGGGCAAGATGCGCTCGGCGTTCTGCATGACCGAGCCCTACGCCGCCTCCTCCGACGCGACCCAGATCAGTCTCGAAGCCCGCCTCGAAGGCGACGAGTGGGTCTTGAACGGTGAGAAGTGGTGGTCCTCCGGCATCGGCGATCCGCGCTGCAAGATCCTCATCGTCATGTGCGTCACGGAGCCGGACGCGCCGAAGCATTCCCGGCAGTCGCAGATCCTCGTGCCCCGTGACACGCCTGGCATCGAAATTCTGAAGATGCAGCACGTGTTCGGCTACGACGATGCGCCCCACGGCCATGGCCACGTGCGCTTCACCAACGTCCGGGTGCCGAAGGAGAACATGATCCTCGGTTCCGGCCGTGGCTTCGAAATCGCTCAGGGCCGCCTCGGGCCGGGCCGCATCCACCACTGCATGCGTTCCATCGGCGTGGCCGAGCGGGCACTGGAGCTGATGTGCCGCCGCGGTATGTCGAAAGAGGCCTTCGGCAAGCGCCTTGCGGATCTCGGTGGCAACTACGACAAAATCGCCGACGCCCGCATCAACATCGAAATGGCGCGCCTGCTCACGCTCAAGGCCGCCTGGATGATGGACACCGTGGGCAACAAGGTCGCCCGCTCCGAGATCGCCCAGATCAAGGTGGCCGTACCGAACATCGCCCTCAAGGTGATCGACGACGCCATCCAGATCCACGGCGGTGCCGGGGTCTCGCAGGTGTTCCCGCTGGCGAAGATGTTCGCATCCCAGCGCACCCTGCGCCTCGCCGACGGACCGGACGAAGTGCATCGCCGCACCATCGCCCGCATGGAACTCGGCAAGTACCCGGATGCCGATCCCCAGGTGCCGGTGGAGCACCAGTACGGCAACCCGCTGGGACTGGGCAAGCAGTCCGCCTGAACCTGTTTCAGCTTGCGAAGGGCCGGTCGCCTCTGGTGACCGGCCCTTTTCTTTTGCGGACGGCACTGAAAGACTCCCGGTGGAGATGGAACCGAGGAGGAGAACGGCAATGGGCGTACTCGAAGGCAAGGTTGCAGCGGTAACCGGTGCCGGTCGTGGCATCGGCCGGGAGATCGCACTGATGTTCGCGCAGGAAGGCGCGCAGGTGGTGGTCAATGATCTCGGCGGCGACACCGACGGCTCTGGCCGCGGCGGGATCGCCGAGGAGGTGGCGAACGAGATCGTCGCCCACGGTGGCAAGGCGGTTCCTCATGGCGAGGACATCGCCACGGTCGCAGGCGGCGAGAGCCTGCTGCAGAGCGCGGTCGATCACTTCGGTGGCCTCGACATTCTGGTGAACAACGCCGGTATCCTGCGCGACCGGACCCTGTTCAATATGGAAGAAGAGGACTGGGACGCGGTGATCCGCGTGCATCTGAAGGGCCACTACTGCTGCAGCCGCCCCTTCGCCCGCTTCATCCGCGAACACAACCGGACCCATTGCCGGATCATCAATTTCTCCTCCGTATCCGGGCTGTTCGGGAACTTCGGTCAGTCCAACTACGGCGCCGCCAAAGCCGGCATCGCGGGCTTTTCCCGGGTCCTGGCACTGGAGCTGGCCAAGTACGGCTGTACCGTGAACACCATTTCGCCGGCAGCCCTGACCCGGATGACGATCCCCCTGCGGGAGCGACGTGGTGAAACCGTCAGCGATCAGGACCTGATCGACAGCGGGCCACAGCACATCGCGCCGGTGGTGACCTGGCTCGCATCAGAAGCCGCCGGCCACGTCACCAGCCAGATCATCCATGTCGCGCATGGCCTCGTGGGCATCATGCAGCAGCCGGCCATCATCAAGTCCTTCCAGCACGAGCAGGCCTGGTCCCTCGAAGAGCTCGACGAGTACATGCCGAAGCTGCTGCAGGCAAAGAAGGATCACGACCGCGAAGTGGCGGAGCGCGGCAAGCCGGAGCCCATCAAGGAAGGCTGGAGCAGCCAGAACTGAGGCTGCTCAGTCAGTGCTCGACGTCACGGTCGATGTGACGCGGCGGACCGGTGGGCTCGAGGCAGGCAGGATCCTTGAAGCGAGCATTGTTGAGCCGCGTGTCCATTGGCGCCACGGCCAGCGGCATGGGCAGCGCCGGCGCGCAGAGTTCCTGCAGCTCAGCGGTCTTCGCGTCCTCGGCCAGCCACCGCTTCGCGCCCTCGCTGTCGAGCATCACCGGTTGCCGGTGGTGCAGCCAATGCAATGCCGAATGGGCCTCAGTGGTCACCAGGGTAAAGCTTTCCAGCGGCTCCTTGCCCCCCTGCCAACGATCCCAGAGCCCCGCCAACAGCAGCCCGTCACCGCCATCGGCCACCACGTAGTGCGGGATCTTCCGTTCGCCCTCGCGCAGCCATTCGTAGAATCCTGACACCGGCACTATGGCGCGCTGACGCGCGAACGGCATGCGAAACGCGCGCGACTTCGTCAGACCTTCGGCGCGGGCGTTGAACATGGCGTAACGGCTGGAAGGCTCTTTGGCCCAGTGCGGCACCAGCCACCAGCGCATCTCGGCCACCCACCGCTCGCCGTCCTCGGCGGCGATCACCGGCACGAACTCTGTGGGCGCGACGTTGAGCCGGTCGCCATCAGGAAACGGCTGGCCGACCATGGCCATGAACAGCCGCGTCAAGGGATCCGCCGTCATGTTGAAGCGACCGCACATGGTCTCCTCCCCGTCTTCGATGCTCGGTGAGCATAACCCGAAGACCCTTCCGTCCGACGCCCTCCGCCATTAACCTGCCGTTCCCGTCATCAGGAGAGCCCACTTCTCATGCCCAGCAACCAGGAGTCACCGCTGCCATCGTCGGCATGGGTGAGGCCCGTACGGATCGCATCGGGCTGCTGCATGCCCTGGCGACCCAGCCGCGACATCCGGAGTCGGTACCGATCAACATGCTGGTGCAGGTGGCCGGAACACCGCTGGACGGCACGCCCGAGTTGGACCCACTGGAACTGGTCCGCACCGTGGCGGTCGCACGCATCCTGATGCCCGCGTCCGTGGTGCGTCTGTCCGCCGGACGGGAAGCCATGAGTCGCGAGACGCAGACTCTTTGCTTCATCGCTGGAGCGAATTCATTCTTCGGAGGCGATCGCCTGCTGACCACAGACAATCCCGCGCCGTCGCGTGACGCGCTGCTGCTGGCGGCACTGGGCCTCGAAACCGGCGCCCTTGGCGTGAAAGGCCCGGCCCGATCAGTCGACAGCAGCCAACCGTGCACGCTGGCGAGTTACTGATCCCACGGGCATAATCCGCCCGTCTCGAGTTAAGCGAAACGAATTAATTTATCTGGAATAAATTTAGGTATTCATTGTAAACCACTGAAAAGAGGGAAGTGACATGGCAGAAGCAGCCTATATTGTCGCCGCGTGCCGCACCGCTGGCGGTCGCCGGGGCAGTCGCCTGAAAGACTGGCACGCCGCCGATCTGGCCGCTCGCGTGCTCGATGACGTTGTCGCCCGCGCCAAGGCCGACCCGAATCTGATCGAGGATGTGATCATGGGTTGCGTCAGCCAGGCCGGCGAGCAGAGCACGAATATCGCCCGCAACGCGGTGCTGTCCTCGTCCCTGCCGGAGAGCGTTCCAGCCACCAGCGTGGATCGTCAGTGCGGATCCTCTCAGCAGGCCCTGCACTTCGCCGCCCAGGCCATCATGTCCGGCACCATGGACTGCGTCATCGCCGCCGGCGTGGAGTCCATGACCCGGGTGCCCATGGGTGCGGCGGTCAAGCCCGCCTACGAGGCCGGCTTCGGTCTGCCCTACGGCAAGGGCATGCAGCAGCGCTACCCGAAGGTGCAGTTCAGCCAGTTCACCGGCGCCGAAATGATGGCGAAGAAGTACGACCTGGCCAAAGAAGTGCTCGATCAGTTCGCGCTCGAAAGTCACCAGAAGGCCAGGCAGGCCGTCGAGAAGGGCTGGTTCAAGAACGAGATCGTGCCGGTGGAGATCACGCTCGAGGACGGCAGCAAGCAGATGCACGAAATCGACGAAGGCATCCGCATGGACGCCACTCTGGAAGGCATCTCCGGCGTCAAGCTGCTGGCTGAAGGCGGTCGTCTGACCGCAGCCACTTCGTCGCAGATCTGCGATGGCGCCTCCGCGGTGATGGTCGTCAGCGAAGCCGGCCTGAAGGCGCTGGGCGTCGAGCCCCTCGCCCGCATCCACACCCTGACCGTGGTCGGTGGCGACCCGGTGATCATGCTGGAAGCGCCTATCGAAGGCACCCGCCGGGCGCTGGAGAAGGCTGGCAAGAAGATCGACGACATCGACCTGTTCGAGGTGAACGAAGCCTTCGCCTCGGTGCCCGTGGCCTGGCTGCAGGAACTGGGAGCCGATCGCGACCGCCTCAATGTCCACGGTGGCGCCATTGCGCTCGGCCATCCCCTGGGGGGCTCGGGCACCAAGCTCATGGCGACGCTGGTGCACGCGCTGGCGACCCACAACAAGAAGTGGGGCCTGCAGACCATGTGCGAGGGCGGCGGTCTCGCCAACGTCACCATCGTCGAGCGCCTCTGAGGAAACCTCCTCTCACCTCCGGTTCGGCGTGTCCGCACGACCTGCGCGGCACGCCGACCGTCCGTCGCCTCTCCTTTGCATAAACCCGATATTGAGTAATATGGAAACCTGCCCGCCCCCGGGTCGGGCAGTTCCATGGTATTGCGGGCGCGGGCCGCCCGGGCAGCATGAGGTATCGGATCTTGGATCAGCTCGTAACCGGCGTCGTGAAATGGTTCAACGACGAGAAAGGGTTTGGTTTCATCCAGCAGGAAGGCCAGAAGGACGTATTCGTCCACTTCAGCGCGATCAATGGCACCGGCCGGAAAACGCTCGTGGAAGGTCAGACCGTTTCCTTCAACATCACCGAGGGCCAGAAGGGCCCCCAGGCTGCCAACGTCACCGTAGTCGAGTGACCTGAGCGGGCAGCTCCTGCGGGGGCGCCGTCACCTGCATTCAGGGCGGGAACGCCTGACGCAACCTGACGGCTTCGATCCTCCGCATTCTCAATGTGCGCCGGTGTGCTGCGGACGACCGGCGACCGCACCTCGTTGCGTCCGAATTCCTGCCACCAGGATACGTCCTCGGACAACGCCAGCGCCCCCGCGCTATCATTCTGGCGCCATCACCATTCGGGAATCACTATGGATCTGCGCTACTCCGAAGCCGAACTTGCCTTCGCAGCAGAGGTTCGCGCGTTCTTCGCCAACGACTATCCGCAGGACATCCTCGCCAAGCGGCGACGCGGCCAGAGCCTGGCCAAGAGTGACCTGCAGCGCAGCGAACGCGCCCTGTCCGATCGTGGTTGGCTGGCTGCGAACTGGCCACCGGAGCACGGCGGCACGGGCTGGAGCGTCACGGAGAAATACCTGTTCGACGAAGAGCTCGAGCGCGCCGGCGCTGCACCCATCGTGCCCATGGGTGTCATCTACGTCGCTCCCGTGCTGTACACGTTCGGAAGCGAGGAGCAGAAACGCAGGTTCCTCCCCGAGATCCTGAAGGCGAACACGTTCTGGGCGCAGGGCTATTCGGAGCCGGGCGCGGGTTCCGACCTCGCCGGCCTCGAATGCCGAGCGGACGCTGACGGCGATGACTACATCGTCAACGGCAGCAAGACCTGGACCAGCCAGGCGCACTTCGCAGACTGGATTTTCTGTCTGGTGCGAACCTCCCGGGAGGAGCGCAAGCAGCAGGGCATCACGTTCCTGATGATCGACATGAACACCCCTGGGGTGGAGGTGCATCCCATCATCACCATCGATGGCGGACACCATCTCAATACGGTCAGCTTCGAGAACGTACGGGTACCTCAATCCAATCGTGTAGGAGAGGAAGGTAAGGGCTGGAGCTACGCGAAGTATCTGCTTACCCACGAACGCACCAGCTACGCGCACATCGCAGGGAAGAAGGAGCAGATGCGCAAGCTGGAATCCTGCGCCCGGGAAACCCGTGACGGTCGCGACACGCTCTGGGCCGATCCGGAATTCAGACGGCGCTACGAAGCGGTTGCGGTGGAACTCACCACACTGGAGTACACCACGCTCCGGACACTCGCAGCCGTAGCCACGGGAGGTGCACCCGGCAATGAATCCTCCATTCTCAAGGTGCGCTCGACGGAAGTGGCCCAGGCCATCACCGAACTCTGGCTCGAGGCCGCCGGCTATCTCGGCGTGCGCGCCGTTCCCGACCGCAGCGACGCGGACTGGAATGGCGGCCGCGGGGGACCATTCGCGCCAGCGTGGCCGGTCACATCCGTGGCTGACTACTTCTTCACTCGCGCCCAGAGCATCTACGGCGGGACCAACGAGATCCAGAAAAATGTTATCGCGAAGCAGGTGCTCGGACTGGAATGAAAGCGTATCGTATCCAGACGCACTGCTGATTCCGGTGAATCCGGTCTCAGCCCAGGGTGGCTGGTCAGGCAGCGTAGCGGATGACCACCGCACCGCTCCTGTTGCAACATATGACCGAAAACAAGAGATCCTGCGATTGCAAAAGGATCGTCCTCCCGCGCAGAACGTGCGACGGGAACAACCACAAAAGTGGGGAGCACAACCATGAAAACCGAACGCGGTAAATCCGGGTTCCGGGTCCTGCCCGGCCCCGTTCTCCTGCTCGCTGTCTGCCTGCTGACGACGTTGAG
>SKUB01000291.1 GCA_007122315.1 Pseudomonadales bacterium | reverse complement strand
GTCCGCATAAGCCGCAATGAAGTCCCGTACGGAGCCGTTCTCTTCGACGTAGTCCTGTTCGTACCAGTCGAACAGGCGCGTCAGCCGCAGCGTGTTGCCATCCAGATGCAGGTGGCGCGGCGTATTCAACGCGCGTCGGGTGTTTTCCGTCAGCACATCGTCCAGCGTCGACGGCAGGTAAATGTCCTGACGCAGCGGCGGGCAGCCCACCGATGCGCAGTTCACAGCGAAGTGCACGCGGGCTTCCTTCCAGCCGCGTTCCTTGTAGGCGTCGCCGAGCAGAATGCCTTTCTCCATTTCGTCCAGGCTGTACTTGCGTCCACCGATGTCGAACAGGTCCTGACTGAACACCCGATACGGGTTGAAGATGTGGCCATAGTCGCGAACGCTGGATATGAGTTCGCCGCGGCGCGGGGTCTTAAGGATGTGCGCGATCATGAAATAGTTGTAGGCATTGAGCCAGAAAGCGACGGCTTCCTCTCGCGTTTCCAGGGTGTCCGGGTCGAGTGCGGCAAGGAGGCGATGTTGCTCCTCGAGCAGCGCCGATGTGTCGTCTGCAGCGAGGGCGCCCTGGTAGTCGAAAGCCGTGACCAGACCACCGTGGTCGAGATCCTTTTCCTCGAGATGCGCCCTGAGCAGTTCCTGGAACGGAGCGTAGTGCTCGCGCATGGAGGTATCGGCTGCCTCGAAGTCGGCGCCGATGACGGCGCTCGCCGCGATGAGGGTTGTCACTACGGTTCCCTTGATGAGTCTGTGTGCGTAAGCGTGCAGTCGTGTCATGTCATCTCCGATTGCTGTCTGGGCCGAATGTTCCGGAGTATCAGTCGTGTCACTGCCCGAATCCTTACACCCAGCCTTCAAAACGGGTTCGGGTTCGATTGTCTAACAGCGCGCCGGGGAGCGCAGCGTCATTCGCTGAGTCAGATGAGGCAGTCATTCCGAGGAGATGATCATGCTCAACTATCTGATGGGAGCGGCGCTCGGCGCCATGCTGCTGTGGACGCCAGTGGCGTTCGGCGCGCCGCCCAACCACGATTCGGTACTGCTTCCGGAACGCCTTGCCGACTACCGGCGTGCCAGGCAGGACGGCGGTCCGGGCAAGGACGGCATCCCGTCCATCGACCAACCCCGCTTTGGGCGCGCCGAAGCGGCGGACGGTTTTCTCGATGACGAGGACCGCGTCGTGGGTCTCTATCTCGATGGTCAGGCGCGTGCCTATCCGCAGCGCATCCTGGTCTGGCATGAGATCGTCAACGACAGCATCGGCGATCATCGCGTGGCCGTGACCTACTGCCCGCTGACCGGTACGGCCATCGGCTTCGATCGCGGTGAGACCGAGTTCGGGGTCTCCGGCAAACTCGTGAACAGCAATCTCATCATGTATGACCGTGCCACCGATACGGAGTACCCGCAGATTCTTGCCGCCGGCATCGATGGTGAGCTGGCAGGCCGGGGGTTGGAGGAAGTGCGCCTGATCTGGACGACCTGGGGACGATGGAAGCAGCGGCATCCGGACACCGAGGTGCTGAGCATCCGCACCGGCAGCGTGCGCAATTACCATCGCGATCCCTATGGCAGCTACAACCCGCTGCAGGGGTACTACGTGCCCGATTCACGCCGGATTTTTCCGGTTCTGAACGAGGATCGCCGCTATCCGGCCAAGCATGAAGTGCTGGGGTTTCGAGATGCGCACGAAGCGGTGGCCATCGAGCCCGAGACCTTGCGGGCAGCGCGGGTGCTGGAACACCGCGGACCGGGCGGACGCTACCTGATCGTTCACGATCCGGTCCTGGACACGGGCTGGGTTTTCCGCGGCGAGCAGGAGGTGGACCCGGATGCGATCACCTTCAACGCTACGGGCCCGGCATTCGAAGGCCGTGAGGCCATGCAGCCGGTGAACGCGTTCGAAGCCATGTGGTTCGCCTGGGCAGCGTTCTATCCCGATACGCACGTGATCGACCATGGCGGGTCGTGATTCCCGAGGCGTGGTGGCGCTGCTCGGTGCGGGCTACGCGCTGGCCTATCTGTACCTGCTCGGTGACCTCGACCGCGCTCCGGGTGCGGGCTGGAGCATCATGCTCGGCGATCCGGGTGCCTGGCTGGACCGCCGGGGCTTGATGCAGTTCGAGCCCATCGCGCTGTTGGAACTTGGGCCGGTGCTGTGGTTGTTCAGTCCGACCAATGCCTTGCTGGCGGCGGTCCTGGGCGTGCTGTTGGCGCTCAATCTGGACGGGGCCTGGCAGCTCTGGCGACAGCCTGCCGCCTGCGCCATGCGCAGCGGACAGCAGGACGTCTCCCGGGGCACCGGAAGCGGTGGCGTGCTGGCGGCGTTTCCGGCGCTGCTTGCCGGCGGGGCCTGCTGTGCGCCGAGCATCCTGCTGCTGCTCGGCATGCCCAGCCTCGGCGCGTTTGCGGGTCTCTTCGCCTGGCTGGTTCCGGTGTCATTGGCTTTGCTCGTGGCGAGCCGTCTCTGGCAGCGTCATCGGGGCGCGCCTGCGTTCATCCGGTGAGGGAAGCACTTGGGTTGCAGCTTCGGGACCAGGCAGACGCGAACCTCAGCGACGCCGGGCATCAGCCATCCAGTGCCCGGGTCAGGGTCGCGCGATGGCGACTGAAACAACGCCCGACCGCCTGTTCCACGGCCTGCGGATCCTGTGCGGCCATGGCCTCGTGCCACGTCTGCCAGGAGCGCACGCCGGCGGGAAGCAGGTCCGGATCGAGCTGTATGAGACGGTGCAGGGCCCGTCGCGCCAGCGGCAGCATCGAGTCGACCACGGCATCGAGATAGCGGTTGCGGATCAGCCCCATCGCCTCATGGAGGAAGGCCTCGCAGGCTTCAGCGTAGGCGTCCACGTCGCCTGCTTCGGCCGCCATGGCGATGTCCGCCAGGGCATGTTCGAAGCGGACGCTATCTTCTTCGTCCCACAGGGTCGCCATCTTCTGACCTATCATGGTGTAGAGCACTTCCAGCAGATCGAACAGATCATCGAACTGGCGCCGGGACAGTCCACTGACCAGGGCGCCTCGCCGGGGCACGATCTCGATCAGGTGGCGGCGCTCCAGGATGAGCAGTGCTTCCCTGACCGAGCCGCGGCTGACGCCGAGCGCCCGTGCTACGTGTTGCTCCTGAACCCGCTCGTTCGGTGCCAGGGCACCGGTGACAATACTCTGGGTCAGGTGGTCGGCAATCTGTTCGGTGAGGCTGGTGAAGGGCCGGAAGTCCGTTGCGACCTCTGCGTTCATGATCGTTCACTCCCCCTCGAGGAATCGTGGCAAACAGGCAGCTCCGCTGCCAGACGACGCTCTGAACAGTCGCCGTCTTTCCCTTGCATTCTTGTTCCACAACCCTACATATAGTTGAGCGATCGCTCAAGCTGTAATTGAGTGACCACTCAAGTTAGGATGCTGCCCATGCCAAGAAGTTCCACACATGATCGCGATGAAGCCATCGACCGGGCGGTGCGCCTGTTCTGGTCGCGGGGCTATCACGCCACGTCGCTGAAGGACATCGAGCAGTCGCTCGATATGCGTCCTGGCAGCATCTACGCCGCCTTCGGCAGCAAGGCCGGTCTGTTCGGCACCGCGCTGGAACGCTACTCGCAGCGCATGGGTGCTGAGTTCGCGCAGGTTGCAGCGGGAACGGACAGCCCGGTCGAGGGCATTCGGCGCTTTCTGCGGGAAGTGGCCAAAGCTTGTGCCGGCGCAGGGCCGGAAGCGGACTGGCCGGTGCCAGGCTGCATGCTGGTGAAGACCATTCTCGAACTGCGGGACGAGGAACCCGCCATCCGCGCGCAGGCCAACCAGGTCCTCGCCGAGGTGGAGGTCATTCTCACGGCACGCCTGACGGAATCCCGCCTCCGAGGAGAACTGCGGGCGGACGCTCAGCCGCGGCGGCTGGCTCGTCTGATCCAGGCCCAGATCATGGGGCTCAGGGCCTTCTCCGAACGCGACGTTTCGCAACGAGCCGTACGTGAACTGGGGGAGGACATGGGCCGCATCCTCGACCCGTACCTGACAGCGTCGGTCAGCTGAAGACGATATAGAGCCCGAGTTGCAGCGCGATCAGTGCGCTGGCCCACAGCCGCAGGTCGCGCCAGCGTTCGGGCGGTGCGTCCGCAAGCACCTGGGCACGCGACAGCGACCAGCACACGGCCAGCAACGCGAGGAACAGCAGAAACGTGCCCACGTAGGCCCAGGCCAGCGGCAGGGACTGCACCCAGGTGATGATGCCTTCCAGAAACTCTTCCTGATCAGTCACGTCGGAACACCAGCCGATCCAGAGTGGCGTCGGGCAGCCGCGGCGTGTGGCGGCTCACCGACAGCACCACGGCCAGGGAAAAGACGAAGCTCAGGAAGGCCACATAGAGCATGTTCATGCCGATCAGCGTCAGGAAGCCTGAGAGGGTGAGTCCGGCAATGAGTGTGATCATGCCCGCGGCCGGGGTGGCCCAGCGGGTGAGTACGCCGCAGAGAAGCAGCGCCATGGTGGGCCCTTGAAACAGGGACAGCAGCACCTGGATAAAAAAGAAGATGCCGCCGAGGTCGCCGATCAACGGTGCGGTGGCCATGCCGACCACCAGGATGGCCAAAGTCCAGGCCCGCCCCACGGCCAGGTCCCGACTGACGTCGCGGTTGGGCTGCAACACGCCGCGGATGTCGCGGGTGATCAGCAGCGAGGTGGAATTCAAGCCTGAATCCAGGGAGGACTGCAGGGCGGCGATGATGGCGATGAACATCAGCCCTGAGAGGCCGGGCGGGAGGACGTTCTTCACCACCCAGGGCAGGGCCGCATCCGGATAGTCGATCTGCGCCTTCATCACCAGGGCCAGCAGGCCGGGAAACACGATCAGCAGCGGCACCAGGGTCTTGGCGAAGGCCGCGAACATCATGGATGCCTTCGCATCCCACTCGCTCTTCGCGCCCAGGGTGCGCTGCAGGATGGCCTGGTTGCCGATCCAGTAGGCCGGTGACAGCACGAACGCGAGGCCGAGCAGCACGCCTACCCAGGGAAAGTCGGGGTGGTCTGCCGCCAGATAAGTCTGCAGGTGGTTCGGATGCTCGTCGGTCAGGGAGCGGGCGAAGTTGCCCAGACCGCCCACCTCCGAGAGCCCCAGCCAGAGGATGGCGAGCCCGCCGATGAACATGATCACCACCTGCAGCGCATCGGTGAACGCCACCGCCGCCAGCCCGCCGGAGATGCTGTACAGGCCCACCACCACACCGGTGACGAGGATGCCGAGCCACATGGGCCAGCCGAGATAGATCTCCAGGGTCACGGCGATGGCCCAGAACGACACCGCGATGGCGAACACCGAGAACACGCAGGCGATGAGCGCGGACAGCACCCTGACGCCCACGGTGTAGCGCAGTCCCATGTATTCGGGAATGGAGTACACGCCGGCGCGCCAGTACACCGGGATGAAGATCAGCGACGCCAGG
Source organism: Pseudomonadales bacterium (assembly GCA_007122315.1). Taxonomy (GTDB): domain Bacteria; phylum Pseudomonadota; class Gammaproteobacteria; order Pseudomonadales; family Azotimanducaceae; genus SLTB01. The sequence goes on along the minus strand of SKUB01000291.1, from coordinate 5,854 downwards.
ATCATGGCGGGGATGGCGCCGATCCACTCGAAGTTGGCCTGGGCGATACCGTAGTTGTAGGCGCCCCCGGCGGCGCCGACGTAGCTCTGGGCCGAGACGTTGGTGCCGATGATGGACAGGCCGATGATGCCCCAGCCGAGGCTGCGACCGGCGAGGAAGAAATCCCGGGCGTCATGGATGCGCCGCGACAGGGTGATTCCCACCGCGGTGATCAGCACCAGGTAGGCGACGATGATGCCGAGATCGAGACCGTGGACGTCGTTCAAGCCTGAGCCTGCCCCCTGTAACCCCGGCCAAGCCTACCCGCAGGGGGCGGCCGGTGACAGGGCGCCCTCAATTGATCGGCGTCCGGCGCAGGTGCTTCGGCATGGTGATGTTCGGGTCGAGATCGGGATCTGGTTCCGGCTGACCGATCCGGGTGGTCACCGGCAGCACCCCGGCCCAGACCGGCAGCGCCATGTCGGCTGCGTCGTCCTTGGGCGGCCCGCTGCGCACCTTGAGCACCACCTCCTCGAGTTTGAGAGCCATGACGGTGGTCACCCGCAGCTCCCTTGCGGTGGGGGCGCGCACCTGGGCATCGCGTCCGGCCGCGACCCGGTCGACGAACAGCGCGAGTTGCCGGCGTTTCTCAGCGGCGTCGGTGATCGGTTCGGCGGTGCCGAAGGCCATCACCGAGCGGTAGTTCATGGAGTGGTGGAACGCGGAGCGGGCGAGCACGATGCCGTCGCAGTGGGTGACGGCCACGCACACCGGGACGCCCTGTTGCTGGTGCTTGAGCATGCCGCCGGCTGCGGCACCGTGCCAGTACAGCCGGTCGCCGTCGCGCCAGTAGCTCGTGGGCGTGACGAAGGGCACACCGTCGATCACATAGCCCACATGGCAGATCAGGCCCGCGTCCAGGGCCGCGTGCACGGCCTCTACGTCGTAGCGCGCCCGGTCCGGCCGACGCTTCAGGCGCGTGCGCGCAGACCTCGGGTAGCGCTCGGGAGATGGCGGCTTCGGCATCGGGTCGGCTCCTTGGGGGACGGGGCGATCATGGTGGCCCAGAGTGCGGGGGTTGGGGAATGGGTTGCGCATCAGTAGTATCGGCGATCCAGACACACGACCCGTCTCGAACGGTCGCTTGGGGCATGGGCCCCGCCAGCGAGACGGAAGCAGCATTTCAAGTGAAGGAGTGAAGGTTCATGAAACACGCAAAGCAGTTCTACATCGACGGCAAGTGGGTCGATCCGGTGGGCAAGGACACGATGGAGGTGATCAATCCCTCCACCGAGGAGGCCATCGAGACCATCGCGCTCGGTAACGCCGAAGACGTGGATAAAGCCGTGAAGGCCGCCAAGAAAGCCTTCGAGACGTTCAGTCAGACCACCCGCGAGGAGCGCATCGCGCTGCTCGAGAAGATCCTCGAGGTCTACAAGGGTCGCATGGGTGAACTGGCCGCCACGGTGTCCAAGGAGATGGGTGCACCGATGGGCCTCGCCAATGCCGCCCAGGCGCCGGCAGGCATGGGGCACATCATGTACACCCTGAACGCCCTGAAGGAGTTTCCGTTCGAAGAGGATGTGGGCGGTGCCCGAGTCGTGCGCGAGCCGATCGGGGTCTGTGGTCTGATCACGCCCTGGAACTGGCCGTTGAACCAGATCGCCGCCAAGGTGGCGCCCGCGCTGGCCGCGGGCTGCACCATGGTGCTCAAGCCCACCGAGATCGCGCCGCTGAACGCCATCATTTTCGCTGAGATCCTCGATGAGGCCGGCGTCCCTGCAGGCGTGTTCAACCTGATCAACGGTGATGGCCCGACCGTGGGCGTGGCCATGTCCTCGCATCCGGACATCGACATGATGTCGTTCACGGGTTCCACCCGCGCCGGCATTTCCGTGGCCGAGAATGCGGCCAAGACCGTCAAGCGCGTCACCCAGGAACTCGGCGGCAAGTCGCCGAACATCATTCTCGACGATGCGGATTTCGAGAAGGTCATCTCCCGCGATATGTTCGGCATGTGCATGAACACCGGACAGTCCTGCAACGCCCCGACGCGGATGCTGGTCCCGGAAGCGCGCATGGACGAGGCGGCGGCGATTGCCAAGGCCACCGCGGAGAAGATCAAGGTGGGCGACCCGAACGACGAGGGCACCACCATTGGTCCGCTGGTCTCCCAGGCCCAGTTCGAGAAGGTTCAGGGGCTGATCCAGAAGGGCATCGACGAAGGCGCGAAGCTCGAGACCGGCGGTGTCGGTCGTCCGGACGGCATGAACCGGGGTTTCTTCGTCAAACCCACGGTCTTCTCTCATGTCACCAACGACATGACCATTGCGCGGGAAGAGATCTTCGGACCGGTGCTGTCGCTGATCGGCTACAAGGACGATGCCGACGCAGTGCGGATCGCCAACGACACCATCTACGGCCTGTCGGCTTACGTCACGTCGGCCGATCCCGAGCGGGCGAAGCAGGTGGCGCGGCAGCTGCGTGCCGGCAACGTCCACATCAACGGGGCCGGTGTGGATCCGGGTGCACCGTTCGGTGGCTACAAGCAGTCCGGCAATGGCCGCGAGTTCAGCAAGTGGGGCCTCGAGGAGTTCCTCGAGACCAAGGCGATGCTGGGCTTCAACGCCGCCTGACCGTTGTGCCGGGGCCCGCGCAAGCGGTGTCCCTCAGCGACTGAGAGAGAGCGCCAGGGACGGCGCTCGCTTGTCGCACCTACCATTGGAGAGCCATCTCATGGGGCAGTCCAGGATCATCGGCATCGTGCTCATCGTCGTCGGCGCCATCGTCCTCTATTTCGGTTACAACGCCAGTCAGTCCATCACCGAGCAGCTCTCGGAGACGCTGACCGGACGCTTCACCGATGAGACCATGCTCTACTTCATCGTCGGCGCCATTCTCGTGGTGGTTGGCCTCATCTTCACTGTCCGCAGATAACCCGTCTTTCTCCTCAACGTGTTCGCGTCACTGCATCCGGGACCGGGCCCTGCAGGGCGCGTGCATGCGTGTGATCGGCAGCAGGAGGCTCATCGGAAAGTGAGGTTCTGCGGTTAGACTGATGGGTCTGTACGCGCGGTGGCCGCTGCAATCCGCTTCCGCGTGGCGTCCACAGACATCCTCTCCTTGCAGGGAGGATCGCCGACGGAGGGGAACGATGGCCCAACGCCTGATGCTTGGATGGCTTCTTTGCCTGGCAGCGCTCGCGACAGCGGATCCGCTCGTGATCGCCCATCGCGGCGCATCGGGCTACCTGCCCGAACACACGCTGGCCGCCTACGCCATGGCCTACGCCCAGGGCGCCGATTACCTGGAACCGGATCTGGTACTGAGCGCCGACGGGCATCCTGTGGCCTTGCACGATCTGGAACTCGACGCGGTCAGCGACGTGCGGGTACGTTTCCCCGGACGCGCGAGGGACGACGGCAAGCACTACGTGGTCGACTTCACGCTGGCCGAGCTCAGACAACTGCGGATTCACGAGCGCATCGAGCCGGATACGGGCGACGCCCGCTATCCAGTGCGTTTTCCGCCGGAGCTCGGCGACTTCCGCGTCGTGACGCTGGAAGAGCTGATCGAACTGACCCAGGGCCTCAACAAGGTCACCGGGCGCGATGTGGGCATCTATCCGGAGCTGAAGTTCACGGCGTTTCACGCGGCCCAAGGCCATGACTTTCCCGCCATCGTACTGCCCGTCCTCGAGCGCTACGGCTACGTGGGCTCCGACGCCCGTTGCATCATCCAGTCCTTCGAACCGGAGCCGCTGATCCGGCTGCGGGAGGAGTTCGGAACGAAGCTGCCGCTGGTGCAGCTGCTCGGCGAGAACGACTGGGGGATGAACGACGTCGACTACGATGCCATGTACACGCCGGAGGGCCTCGCAGCCATCGCCGAGTACGCCGACGGCATCGGGCCTCCGGTGACGCGCATCCTGACCGGCCGCGGCGACGACGGGGCGCCGCAGATCAGCAGTCTGGTCCGTGATGCGCAGGCCCTCGGCCTCGTCGTGCACCCGTTCACCTTCCGCGCTGACGTGCTGCCGCCGGGTGTGGACTTCGATGCACTACTCGAGCTGTTCTTCGGCACCATCGGCGTCGATGGCGTGTTCACGGACCACCCTGATCAGGCGGTGGCAGTGCGCGATCGCATGCAGGCGCGGGAGGCAGCTCGGTGAGCGCCCGCCCCGAACGACCGTTGGTGCTGTTGTCAGAGGAACAGGGGCGATGTTCGCGAAGTCCCAGTGGGAGCGCACGTCCGCGAAGCGGGCGTGGCGATTGGCCTGACTGGGCAGAACGCTTCGAATCAATGGCAGTCCGCGATAGCGACGCCGCCCTGCGGGCGACGTCAGCTCCCCCTGACGCCGGTAAATGCCTGCAGCCTCAATGGGTTACCTTTCCAGCAATGCGAGCTGTAGTCCTGCTCCTGTTCGCGGTCCTGCTGATGGCCTGCGCCGGGCCGCAACTCGACGGGGAGTCGGCAACGCTGCGGGCGGGTGTGGCCAGCGCGATCGTGTCGCCGCCGCCCGGGAGCTTCATCGCCGGTGATGCCCGCAACCGCCGCTTCGCCGGCGAGCATGATCCGCTCTATGCCAAGGCGCTGGTCCTGGACGATGCAGGGCAGCGCCTGGCGCTGGTGGTCATCGACAACATCGGTCTGACGCTGCCGGACATCCGTGCCATTCAGCAGCGCGCTGCAGCAGAGGTCCCTGGCCTGCCGCCTGAGCGCATTCTCGTCAGTTCCACCCATACCCACTCGGGTCCGGACGTGGTGGGGCTGTGGGGCGAGCACGAACTGTCCAGCGGGCGCAGCGCCGACTACATGACGTTCCTCATCGAAACGGCCGCAGCACAGGTGGCCATGGCCGCAGTCGATCTCGTGCCGGTGACGGTCCGGGTCGGCAGCGACTGGGTGCCGCTGGACTGGGTCCGCAACGTGACCGAGCCGAGGTTGCTGGACTCGACGCTGACCGTGGTGGCCTTCGAGGCGGCCAACGGCGCCACGATCGCGACCCTCACCAACTACGCTTGCCATCCCACCGTCCAGGACGCGGTCAGCGACCTGGTCTCCGCGGACTATGTGTCGGGTTTCTACCGGCGCATGGGGGAAGCGCTGGACGGTGAGCACCTGTTCCTGCAGGGCGCCATCGGCGGCTGGGTGCAGCCGGACAAGCGCGCTCGTGGTTTCGATCTCGCTGATCGCTATGGCGCCGAGCTGGCCGATGCTGCGCTGGCATTGCAGGCCACCGCGACACCGGTCACCGAGCCGCGGCTCGGCTTCGCCCGGGAGACCTTTACCATTCCCATGGCCAATCCGGGTTTCCTCGCGCTGCTCGAAGCGGGCGTGCTGACGCGGGAACTGGAGGCTGGGGCAGTGACCACGGAAGTGGCCTGGTTCGCCATCGGTGACGTGCAGTTTGCCACCCATCCCGGCGAGACCTCGCCGCTGCACTCGCGGCAGACCCGGGCCATGCTCGGCGCGGATCACAGCCTCATCCTGGGCCTGACCCAGGATGCGCTGGGTTACATACTGACGCCCGAGTACTTCGATCCCGACACTGCGCTGCTGTCGGCAGCCTACCTCACCGCCACCTCGGTCGGTCCCGATGCTGCGCCGCGCATGCTCGAGGCTCTGGCCCGCGTCATTGCCCGGGGCCAGAGCGAGGGTCGTCAGAACATGTCGGACACGCCGTAGGCGTCGAGCTGGGCATGGAACTGGGCCACGTCGTGGCTCAGGATCGCGATGTCGTGTTTCTGGCCTGTCCCGTCCTTGACGTGGTCCCGCAGCAGCGCCTCCGGCTTGAAGCCAAGCCCCTCGAATGTGGTGATCGCGGCTTTCTGATCCACGGTCATCTGGGCCGTGATCTTCTCCAGCCCCAGTC
>SKUB01000129.1 GCA_007122315.1 Pseudomonadales bacterium | reverse complement strand
CCGTTCCGGACCGCGTTCGAGCGGGACCGGGACCGGGTGCTGCACTCGAAGGCATTCCGCCGCCTGAAACACAAGACCCAGGTCTTCATCAATCCGGAGGGTGACCATTTCGTCACCCGCATGACCCACACGCTGCAGGTGACCCAGGTGGCACGGGCCCTGGCCCAGGCCCTGGACCTCAACGAGACCCTGACCGAGGCCATCTGCCTCGGCCACGACTGCGGCCACACGCCGTTCGGCCATGCGGGTGAGGCGGCGTTGTCAGAGCGGATCGCAGAGGGCGAGTGGCTGCACGCGGATCAGGGCGTGCGCATCTTCCGGGTACTGGAACCCTGCAATCTGAGCTGGGAAGTCCTGGACGGGATTCGCGCCCACACGTGGCGCGTCAAGCCACCGCCGGAGACGCCGGAAGGCTGGCTGTGCCGGTACGCCGATCGCATCGCCTACCTGACCCACGACATGCTCGACGCCATGCGTGCGGGCGCGCTGGGACGGGACAGCCTGCCGGCTTCCGTGGTCGGCGTGCTCGGGGAACCCAATGGCCGCAGCTGGATTCGCAGCATGATCTTCGCGCTGATCGAAGAGTCCGCGGCCCGCGGCAAGGTGGTCATGGGTGCGGAGGTACTCGGCGCCATGCGCGAGTTCCGCGACTTCATGTTCGAGAAGGTCTACCTGCGTCCGGAAGCGGTGGCCCAGGCAGACAAGGCCCGCGGCGTCATCCACAGCCTGGTGGACCACCTCGAGCAGCATCCGGACGAAATTCCGGACTCCTACCGCATCGTCGATGCTCCGGTGTCATTGCAGGCCCTGGACTTCGTCGCGGGCATGACGGACCGCTATGCACTGGCCATGCACGACCGGATCTTCCGGCCGCGCGGCCTGGTCTGATCACATCCCACGCCAGGTCACCGTCAGACCGTACATCCGCGGCTCGGCGATCACGCCTGCCGCGTTCTGGCTCAGATTGAACGGACCGCGGCCATCGATGGCCTGGGTCACATGGACCTTGTCCGTCAGGTTGCGTCCCCAAAGGCTGATGTCGACGTTGTGGTCTCGCAGCGACAATACCGCACGGGCATCGAGCAGGCCGCGTCCGCTGTCTCCGACCAGGGCAAAGTTGCTCGGGTCGTAGAACACCCGGCTCCGGTAGGAGTACTCGGCGTGGAGCGTCAGCCCCAGCCGCGCATCGAGGTCCGCCCGATAGGTGGCACCGATGTTGTAGCTGTGCTTCGGCGCCCGGGTCAGCGTGTTGCCGCTGAAGTCCAGGCCCGCCTCGTTGATGAAGTCCTTGTACTCGGTGTCGAGGTAGGCGTAATGACCTGAGAGGGTGAGCGCACTCGAGAGCTGGGCCAACATCTCGAGCTCGATGCCCCGGCTGCGGGCATCGGCAGCGTTATCGACGATCAGACGCGCGCCGTCGACCAGCTGAAAGACCTGCAGGTCATCGTAGTCGATGTGGAATGCCGTGAGGTTGGCGCGCAGACGCCGGTCGAACAGTTCCGATTTGAGACCGAGCTCGAACTGACGCGCCTCCTCCTGGTCGAACGGCGTCGACGCCGCGATGCCGTCGGGCGCAGTCCCGTTGAAGCCACCGCTCTTGAAGCCATCAGCGACGCTGAAGTACAGCATCACCTCGTCACTTGGACGCCAGTCCACGGTCACCTTCGGCGTGAACGCATTCCAGCTCTTCGACGCATTGATGTCGTAGGGCGCCGCGAGGAAGCCACCGGTGGGGTCGAAGCCGGCGCCGCGGATGTCCGCTTCCTTTTTCTCATAGGTGTAGCGGGCGCCGACGGTGAGGTTCACGTCGTCCGTGAACGCCCAGGTGCCCTGGCCGAAGACGGCGTAACTGGTGGTCTTGTTCTCCTGGAAGTAAAAGGTGTTGAAGCTCGGAACCGTGCCGGGCGGGACCTGGAGTAACAGCAGCGCGATGGGCACATCGTTGCCGGAGAAGTCGTTGTTCTCGACACGTTCGATGTCGGCCCGGTAACCGTAGGCCCCCACCAACCAATTGAAGCGGCCGTCTTCGGTCGCATCGGCGAGCCGCAGTTCCTGGGAGAACTGTTCGATCTCGTCGATGGCGTTGCGCACCACCAGCGGTGCGTCGGAACCGCTGAAGTCCTCCTGAATCTCGTAATCGCCTTTGCGCCATGCGGTAATGGACGTCACTTCGCCCAGATTCGAATCCCAGGTGAGGGTTGCGGACATGCCGCCGACATTCCGATCCTGAAACCCGTCCACGGTCTTCTCGTTGAGGAAAGGATCCGGGCTACAGGGTGATGGTGCGAACGGCGATCCAGGCGCGAACCAGGGGAAGAAGATGAACTGCTCGCCGAGACACTCGCGATTGTTGCCGGCCAGGCGATCCCGGGAGTAGTCCGCCGTCACCAGCAGGTCCAGATCGTCACGCGGCGTGAACAGGAGTGACCCGCGTACAGTCACATTGTCCTCGTCGCTGAGCTTGCGACCCGTCGTGGCACTCGTTGCATAACCGTCACGCTCGGTCCAGGACAGGCTCAGTTTGCCCGCAAGCGTCTCGGCGAGGGGGCCGCTCACGAGCGCCCGCAGGCTGCGGCGATCGAAGTTGCCGATCGAACCCTCGATACGCGCATCGAAGGTCTCGGAGGGACGCTCGGTGATCAGATTGATCGCCCCGCCGACGACGTTCTTGCCGTACAGCGTGCCCTGGGGTCCGCGCAGCACCTCGACCCGTTCGAGGTCGAAGAAATCCAGATCCACGAAACCGGTGCGGCCCATGTAGACGCCATCGATGAAAACCCCCACCGACTGGTCGCCGGATGCGGACTGGTCCGTGGAACCGATGCCGCGGATGAAAATCTGGGGCTGGACCGCGTTGAAACGCCCCATGGTCAGACCGGGCGTGCGATGACTGATGTCATCGAGGGTGGCAACACCAGAAAGCCGCAGCGAATCGGCATCGAAGGCCGATACGGCGATCGGAACCTCCTGCAGACTTTCCGCCCGTTTCTGTGCGGTGACGATGATTTCGTCGAGCACTGCCCGTTGTTGTGCTGCTGCAGTGAATGGCAACGTGGCCAGCATGATGCCGGCCACCGCCGTGATTCGCGGTGTCATGAGCCCCTCTCCCCAAACGGACCTTGAGTCTCGTTATGCAATGCGCCTTCGAGTATGTTCCTGCGCTTTCGACAGTGTCAAGACAGGCCCGCGCAGCGCTTGCGAGGCGTTCGGTCGAGGGGATGAGTCATGCAAAGCGCCGTTCGGTGCTGCGCGGCGGGGGGCCGAACTGCGGCGAGACATTATCGCGCAGCAGCGGGCCGCCGCAGTGATCACAGACCACGCTGGTCACGAGGCGAGAACCACATGGGCGGTGAGTGAGCAGCAGCGGCGGGCCTGCTTCGTTCGCGACCCAGCGATCGCCCCAGTCCATCAGGGTGAGCATGATGGGATACAAGGCGAGCCCTTTCCCGGTGAGAACGTACTCCAGCCTCCGGGGCCGCTCCTGATAGGTCCGGGTCGCGAAGATTCCGAGTTCGATGAGACGTTTGAGCCGGTCGGAAAGCATGTTCGTGGCAAGCTGCAGACTGGCGCGCATGTCGTCGAAACGCCTGACGCCGAAAAACGCCACGGCGGCCACCTGCGGTGTCCAGCGATCCCCGAGCAGCTCGAGCAGTTCACTGGACACCTGCACTGTGCGCGGGGCAGGGCCATCAATGGAGCTGCGGCGGCGGCGGCGTCTGGGCTCCCGGACGGTCCAGCTGGCGCCGGGACCGTCGCAATACGACACGTCCCGGGCGTGAACGGGATCGCTGCAGGTGGCACAGACCAGAACCGGCTCCATGACGTGCCCGCAATCGCGATGCAGCAGCCGCAGCACGGGCTGCCTCTCCCCGGCGGCCCAGTCGCGTTGCCAGCGCTCACACATCAGCGCCACGTTGAACAGGTCCCGGCCCTTGACCGTGAGCCGGTACTCGAAGCGCCAGTCACGCGCATCCAGTGCCTGCCGCTCCAGGATGCCATGGGCGACGAGATGCTTGAGGCGATGGGTCAGGGTGCTGCGCGCGAGCCCGAGGCGGCGCTGAAAATCATCGAAGCGGCGCACCCCGAAGAAAGCCTGCTGCAACAGCATGAGCACCCAGCGATCCCCAAGAATCTCCAGGGCGTGGGTCACTGAATTGGCGCGAATGTAGGCAGGTTTCATCATGACAGGCCGGATTATCGGCGTGCCGCGCTGCGCCTTGCAAACCCACAGACCCCTTGCTAGGTTCCAGCGCTCGAGTCTCGTTAGACAAGCGACTCGTAATCGGGCGGAGGGGAGCATGACAGCACACCGCGATGAACGCATCCGTACGTTCACGGAACGCGGCTTCTGGACCGGCGAGACGCTGGACGACTTGCTGGGAGCGGCGCTGCGGGCCCATCCCGAGCGACTCGCCCTGGTCGATCAGCCTAATCGGGACGCCCTGTTCGGTGGCACCCCACAGCGACTCAGCTACGGCGAGCTAGAGCGTCATGTCGGGGCGTGGACCGAGGTCCTCGAGCAGCACGGCATCGGTGCCGGAGACGTACTGGTCGCCCAGCTTCCGAACGTTACCGAGTTCGTACTGGTCTACCTGGCGATGGCCAGGATCGGCGCCATCATCAGCCCGCTGCCAGTCCAGTACGGTGCCCACGAACTGCGGATGGTGAGCCGCGAGTTGCCCGCAAAGGCCTACCTCGGCATCACGCAGGTCGGCGGACAGGCCTACGGCAATCACGCCATGGGCGCCGACATCGCCTTTCCGAAACGCCTGTTCCTGGGCAGCGAACCGCCGCAGGGCGGGCAATCCCTTGACTCGGACCTGGCCGCGGCACTGACCGAATCGCGCTCAGGGAACGGCAGCAAGGGCAGCGCGAAGGACGCTGCCAACGATGTCTTCACGGTATGCTGGACCTCCGGCACCACCGGCACGCCGAAGGGCGTGCCGCGAACCCAGAATCAGTGGGCCGCCATTTCCTGGGCCACCTTCGACGCGGCGGAGCTGCGTGACGGCGACGTGCTACTGAATCCGTTTCCGTTCGTGAACATGGCCAGCATCGGCGGCTTTCTGTTCAACTGGCTGCGATGCTCGGGGACGCTGGTCCTGCATCATCCGCTGGATCTGCCCGTATTCCTGCAGCAGATCGCGGCCGAAGGCAGCAGTTTCACCATCGCGCCGCCGGCACTGCTGAACATGCTGCTGAAACAGGAATCCCTGCTGGCCCAGGTCGATCTCAGCCGGCTGCGCGCCATCGGTTCCGGCTCCGCGCCCCTGTCCCCCTGGATGGTTCGCGGGTTCGCTGAGCAGCATGGCATCGACATCATCAATCTGTTCGGCTCCAACGAAGGCATCTCCCTGGCGGCTGGGCCCCGGGAGATTCCCGATCCGGAGCAACGGGCGACGCTGTTTCCCCGTTTCGGCGCACGGGATCTCGAGTGGTCGAACCGGGTGGCAGCAATGATCGAGACCCGCCTTGTGGACACCGAAACCGGGGCTGAGATCACCGCTGTCGACAGCCCGGGAGAGCTGCAGGTCCGTGGAGCGACGCTGTTCGACGGCTATCTCGGTGACACCGCGGACAATGACGCGGCTTTCGCGGAAGACGGTTGGTTCCGGACCGGCGACCTGTTCGAGATCACCGGCAGCGGCGACCCTCCGGAGTACTATCGTTTTGTGGGACGCTGCAAGGACATCATCGTCCGCGGTGGCTACAACATCTCTCCCGACGAACTCGATACCTTGCTGGCATCGCATCCGAGGCTCACGGAGGCAGCCTGCGTCGGCTACCCGGACGATGTGCTCGGCGAAAAGGTGTGCGTGTTCGTGGTCCCCAAACCCGATGCCGAGGTGACGCTGGCGGACATCACCGCCTTCCTCGAGGAACAGGGCATTGCCCGGTTCAAACTGCCGGAGCGACTCGAGGTGATCGACAAGCTGCCACGCAATGCGCTTGCCAAGGTGGTCCGGGGCGAATTGCGCCAGCGCCTCGATTGAGGCGCGCAGTCGCGACCGGGCAGACTCGTCAGACCCCGACGATGAAACAGGCGTTCGCGGTACCCGAGCCGCCGACGTTGTAGGTGGCGACTGTCCGCGCGTTCTCCACCTGGGTATCGCCGGCCTGGCCGCTGGTCTGGCGGTAGGCATCGAGCACCATGCGCACGCCCGTGGCACCCACCGGATGGCCGAGGCCGATCAGCCCTCCGGAAGGGTTGACCGGCAGACTGCCGTCGAAGTCGATGCGGCCGTCTTCCACCGCCTTCCAGCCTTCTCCCGGAGCGGTCATGCCGAAATGCTCGATGGCCATGTATTCGGTTACCGAGAAGCAGTCGTGGGTCTCGATGGCGTCGAGGTCCTCCGGACCGCGCAGCCCGGCACGGCCGTAGGCATCCGTGATGGCCTTGCGCACCCAGGGGAAGATGTAGCCGCCGTCGTTGGCACTGCGTTCGAGTTTGGTCGCCATCAGCAGCGGGGCGGTGGTGTGACCCCAGCCCTTGATGCGCGGAATGGCATCCAGGCTCAGGCCCCGCTCGCGGGCATAGGCCTCGGCCCGCTCCCGGGACGCCAGGAACAGAACGGCCGCGCCGTCCGTGACCTGGCCGCAATCACTCTTGCGCATCCAGCCTTCGATCACCGGATTCGACTCGTCGTCATCCCGGGCAAAGCTCGAGTCGGTGAGGGTCCAGGCCCGGGTCTGGGCTAAGGGGTTGCGCTTGGCATTCGCGAAGTTGATACGCGAAATTGCTGCCAGGTGGGCGGGGTCGAGTCCATAGCGACGGTCGTACTCCTCGGCCAGGTCCGAGAACATCGCGGGCCAGAGATAGCGGGCGCCCTGCGCCTCGCGACCCGCCCAGGCCGCGGCACCGAGGTGCTCCGCCGCAGTCTGTCCGGCCACGTTGCGCATCATCTCCACCCCGACCACGCCCACGAGATCGTAGTGGCCGGCAAGGATGTCGGTCATGCCGGCGAGCACGGCCATGGATCCGGAGGCGCAGGCCGCCTCGTGCCGGCTGCTCGGCTTGCCTTCGAAGCCGGGATGCACATGCCCCATCATGCCGCCGAGCAGACCCTGGCCGCAGAACAGCTCCGCCGCGAAGTTGCCCACGTGCACCGCATCAACTGCGGCGGCGTCGAGGCCAGCGCTGGCGAGCGCCGCCTCCGTGGTCTCGGCGATGAGATCGAACAGCGCCTTGTTGTTGCGGGTCCAGTTGGCGGCAAAGTCGCTCTGGGCGCCGCCCAGGACATAGACCGGTTCAGCCATGACATCACCCTCGAATGGTCGGTTCAGCGGCGCATCCACTTTCGCACCGGCACGGACTTCGCTAGTCTTGCGCGAAAGAGTTCGCTTATGCAAGCGATTGGCCCGCCGAGGCCGTGGAGCAATTTCGATGCCCAGGATCCGCGTCAGCAGCGTCCCGCACACCCTTGGGGAAAGCGACCACCCCTACCTCTCGGGCGCCTGGACCCCGGTGTTCGAAGAATACGATGCGGACGACCTCGAGGTGATCGGCGAGATCCCGCGGGACATCGACGGCATCTACTTCCGCAACACCGAGAATCCCGTGCACGATGCCATCGGGCTGTATCACCCGTTCGACGGCGACGGCATGATCCACGCCATGACATTCCGGGATGGACGCGCCCGCTACTGCAACCGCTTCGTGCGCACTCGCGCATTCGCGGCGGAGCAGGAAGCCGGGCACGCGCTGTGGGCGGGGATTGCCGAGGACCCGCGCCGCTCACTCAGGCCGGGTTGGGGCGCCCATGGCGCGGTGAAGGACGCCTCATCCACGGATGTCGTGGTGCATGCCGGCAAGGTGCTGAGCACGTTCTACCAGTGCGGCGAGGGCTATCGGCTCGACCCGCACACGCTGGACACCCTGGGCACCGAGGCCTGGACGCCGCTGGACGGCATTTCCGCGCACCCGAAGGTGGACGAGGCCACGGGCGAGCTGCTGTTCTTCAACTACTCGACCCACGCCCCCTACATGCACTACGGCGTCGTCAGTCCGGACAATCGCCTCGTACATTACGTCCCGATACCCTTGCCCGGACCGCGTCTGCCCCACGACATGGCCTTCACCCGCAACTACAGCATTCTTGCGGACCTGCCGCTGTTCTGGGATCCGAAGCTGCTCGAGAAGGGCTTCCACGCCAACCGCTTCTATCCGGACTTGCCCACCCGCTTCGCCATCCTGCCGCGGTATGGCGGACCCGAGTCGATCCGCTGGTTCGAAGCGGAACCGACTTTCGTGCTGCATTGGATGAACGCCTACGAAGAAGGCGACGAGATCGTTCTCGACGGCTACTTCCAGGAGAATCCTTCGCCGGCCCCCCTGCCTTTCGAGCACCGGGATCCCCGCATGGCCAAGCTGATGGCCTACGTGGACGAGCACTCGTTCAAGTCCAAGCTGCACCGCTGGCGCTTCAACCTGAAGACCGGGGCCGTGAAGGAGACCCACCTGGACGATCGCATCCTGGAATTCGGCACCTTCAACCAGACCAGCGCCGGGACCCGCGGACGCTACCTCTACTCCACGACCACCGAGCCGGGCTGGTTCCTGTTCAACGGCGTCGTGAAGCACGATCTCGACAGCGGACGCAGTTGGTCGCTGCCTTTCGGGGAGGGTCGCTACGGAAGTGAAGCGCCGTTCGCGCCTCGCATCGGCGCCGTGGCGGAGGACGACGGTTACCTGGTGACGTTCATCACCGATCTGGTGGCGGACCGTTCAGAGTGCGTGCTGCTCGACGCCGGAGACATAGAAGCCGGCCCGGTGTGCCGGATCATGCTGCCACACCGGATCTCCAGCGGTACCCATGCGACCTGGGCACCGGGCAGCGCCGTCAGGGGTTGAGCACCTCATCGAGGACGGCGAGCGGTCGCCGGGACTCGAGCACGAGGCCGTAAGCCACCCGGTCGAACACCCGGAACACCATCAGCAGTCCCGCTTCCTCGCTGGGCAGACGGATGGACTCATTGCGTTCCCGATCGCGGACCACGGCGCCCTGCTGCCAGATCGACAGCACGTTCCCCGGCACGATGCCTTCGCGCTCGCCCACGTTCAGCACCACCACGGACAGGTTACCCACCTGGGTGACGCCGCCGAGAACCTTGATGATGCGTCCCCGGATATCACCGTCCGGCGCGCTGGGGAAGAATCGCGGCTCCAGTGCCCGGGCTTCCATGGGCAGGATGCGATCCCCGATGCGGATGTCCTCTCGCGAACTGGTGACCAGCAGGGTGGCGATGTCCCGCTCAACTGATGTCACCCGCCCGGCGCCGATCTCCTCGGCTTCGAGCCCGAGCAGCTCTCCGGTATCCGGATCGATGAGATTCGTGGCACGACGCACGACCGCGTAGCTGTCGCCGGCGCTGCCAAGTTCCCGCCCGCGAACATACATGCGGTCACCGGCACCGGTCAGCAGCCGGCCGGAATCGCCCTGGACCACGTACGGCGCGTTCTCCAACTCCCGTGGGCGCACCACCCGGTTGGCGGACAGGAAAGGCCCGACGGCCTCCAGATCAATGGTCGGAATCGCGGTGACGATGGGCTCGTAGCGAATCCGGGGCTCCAGCCGGACGGTATCGTCCGGCACCATGCGCACCGTGCGTGAGGGGTCACCGCGCTCCAGAACCAGAGCCGGCTCGCCGTCGATCCAACGCAGGCGGATGACGTCGCCCGGATAGATCAGGTGAGGGTTCTCGATTTCTGGATTGACCCGCCAGATCTCAGGCCACAGCCAGGGCTCAGTGAGAAAACGCCCGGAGATGTCCCACAGCGTGTCGCCCTGCTGAACGATGTAGACGCCCGGCTGATCTTCGCGGACCTGAGCCTCCACCGCCGAGGGTGCGGCCAGGACCAGCAGCAACAGAAGGGCGACTGCACCGTTCAGGGAACCGGAACGCCAGCCCGGGCAAAGTGCCGACATGCGGCACAGCATTTTCCTCATGACCCCGATCCCCGTATCATCGCCCGCTACGTACCAGCTTTCGGCAGCGCCCGCTGAGGCCTTAGCCCGAGGTTGCAAAACCCTTAGCTGGCACCATTTTAGTAACAGAATTTCCACTAGAACCAAAGATAGCTCACGTTCCCATGGCGCGCCTCGAGATTCTAGAATTTCCCGATCCCA
This sequence comes from Pseudomonadales bacterium, assembly GCA_007122315.1. Taxonomy (GTDB): domain Bacteria; phylum Pseudomonadota; class Gammaproteobacteria; order Pseudomonadales; family Azotimanducaceae; genus SLTB01. Next base: position 58,334 of record SKUB01000129.1, on the reverse strand, counting down.
GGCTTCGGACCCGGGCTGCGCCCGTGGGCGAGGTGGATGCGTCCATCCAGCAGCTGGTGGATGACATGCTCGAAACCATGTACGACGCCGAAGGGATCGGACTCGCCGCCACCCAGGTCGATGTTCATAAACGGGTGGTGGTGATGGACATTTCCGAAGCCCGTAACGAACCGCGGGTTCTCATCAACCCGGAGATCGAGTTGCTCGGCGGCAGCGTGGACAGCCAGGAGGGCTGCCTGTCGGTGCCTGGCTACTATGAATCCGTCGATCGTAACGAACGCATCCGTCTGCGGGCGCTGGATCGGGACGGCTCACCCTACGAGCTGGAAGCGGAAGGGCTGCTGGCGGTGTGTATCCAGCATGAGTGCGACCACCTGCTCGGCAAGCTGTTCGTCGACTACCTCTCCGGCCTGAAGCGGCAACGCATCCGCAAAAAGCTCGAAAAGCGGCATCGCCAGAGCGCGTGAGTACATCGCCGCGCCGCATCGTCTTCGCCGGAACGCCGACGTTCGCAGCCAGCATCCTCGGCAGGATGCTGACCGCCAATCTGCCCGTGTGCGCTGTGCTCACCCAACCGGATCGACCCGCCGGGCGCGGTCGCAGGCTGACCGCGTCGCCGGTGAAGCAGCGCGCGCTGGAGGCAGGCCTGCCCATTGCGCAACCCGGCTCCCTGCGGGGACCCGACGCCCAGGCCGCACTTGCAGCGCTGGCTCCTGACCTCCTGGTGGTCGCGGCCTATGGCCTGATCCTGCCCCAGGCCGTACTGGACCTCCCCGAGCATGGCTGCCTCAATGTGCACGCCTCGCTGCTGCCCCGCTGGCGCGGGGCCGCACCAGTAGAGCGCGCGATCATGGCGGGCGACACGGAAACCGGGGTCTGCATCATGCAGATGGATGCGGGCCTGGACACCGGTCCGGTTCGACTGGCCAGGAGCCGAAGCATCGGAGCGCTGGAGACCGGTGGCGAGCTCGAGTCCGCCCTGGCATCACTCGGCGCGGAGGCGCTGCTCGATGTCCTTGCGGATCTGGCACAGCATCCCGCCGTGCCGCAGCCTGACACCGGCGCAACCTACGCCAGCAAACTCACCCGGGAGGACGCCAGGATCGACTTCGCCGACCCTGCCTGTGAGGTCGGACGCCGGATCCGCGCCATGAACCCGAGCAAACCGGTGGCCGTGATCCGGGACGGGATCCGGGTCCAACTCCTGCGCGCCATCGGTATGGACACCCCCTGCGATGCGGCACCCGGCACCGTCGTGGCTGTCCAGGCCGAAGGCCTGGACGTGGCCTGTGGCGATGGCGTGCTGCGCATCCTCGAAGCGCGCGTGCTGCGGGGCAAGAGCAGCGTGATGGACGCGGCGACCCTGGCCCGGACCCAGGCCGATCTGCTGCATGAAGGGGCACAGCTTGAGCCCGCCTGAAGCCCAAGGGGAGGGTGTCGCCGCCCGAGTGCGTGCAGCGCGCGTCCTCGCCGATGTGCTGGCGCGGCGCGCCACGCTGCCGGAAGCCCTGGCCCGACACAACGGCCCCGCCGCAGACGACAGCTTCGTGCGCGAGCTGTGCTTCGGGACGGCGCGCCACGCCCTGCGCCTGGACCATGAAGTTCGACGCCATCTGCGCCAGGCCCCGCGCGCGAAGGATCTCGATGTGCACGCACTGCTGCTGCTCGGCGGCTACCAGCTGGCACACACCGACGTTCCGGATCATGCCGCCGTCCACGCCACCGTCGCCGCCACCGCAGGGCTGGGCAAGGGCTGGGCCCGGGGTCTGGTGAATGCGGTGCTGCGTAAGCTGGCTGGCGCGGACCTGCGGGGTGACGATCCGTCGCTGCCGGACGTCGCCCGCTTCGGCCTTCCGGAGTGGTGGCTGCAACGGCTTCGAGACGCCTGGCCGCAGGACTGGCAGGCCATCGTCAATGCCGGTAATGCCCGCCCACCCATGACCCTGCGCACTCGTCGTAAGCGCTCACTGACCCTGGCAGCGCTGGCGGACGCCGGCATTGCGGCGCATGCGGGAACGCTCAGCGACACCGCCATCTATCTGGAGCAGCCGCTCCCGGTCACTGCGCTGCCGGGATTCGCCGACGGCGAGCTGAGCGTGCAGGACGAAGGTGCCCAGCTCGCTGCGCCGTTGCTCGGCGCGGCGCCCGGGGAACGCATTCTCGATGCCTGTGCCGCGCCGGGCGGCAAAGCACTGCACCTGGCCCAGATGGAGCCGGCCGCAGAGATTCTGGCGCTCGATGTGGATCCGCGCCGCTGCCAGCGTATCCGCGAGAACGTCGCCCGGGCAGGCGTCACCATCGATGTGCGGACCGGAGACGGCCGCACGCCCAGGCAGTGGTGGGACGGCAAGCCATTCGACCGGATTCTGGTGGACGCACCCTGCAGCGCCACCGGCATTCTGCGCCGCCAGCCCGACATCCGGTTGCAGCGCGAAGCCGAAGACATGCCCGAGCTGCTGCGCCTGCAGCGTGATCTTCTGCGCAATCTCTGGCCGCTGTTGCGCATTGGTGGCAGGCTACTCTACTGCACCTGTTCCGTGCTGGCGGAGGAGAACGAGGACGTGATTGGCGCCTTCCTTGCGGAACACGACGACGCCCTGTGCCTGCCCATCGTTTTCGGCAACGCGCCTGAGCAGGCCCGTCCACGCGCGTTCGGACAACAGCTGCTCCCCACCGTTGCGGAGCACGACGGTTTCTATTTTGCGCTGCTCGAACGCCGGACGACCGCAGCATGAAGATCATCATTCTCGGCGGCGGCAAGGTAGGCGGGACCCTCGCCGAGAATCTGTCCAGCGAGAAGTTCGACATCACCCTGGTGGATTCCAATCCTGACCGCCTGCACCGGCTGCGGGAACGGCTCGACATCCAGACCGTGGAGGGGCACGCATCGCATCCGGATGTGCTCCGCCGCGCGGGGGCCGAGGACGCGGACATCCTGGTCGCCGTCACCAGCTCCGACGAAGTGAACATGGTGGCCTGTCAGGTCAGCTTCTCCATGTTCAGGACGCCGACGAAGATCGCCCGCATTCGCGCCAGCGCCTACTCGACCCGGGCCGGCTTCTTCTCCCGCGAGCACATGCCCATCGATGTGCTGATCTATCCGGAGCAGGTGGTCACGGACCACATCGAGCGCCTGCTGCAGCATCCCGGCGCCCTGCAGGTGCTGGACTTCGCCCAGGGGCGGATGCAGCTGGTGGCGGTGAAGGTCTATTCGAACGGACCTCTGGCCGGCAAGGCGATCAGTGCGCTGCGGGAACAGTTGCCCAAGGTGGACACCCGGGTCGCTGCGATCTTTCGCCGCGACCGGGCCATCATGCCCCAGGGGGATACGGTGCTCGAGGTGGACGACGAGGTGTTCTTCCTCGCCGCCCGTCGCGACATCGGGCCGGTGATGAGCGAACTCCGGGGGCGCGAGAAACCCTACAAACGCATCATGATCGCCGGCGGAGGCAACATCGGGGAGCGGCTGGCGAGGACGCTGGAGCGCCGGCTGAACGTGAAGCTGATCGAATTCGATCCTGCACGCTGTCAGGTCCTTTCCGGCGCGCTCGACAGCACGGTGGTTCTGCACGGCGACGCCACGGACAGCGAGTTGCTGCTCGAGGAGAACATCGAGAACACCGACATCTTCTGCGCCCTGACCAACGACGACGAGGCCAACATCATGTCGTCGATGCTGGCCAAGCGGCTCGGCGCACGCAAGGTGCTTACCTTGATCGGCAAGCCCGCCTATGTCGATCTGGTCCAGGGCGGACTCATCGATGTCGCCATCTCGCCACAGCAGGCGACGATTTCGGAGCTGCTGGTGCATGTGCGCAAAGCGGACGTCGCCCGCATCCACTCTCTGCGGCGAGGCGCTGCGGAAGCCATCGAAGCAGTGGCCCACGGGGACGCCCGCTCGTCGCAACTCGTTGGCCGCACCTTAGACGAGATCAAGCTGCCCAAGGGCACCACCATCGGTGGCATCGTCCGTGGCGAGGAGGTTCTGATTGCCCATGACCATCTGGTGGTGCAGACCGACGACCACCTGATCCTGTTCGTGACCGACAAGCGCCGCATCCCCGAGGTGGAGCGCCTGTTCCAGGTCAGCGTGCACTTCTTCTGATCATGACCCGCGGCGTTCACTAACCATGCATTTGAGCGCCGTTCTGCGGATCGCCGGTCTGCTGCTGATGCTGTTCAGCTTCACCATGCTGACGCCGCTGCCGTTCAGCTGGTACTACGGGGAAGCCACCGCGTACGTGTTCCTCGCCGCGTTCGGCCTCACGTTCGCCGGCGGGCTGCTTGCCTGGCTGCCTGTCGCCCGTACGCGCCAGGAACTGCGCATTCGCGAGGGCTTTCTGGTGACCGCGGTGTTCTACCTGTCCCTGGGCCTGTTCGGCGCGCTGCCGCTGTGGCTGGAGGCGGGGGCATGGGCGAGCTTTACCGACGCGGCGTTCGAGTCCTTCTCCGGTCTCACCACCACCGGCGCGACAGTAGCCACCGGCCTCGACGATCTGCCGCGATCCATCCTGATCTACCGCCAGCAGCTGCAGTGGCTCGGGGGCATGGGCATCATCATCCTGGCCATCGCCATCCTCCCCATGCTGGGGGTGGGCGGCATGCAGCTCTACCGGACCGAGATGCCCGGGCCGGTGAAGGACACCAAGCTCACGCCGCGCATCGCCGAGACGGCCAAGGCCCTGTGGTACATCTACCTGGGACTCACCACAGCCTGCGCATTCGGCTTCTGGGCCGCGGGCATGTCGCCGTTCGATGCGCTCGCCCACAGCTTCTCTACGGTGAGCATCGGCGGTTACTCGACCTACGATGCCTCGATGGGGCACTTCGATTCTGCCGCCATCGAATCGGTTGCCATCGTGTTCATGGTTCTTTGCGGCATCAACTTTGGGCTTCATTTTGCTGTTTGGAATCGTCGCGCCCCTTGGCTTTACCTGCGCGACGTCGAAGCGCGCGCCTACGTAGCACTGCTCGCGGGAATCGCGGCGATCACCGTCGCCCTGCTGCTGTCGACGACCGGTGCGGACCGGGGGGAGGCATGGCGCGACGGCGTGTTCCAGACCGTGTCGATCGCCACGACCACCGGGTTCACCACCACCGAGTTCAGCGCCTGGCCCGGTGTCCTGCCATTTCTGATCTTCTTCGCCGCCTTTACCGGCGCGTGTGCCGGGTCCACCGGCGGCGGACTCAAGGTGGTCCGGGTGCTGCTGATCATCCTTCAGGGTCTGCGGGAGGTCCGCCGCCTGATCCACCCGCACTCGGTGATTCCGGTGAAGCTCGGCTCGGCGGTGGTGCCGGACCGGGTGGTGGATGCGATCTGGGGCTTCTTCTCGGCTTGGGTCGTGGCCTTCATGATGATCATGGTGGGCCTGCTGGCCACCGGTCTCGATTTCCTCACCGCCTTCTCGGCGGTGGGCGCCTGCCTGACGAACCTTGGCCCAGGCCTGGGCGAAGTGGCCGCTCACTACGGCGATATCCCGGGTGCAGCAAAGTGGCTCCTGTGCATCGCCATGCTGCTCGGACGGCTGGAAGTATTCACGATCCTGGTGCTCATCACCCCCGCGTTCTGGCGTGGGTGAGCCCCGCCGTTTGCCGAGTGCCGGTGGCACTCGGCGGTGGGGCGAACGCCCGGCCATGGACGGCCGGGCAGGGGGCCAAAAGAAGCGCAGCATCCCGCCAGGGACGGCGGCGACAACCTCAGTTACGAAGCGACGGCTGAATGCGGCGCCTCACGGGCGAGCAGCCGGGGCCTCTGCGCCCCGGCGTTGAAGCGAGCCCTGGGGGTGAAGAGGAGCTGAGCGATGCGCCAGGGACGGCAGCGATGAGTCCGCTTTCGAAGCGAGTGCCGGTGGCACTCGGCGGTGGGGCGAACGCCCGGCCATGGACGGCCGGGCAGGGGGCCAAAAGAAACGCAGCATCCCGTCAGGGACGGCGGCGACGACCTCAGTTACGAAGCGACTGCTGAACGCGGCGCCTCACCGATACGGGTCGGGCCTTCCCGGAGGGGGCCGCTTGTAACGCTTGTAGGCCCAGAGGTACTGGGGCAGCAGCGGGCGGACACAGTCCTCGATGCCCGCGTTGAGCGCCCGGGCTGCGACCTCTGAGTCGCTGACGTCGATGCCCTCCGCCGCAGTGAAGCGCAGGTCGAAGCCACCGTCCACCCGCGCCGCCACCGCGAACACGGCCCGGGCACCACTTCTTCGCAGCAGACGCTGGACCAGCGTCATGGTCAGCGCCGGGGCACCGAAGAAGGGTACGTGGACGCCTGCGTCCCGGGAGGGAACCTGGTCCGGCAGCAACCCCACGGCTTCCCCCGCCCGGAGCGCTGCCAGAGCCGCCCTCAGTCCACCCGGGCCGAGGGGATGCAGACGCGCCCCGCTGCGGGCGCGGCGCTGCCGCAGCCAGGCCATCAGCTGCGGCGGTCCTTCAGGGTCGAACAGCACCGTGAACGGCATTCGCCGCGCCACCCAGTGATTCAGCAACTCCCAGTTGCCGACGTGGGGGCCGAGCAGGAGGCAGCCCCGATCCGCCTCCAGCAGGCGGGCACCTTCGACGTTGCGCACGGCGGCGAGGGCGTGTTCCACGGGCGCCTGCCAGAGGAGTCCGAGCTCCGAGAGGAGCGCCCCGGCTTCCATGGCGCTGCGACGGGCCAGGGCGAGGCGGGCGCTGGCGTCCAGATCCGGAAACGCCAGCGCCAGATTGCGGCAGATGACCTCGAAGGTGTCGCTGCCCATGCCGGCCACGAAGCGGCCACCGCCGCGGCCGATGCTGCGCGACCAACTCAACGGCAAAGCCCGTGCAGCGGTCAACACGCCGCGCATGGCGAACAGCAGGGCGCGCTCGCTCGCAGGTTCCATCCGCATGGTCAGCCACCCCCCAGCTGCGCGCAGGCGTCGTGCCGAGGACAGTGCAGCAGGTGGTCGTTGACCCGGCCGCTGGCCTGCATCCAGGCATAGCAGATGGTGGGTCCCACGAACCGAAACCCGGCCGCGTGCAGACGCTTCGAAAGGTCCTTCGAAGCGGGCGTCTGGGCTGGCACTTCAGCGAGGCTGCGAAAACGATGGCGGGTCGGTCGATCTGTTCCCTCCCAGAGCCAGCCGGCGAGGCTCTCGCCCCGGTCATGGACAGCGAGCAGGGCTCGGGCATTGCCGATGGCCGCAGTGATCTTGGCCCGATTGCGGACGATCCCTGCGTTGGCCAGCAGGCGGTCCTGCTCGCGACGCCCGAAGCGAGCGATCACTTCGGGTACGAACCCTTTGAATGCCAGCCGGAACTCTGCCCGCTTGCGCAGAATGGTGAGCCAGGACAGACCCGCCTGCATGCCTTCGAGAATGAGTAACTCGAACAGGGCGCGCTCATCGTGGCAGGGCACTCCCCACTCCTCATCGTGGTACGCCACGTAGAGCGGATCGACGCCACACCAGTCGCATCGTTGGTCGGTCATGCCCACCTTGAACCGTGAGGGGGGAGCATCCGGATTCTACCGGCAGCGGCAGCAGGCGTAACCGGCCAGCTTTCCCAGGGCCCCTGAATCCCGCAGAATGCCGCCCGCAGCAAGGGCGCGGAGCGGGACGCTTGGTACCGGCCACAGCAACGGTGATTCTCGATCGGGACGGCGTGATCAATGCCGATTCGTCGGAGCATGTCCGCAGCATCGCTGCGTGGCAGCCGCTGCCTGGCAGTCTGGAGGCGCTGGGCAAGCTGCAGCGGGCAGGGTGGGAGGTGGTGGTGGCCACCAATCAGTCCGGGGTGGCGCGGGGTCTGCTGACCGAACAGGAGCTCGACTCGATTCATGCCCACATGTGCCACCAGGTCACCGCGGCAGGGGGATCGATCCGCGCCATTGCCAGTTGCACCCATGGACCGGAAGCCGGCTGCGCTTGCCGCAAGCCGGCACCGGGGCTGGTCCATCAGCTGGAACGGCGTCTTGGACGCTCGCTGCGGGACGCGCCCTTCGTCGGCGACGCCGAGCGGGACCTGCAGGCCGCCCGAGCCGCGGGCTGCCGCCCGGTCCTGGTGCGCACCGGGAAAGGCCAAGCTACGGAAAGACAGGCCGATCTCAGCGGCGTGAAGGTGTACGACGACCTGGCCGCGTTCGTGCGCTGCCTGCTCGGGGAGAGATCCGCTTGATGAAGCTGTTCGCAATGTTGCGCAGCCTGCTGTTCACGGCGGGCTATGTTGTCGCCACGGTGATCTGGGGATCTCTGGGCGTGCTCACGGGATGGCTGCTGCCCTACCGCGCCCGATTCATTTACATCATTGTGATCTGGACCCACATGGTCCTCTGGTGGCTGCGCATCACCTGCGGCATTCGCCACGAGGTCCACGGGCGCGAGAATCTGCCCAAGGATCCCTGTGTGGTCCTGGTGCGGCATGAGAGCACGTGGGAGACGCTTTTTCTGCAAGCCCAGTTCGCGCCTCAGGCAACCGTGATCAAGCGGGAGCTGCTGCGAATTCCTTTCTTCGGCTGGGCATACAGCATGTTGCGGCCCATCGCCATCGACCGCAGCGATGCCCGGGGAGCGCTGCGCAGCCTGATCCGCATCGGCAAGGAGCGGCTGGATGACGGTGCCTGGGTGCTCATGTTCCCCGAGGGCACGCGCATGGCACCGGGCGAGGTGGGGCGGTTCCAGCGTGGCGGCGCAGCGCTAGCCAACGCGGCGGGCTGTCCGGTGGTGGTGATCGCCCACGATGCCGGGCGCTGTTGGCCCGCTCGCAGCTGGATCAAGTCACCCGGCGTCATTCGGGTGGAAATCTCGCCCCCCATCGAAAGCACCGGCCGCAGCAGCGGAGAGATAAACGACGCCGCCGAGGCTTGGCTCAGAGACGCCATGGCCCGCCTCTACCTCCAGGAGCAGGAACCCCGCGCGGACTGACCTGGGGCCCGAAAAATCACCAACTCTTTGTTTTAAAACAATAAATTGGGTTGCGCCCAGCGCGCGACGTCAGACGTCCAGGTTCGCCACCGACAGGGCATTGGTTTCGATGAACAAGCGCCGTGGCTCCACTGCATCGCCCATGAGCGTGGTGAACACACGGTCCGCTGCCATGCCGTCCTCCACCGTGACGCGCAGCATGCGCCGAGTTTCCGGATTCATCGTGGTCTCCCACAGCTGATCCGGATTCATCTCACCGAGGCCCTTGTAGCGCTGGATGTCCTGGCCCCTGCGGGACTCCTTCATCAGCCACGCCAGCGCCTCTTCGAAGGTCGCCACCGGCTGAGTCTTGTCACCACGGCGCACGTAGGCGCCCGGTTCGATGAGCTGGTACAGACGCTCGCCGAGGGCGCAGATCTCACGGTACTCAGCCGACAGGAAGAAGTCCTGGCTGAAGCGAAGACGGCTGCGTACACCGTGTTCGAGGGTATTCACCACCGGCAGATAGACGTTGTGCTCGGCGTCGAACTCGACCTCGAGGGCATGCTGGGCGGTGCCGGTATCGGTGTCGCCGACCTGTTCCCGCAGCAGGTTGGTCCAGGCTTCCACTTCGGCCTGGCTGGCCAGAGATTCCGCCGTGAGCGTGGGAAGGTAGATCATCGGTCGGGTCAGCGCTTCGGGGTAGACCCGGCGTAATTGAGCGAGCCGCTTCTCGACCAGCTGATAGCGGCGGACGAGATCCTCCAGTGGTTCCCCGGATACGGACGGCGCCTCGGGATTGACGAACAGCTCGGCTCCGTCGAGTGCCTGCGCGGTGAGATAGGCGATAAGTTCGTCATCGTCCTTGACGTAGTGCTCCTGCTTGCCTTTACGCACCTTGTAGAGGGGCGGCTGGGCAATGAACAGATGACCGCGATCGATGAGTTCATGCATCTGACGGAAAAAGAACGTCAGCAGCAGGGTGCGAATGTGGGAGCCGTCCACGTCCGCATCCGTCATGATGATGATGCTGTGATAACGCAGCTTGTCCGGGTTGAACTCGTCACGCCCGATACCGCAGCCCAGCGCGGTGATCAGGGTGCCGACCTCAGCGGAGGACAGCATCTTGTCGAAGCGCGCTTTCTCTACGTTCAGGATCTTGCCCTTCAGGGGGAGAATGGCCTGATGTCGGCGGTCACGCCCCTGCTTGGCGGACCCGCCTGCTGAATCGCCCTCGACCAGAAAGATTTCCGACAGCGCGGGATCCTTTTCCTGGCAATCCGCCAGCTTCCCCGGCAGTCCGGCGATGTCCAGCGCACCCTTGCGGCGGGTCATGTCGCGGGCTTTACGAGCCGCTTCCCTGGCCCGGGCCGCATCGATGATTTTCCCGGCAATGGCCTTGGCATCCGCCGGATGTTCCAGCAGATAATTGGCGAGGGAGCGCCCAAGTTCTTGTTCTACAGCGGTTTTTACTTCGCTCGATACCAGCTTGTCCTTAGTTTGAGACGAGAACTTCGGATCTGGGACTTTAACGGAAATCACCGCCGTCAGACCCTCCCGGGCATCGTCGCCCGTGAGGCTCACCTGGGCCTTCTTGGCCAGGCCCTCGGACTCGATGTAGTGATTCAGGGTACGGGTCAGCGCGGCGCGGAACCCGGCCATATGGGTACCGCCATCGCGCTGGGGAATGTTGTTCGTGTAGGGATAGATACCTTCCTGGAAACTGTCGTTCCACTGCATGGCGATTTCCACGCCTATGCCATCATCCCGTTGAGTACTGAAGTGGAACACACGATTCAAAGTGGTCTTGGAATCGTTGAGAAAGGTGACGAACTCGATGAGGCCACCTTCGTAGTGAAAGGTCTGCTCCTTGCCAACGCGCTCATCCACCAGGCGGATTCGCACGCCCGAGTTTAGAAAGGCCAGTTCTCGCAGCCGCTTGGCCAGCAGATCGTAGTGAAACTCGATATTGGCAAAGGTGGCGGCGGATGGCTTGAACCACATCTCGGTACCGCGCTTGTCGGTGGTTCCCACCTCCTTCAAGGGCATTTCAGGAACGCCATGCCGGTAGGTCTGCTGGTAGACCTTGCCTTCCCGGCGGATGGTCAACCGCAGTTCCTCGGACAGGGCATTGACCACGGACACCCCAACACCGTGGAGACCACCCGAGACCTTATAGCTGTTGTCATCGAACTTACCGCCCGCATGGAGCATCGTCATGATGACTTCAGCGGCGGAGACACCTTCACCTGGATGCAGATCAACGGGGATGCCGCGCCCGTCATCGCGAACGCTCACGGCCTCACCGGGATGAATGATCACGTCAATCTGGGTGCAGTGGCCCGCAAGAGACTCGTCGATGGAGTTGTCCACCAATTCCTGCACCATATGATGGAGGCCCGTACCGTCCTCGGTGTCACCGATGTACATCCCGGGACGCTTGCGCACCGCGTCGAGTCCCTTGAGCACCTTGATGCTGTTGGAATCGTATGCGCGTTCTTCTGCCATGCTTTTCTCCCGACCGGCCGCGCTAGATTGTGCGGATCCGACCTTGTTCCACGTGGAACGTTGCCAGGTTTGCGGCGGTTTCCAGACCCGCCATCACCAGATCCCGCTGTACCGCCGTCACCAGAACCTGGGCTGGCAGGGAAGCGAGAATCCTCCCAAGTCGTTCGCGATGCTCCCGGTCCAGTTCGGCCGGCAAGTCATCCACCAGATATATCCCTTGCTTGGACGTGGCCTCCGCCAGCCAGCGACCCTGCGCCACAAGTAGCGCGCAGGCCAGAATTTTCTGCTGACCTCTGGACAGCGCCTCCGACGCCGGACGTCCTCCGACGACCAACTTCAAGTCCGCTCGCTGAGGGCCTGAGCGGGTGTAGCCCTGCTGCCGGTCCGATTCCCGCTGCGCAAGCAGCACTGCTCGCAACGAAGGCTCACTACGGTCCCAGCCCGCCAAGTACCTCAGCTCGACGCCTTCCGGGCCGCCGAGCTCCAGCAGCGCTGTCTCGGTACGTTCAGCAAGAGCGGTAACCGCCGTGCGACGCTGCCGATCAAGGACCTCCGCGTCCTGCCCGAGGCGGTTCTCCCAGGCATCCAGCTCGGATCGGGTTGCCGCCGACCCCCGTCGCAACAACGCATTGCGCTGCTCCAGACCCCGGCGGAAGGACTTCCAAGTGGCCAGGAAACCATGTTCCACGTGGAACATGCCCCAATCCAGGAAACGCCGCCGCCGCACTGGCGCGCCGGTCACGAGCTCCACCGAGTCCGGATTGATCAGTTGAACGGGGAGGGCTTCAGCAAGCGCCGAAGCGGTACGTACGTATGCACCCGCCACCTTGATCTGCACGCCGCCGCTACGCTCCCGGGTGACCCCTAGCGCCGTGCGATGTCCATGCTGGTTGACGATCTCGCCATAAACCGTCGCAGCATCCTCGCCATATCTTATCACTGGCGCCATGCGATTGCTGCGAAAGGACCGACCCGTCCCCAGCAACCAGATGGCCTCGAGGAGACTCGTCTTCCCGCTGCCGTTATCTCCGGTAATCAGACTGACGCCGGGAGACAGGTCGAGCCGGGCTCGCTCGATATTGCGAACCGCATGAATATCGAGGCGGGCGAGGTGCATCAGGCTGGGCTTGACCCCGCCAGCCTACAGCCGCATCGGCATGACCACGTACAGTGCGTCACCGCCGCCGGGCTCTTCGAGCAGCGCCGAGCTGTTCGCATCGGAGACCGTAAACCGCACCTGCTCGGATTCCAGCACGCCGAGGACGTCCTGCAGATAGGACACATTGAAGCCCATCTCAAGCGTATCTCCGGAAAACTGAACCGGAACCGCTTCCTCCGCCTCTTCCTGCTCAGGGTTATTCGCCTGCACCGTGAGCAGACCTTCCGACAGGATGATCCTCACGCCCCGGTACTTTTCGTTGGAGAGAATGGCCGCACGCGAGAAGGCCTCCCGCAGCTGTTGCCGATCACCGATGCTTTCCCGCGTACCCCCGCGAGGAATGACCTTCTCGTAATCCGGAAAACGTCCGTCCACGAGCTTGGTGATGAAGCTGTAACCACCGACCTCCGCCCTGAGGTGATTGCTGCCCAGATTCAGCGTGACCTGGTCATCGCCCTCCGCCAGCAACCTCGACAGTTCGTTCACACCCTTGCGCGGCACGATCACCTGTTTGCGATCAGCGCCTGCGCCAGGAGTTACCGTGCACATGGCCAGGCGGTGGCCATCAGTGGCCACTGAGCGCAGGTGCTCTGGAGTGACCTCGAGCAGCATCCCGTTGAGAAAGTAGCGGACGTCCTGCTGCGCCATGGAGAACGCAGTGCGGTCGATCAGGTGCCGAAGTTGACTCTGGCGCAATGTGATCTCGAGCTCACCAGCACCTTCATCTATGCCGGGAAACTCCGCCGCGGGCAGCGTGGCCAGCTGAAAGCGACTCGGACCGGATCGCAGCACCGCCCGCTGATCATCCAGAGCCACCTCCACCTTCGCGCCATCCGGCAACGCCCGCCAGATGTCCACCAGCTTGCGCGCAGGCAAGGTGATCTCACCGCTGTCCGCCGCAGGCTCCGGAAGCTCGATCCGCGCCACGAGCTGCACCTCGAGGTCGGTCCCCGTGAGCGTGAGCTGTTTCCCATCCACGGTCACCAGCAGGTTGGACAGCACCGGCAGCGTCTGCCGTCGCTCGACCACACCGGTCACCAGCTGCAGCGGACGCAGTAGCAGATCACGCGAAACGGAGAACTTCATGAGGGTCTCTCTTCCATAACGAAGCCCGCCCGGGTGCTTCGTCCCGGAGCAGGGCTGACGGTTCGATCCGGTGGCCGTTACATCAAGTGGTCAGCAGGCGCACCAGGTTCTTGTAATCCTCGGCCAAATCGCTACTCGTCCCGCGCAACTCCGCAACCTTGCGGCAGGCATGCAGCACGGTCGTGTGATCCCGGCCGCCGAAGGCGTCCCCAATCTCGGGCAGACTGTGACTCGTCAACTCCTTTGCCAGCGACATGGCCACCTGACGCGGCCGCGCCACCGCCCGATTACGCCGCTTCGAGAGCAGATCGGCAATCTTGATCTTGAAATACTCAGCCACGGTACGCTGAATGTTGTCGATTCCGACTTGGCGTTCCTGAATGGCCAGAAGATCCCGGAGCGCCAGGCGCACCTGCTCGATACTGATCCCGCGCCCGGTGAACTGGGCGTTGGCGATCACCCGCTTCAGCGCACCCTCGAGTTCACGCACGTTGGAGCGTATGCGCTCCGCGATGAAGAAGGCCACTTCCTGCTGCAGCTCGACGCCTTCCTGCTCCGCCTTCTTCATCAGGATGGCCACGCGGTGCTCGAGCTCCGGCGGCTCGACTGCGACTGTGAGGCCCCATACGAAGCGCGACTTCAGGCGCTCCTCGAGTCCGTCGATCTCCCGCGGATAACGGTCGCAGGTGAGCACCATCTGCCGCCCACCTTCGAGTAAGCCATTGAAAACGTGGAAAAATTCCTCTTGGGATCGAAGTTTGTTCGCGAAGAACTGAATATCGTCGATGAGCAGCGCGTTCACCGAGCGATAGTAGTTCATGAAGTCCTGCATGGTGCCCTGCTGCAGCGCTTTCACCATGTCCTGAACGAAACGCTGGGAATGCAGGTACACCACTTTCGCCGAACGGTCCCGGGCCAGGATCAGATTGCCGACCGCCTGCATGAGATGGGTCTTGCCCAGGCCCACGCCCCCATAAAGCAGAAGTGGGTTATAGGACCGACCAGCATTCTCCGCGACCTGGATCGCCGCCGCCTTCGCGAGTTCGTTGGATTTCCCCTCCACGAAGGACGAGAACGTGAATTCGGAATTCAGCTCGGATCGCGCCCCACTCGAAACGGACGAGGGTGGGGGTTTCCCTGCTTCCTGCCGCGGCGCTTCGACGACGTCTGAACTTCCCACCGTCAGTTCCACCCGCGTTTGGCCGTTGCGCGGCGCGAGATCTCCCACCAGCTCGCTGATCCGATCCATGAACCGGCTCGAGACCTGATCTCTCACATAGACGTTCGGCGCCAGCAGTCGGATTTCGGCATCGCCCTCCACGGCCTGAAGTGGCCGGATCCAGGTATTGAATTGCTGGGTGCTAAGCTCATCCTGGAGATGATCCAGACACTTACGCCAGACGGCTGAGTCCATTCCGCGTCGACCCTCCTACGGATGCTGACAGTTTCAGAACGATCCCCCTCGGGGTCGACATTCTACCCGCAGCCGGCGCCAGGAAGCCATGTCGAACCGCTTTCGTCATCCGCGCTGATTGCATTAAATTACTATATTTTTCAGTCATTTGAATGCTATTCGGTATTATCGACAGGAACCGACTCAAATGTCGACTGTGCAGACCCTGTGCAGTACCGGGGGACGACCTGTGGATAACTTCCCCGCCGTCGCACCAAAACGGTGCAAGGGGACACTTACGCACATCGCTCCCGTTTCTACCTACAGGGTTCCGGGGCGTTCACGCACAAGCAGCCATCAGTCTGAAACCACCGCCACCTGCAGCGTCAGGCGGACTGTCCACAGCCACGGAGACCCCAACAAACAACCACAACAAGTCTTTCTAATACATTCTTATATCTTTACGTCTCCCGACAGCTCTTCGGGCCCGGCCAAATTGACACCTCCGGAGGCCATCATTAGAATCGCGGCTCTTTTTCCGGACCGTCTCTGACGCTAAGTCATCACGGCCCGGTGATCTGCCGGATGGCAGTCAGTTGAATTGGTGAGTCGAGACCATGAAGCGCACGTTCCAGCCCAGCAATTTGAAGCGCAAGCGGACCCACGGTTTCCGCGCTCGCATGGCGACCCGTCATGGGCGTGCCGTTCTCGCCCGCCGGCGCGCCAAAGGGCGCAAGCGTCTCTGCGCCTGACCAGCCGCATGCCGGACAGCCGACTCGCGTCGGTCCCGGCGAGGGCATGGGGAGAGGTCCACAGGGATTCGGCCACCAGCGCAGGTTGCCCGGTAAAGCTGATTTCGATCGGGTGTTCGCCACCGCTGCAATACGTCTGAGCCGCCATCCGTTTCTTCTGCTTGCGTCGCCGGGAACCGGCACCACGAGTCGCATGGGTATGGTTGTCGGTAAACGGCATGCGAAGCGCGCAGTGGACCGAAATCGGATCCGCCGCCAGGTACGTGAAACGTTTCGACAGCGCTCGCTCACTCGCCCCGTCGATGTGGTGATCCTGGCACGACCGGGAGCGGGTGCATGCAGCAAGCAGATGCTGGCCGAGAGCCTGGAGCAGCTCTGGGCGCGTCTCGAGCAGCAGCTGCAGGGAAACGGTGAGGGGCGGTCCGGAGGGCGGTCGTGAAACGGGTTCTGATCGCTTGCATCCGCGGCTATCAATATCTCATCAGCCCGCTGCTGGGTCCTCATTGCCGATTCCACCCCACGTGCTCCGCCTACGCGATGGAAGCCCTGCAGCGCTACGGGGTCTTCAAAGGCACCTGGCTGGCGTTGCGCCGGGTTGGGCGCTGTCATCCGTTCCACGAAGGTGGATACGACCCGGTACCCTGCCCGAATGAGGCCAAGCACTGATGCAGCAGACCGAGATCATCCGCTATGCCTTGCTTGCCGGGCTGCTCATCACCGCCTACCTGCTCATCCTCGCCTGGAATCAGGATTACGGCAGCGCGGCGCGTCCGGCTGACGCCGGGGCCGCCACCGCGGATCCCCTGGTCGATCTTGATGTGCCGGAAACAGGTGTTCCGGATCCCGAAGCAGCGGAAGCGTCGCGGCAACCTGCGGATGACGAGGTTCCGGATGTCGTCGCCGGGCAGGTGCCCGAGATCGCCGCGCCGAGCCCCGACGCTGCGCCGCTGTCCCAGGAAGGACTGATCCGGGTTCGTACCGATACCCTCAATGTGTGGCTCGATCGGCGTGGCGATATCGTCAAGGTGACACTGCCCGGGCATCCGGTCAGCCTCGATACACCGGACGTACCGCTGACCCTCTTGGATCGCACTCCTAGTTTTCTCTACGTGGCCCAGAGCGGCCTCGCTGGGCCTGACGGGGTCGATGCCCGTCCGGAAGGACGCCCGAACTACCGTACGGATCGCGATCTGTTCGAGATGGGTCCCGGAGACGACGAACTGGTCGTGCCGCTGGTGTTCGAGGGTGACGACGGCGTGCGCGTGGAGAAACGTTTCATTTTCACCCGCGGCGACTATAAGGTCCGCCTCGAGTATCACCTGACCAATCCCCTCACGCGCCCGCTGCGTACCGCCATGTATGCGCAGATCCGCCGCTCCGGCGGCCAGCCACCGGATTTTTCCCCGCCAGGCATGGGGATGCGGCCTTATGTGGGCCCTGCGTTCACCCTGGAGGACACCCGCTATAAGAAGGTCAGTTTCTCGGATCTGGAATCAGGCTGGGAGGCACGTGTTCGCGGTGGCTGGCTCGCCATGCTGCAGCATTATTTCCTCTCCGCATGGATCCCGGACAGCGACGCCGAACACCTCTACCGTGGCCGGCAGCGCCCCGACGGAACCTACCTGGTCGAGTTCATCGGCCCCATCGTCGAAGTTCCAGCCTCCGGTTCTCAGGTCATTGCAGCCACGTTCTACGCTGGACCAAAAATCCAAAGCCGGCTTGCAGAGATCTCTGACAACCTGAACCTGACCGTGGATTACGGCTTCCTGTGGTGGATCTCGGTACCGCTGTTCAGGGTGCTGGATTTCCTCCACGGCATCGCCGGCAATTGGGGAGTGGCGATCATCCTGCTGACCCTGCTCGTGAAGTTGGTCCTGTACCCCCTGTCTGCCGCCGCCTATCGGTCCATGGCCAACATGCGTCGCATGGCGCCGGAGATGAAGCGGCTGCAGGAACGTTACAGCGACGACCGCCAGAAACTGTCCCAGGAAATGATGAGTCTCTACAAGAAGGAGAAAATCAATCCCCTGGGCGGCTGTCTGCCCTTGCTGCTGCAGATGCCGGTGTTTCTGGCGCTCTACTGGGTCCTGTATGAATCAGTGGAGCTGCGCCACGCGCCGTTCATGCTCTGGATCGATGATCTCTCGGCCATCGATCCCTATTTCGTGCTGCCGCTGTTGATGGGCGCGACCATGTTCATCCAGATGCAGCTCAACCCGCCGCCGCCTGATCCCATGCAGGCGAAGATCATGAAACTGATGCCGGTGATGTTCACCGTGCTGTTCCTGTTCTTCCCGGCGGGTCTCGTGCTCTACTGGCTGACCAACAACGTCCTCTCCATCGCTCAGCAGTGGTACGTCATGCGGCAGATCGAGCAGAAGGCGGGAGCAACGAAGGGCGCCAAGTAGCGCCGCGTGTTCCGGCACCGCGGGGTGATTCAGCGCTCATGTCCCTGCCAGGCGAAAGCGACACCATTGCTGCGGTGGCTACTGCGGACGGGCGCGGCGGCATCGGCATCGTCCGCCTGTCCGGCCCCGCAGCTTTTGCCATCGGCGAGTCCCTTGCCGGACGAACCCTGCAGCCTCGCCATGCGCATCACTGCCTGATCCGGGACGGATCGGGCGAACTGCTCGACGACGGCATCGCCATCGGTTTCCGTGGGCCCCGGTCCTTTACCGGCGAGGATGTGGTGGAACTGCAGGGGCACGGCAGCCCTGTGGTGTTGCAGCGCATCCTCCGCGCAGCCCTCGGACTCGGCGCGCGCCTGGCGCGGCCCGGGGAGTTCTCGGAGCGGGCCTTCCTCAACGACCGCCTTGATCTCGCCCAGGCGGAAGCCATTGCCGACCTCATCGATGCAGGAACCGAAGCAGCAGCCCGGGGTGCGCTGCGAAGCCTGCAGGGTGACTTCTCGCGGCAGGTGCACGAACTGATGGAGGCGGTGACGGCGTTGCGGGTCTATGTGGAAGCCGCCATGGACTTTCCGGACGAGGAAGTGGACTTTCTGGCGGACGGTGACGTGCAGTCCCGCCTCGTCGGGCTGGCCACGATGCTGGAAGCGATTCGTGCCCAGGCAGGGCAGGGCGTCCTGCTGAGCGTGGGCATCACGCTGGTTCTTGCCGGCGCCCCGAACGCGGGGAAGTCGAGCTTGATGAATACGCTCGCGCGGCGGGACACGGCCATTGTCACCGCCATACCTGGAACGACGCGAGACATCCTCACCGAGCGCATCGATCTCGACGGGTTGCCTGTGCAACTGCTCGATACCGCGGGTCTGCGCAGCAGCGCGGATCCGGTGGAGCAGGAAGGCATCCGTCGTGCCCGAACGGAGATCGAACGCGCCGACTGCCTCCTGCTTCTGGTTGATGCCACCGAAGATATGGACCTGCCCAAGGATAGGCTCGAGGTGACACGTCTTGTCGGCGCAACCGTTCCCGCCAAGGTGATCCTCGTTCGTACCAAATCTGATCTGCTGCCGCCTGACCACCTTTCTGCGTATTCCGGTAACCTGCCTGTGGTGGCGACCAGCGTGCTGACCGGACAAGGCCTCGAAGCTCTCAAGCAGTGCATACGTGATCAGGTTGGTTTCAGCGCCGATCCGCAGACCACCTTCACTGCGCGCGCCAGGCATCTGCATGCAATGGACCTCGCCGCTGACGGAATCAGAGCGGCGCTCGAGACGCTCGCGAGCAGCGGCGCGGGCGACCTTGTTGCGGAGGATCTTCGGATCACGCATGCGCACCTCGGTGAGATCGTTGGTAGCATGACACCCGATGCTCTTCTTGGCCGTATCTTCTCGAGTTTCTGCATCGGCAAGTGAGAGGGCGGGGATATCGAAGCTTTCCTGGTTTCCATTGTTCTGGTGGGCGTTGCCGAAATAGGCGACAAGAGCCTGTTTCTCACCATCCTGCTGATCATTCGCTACCAGCGGCCGTTGCTGGTTCTGTTGGGTCTGGTCGCCGGTATCAGCGCCAATCTGGCACTGGCTGCCGGGGTCGGAACATTGCTTGCCGACTGGCTTGCCAGTGATGTGCTGGGTTGGGTTCTTGGAGCATCCTTCCTGGCCATGGCGGCGTGGTCCCTTTTTCCCGAGTCGCAACAACCACCGGATCCGACTTCGTCTGGCGGTCAATTCATGACCGTGGCCGTGAGTTATTTCCTGCTCGAGATGGCCGACAAGACACAGCTCGCCACGTTGGCCCTCGCAGCTCGATTCGACGTGTTCCTTCCGGTTCTTGCCGGCGGGGTGCTCGGTGTGGTGATGGTCAATGCGCCGGCGATCTGGCTCGGACAGCGCTTCGCCGGCCGTTTACCCATGACTCGGATACGCTGGCTCAGCGCATTGCTCTTCCTGCTGATTGGGCTATGGATCCTTCTGGAGGTGAGTGGGGTGGTTGCTTGACCAGCCCAGCGGTGTTCAGGAAATCACTGCAAACTGACGCGGGGTCGGATACCTTTCGCCTCCTGCGACAGCAACCGCGGTAATGGAGATCCGGTTGATGCCTCACCTCGATTCGATCCTCGCCATTACCGACTTCTCCGCCGGCGCGCGGCATGCCGTTACCCGCAGTGCCCGACTCGCGAACGAACTCGTGATCGGGCGCATTGCGGCACTGCATGTCGTCGAGCGAGGGGTGCTCGACGGCTTGAGACGTCTGTTCGGGGGGGCACATGACTTGCCGGAACCGTTCGAAGCCGGTGCCCGCCAGACGCTGGAGCGATTGCTGAAGGAAGTGGCCGAAGACACCGGCTGCATCCTCGAGCCACTGGTGAAGAGCGGCAAGACCCTGGAAAACGTCCTCGAGGTGGCCGAGGACTTCGACCTGCTGGTGGTAGGTGCGAGGGGGCAGCACAAGAAACATCAACTCGCCCTGGGCACCACCAGCCGCGCTCTGCTCAGAGCGCATCCGGAACCTGTTCTCCTGGTCAGGCGAGAGGCCGAGGCAGGCTACCGCAACGTTCTCGTTGCCATGGACTTCTCTGATTACGCGAAGCGCGCGCTTGACTGGGCGCGAGCGCTTGCGCCTGGAGCCGCCCTGCATCTCATCCACGTTTTCGACAACCCTTCACCCCGCAGCGCATCGTACATGCGCGTCAACCACGAGGGACTGGCGAAGTTCCGCCGGCGGCTGCTGTTGAAGACGGAACAGAGGATGGAAAATCTGGTGGGTGACATCGGACCGTTGCCCCCGGCGTCGAGCCATCGAGTCGTCGTTGGTGACCCGGCTACCGCGCTTTTGGAGCAGGCCGCGGAAGTGGAAGCTGATCTGCTTGTGATCGGCAAGCACGCGCGCCCCCCAACCGAACAGTTTCTGCTCGGTAGCGTGACGTTGCGCGTGCTCGACGAGTCCGATTGTGACGTCCTGGTCGTGCAGTGATCGGCAGTTCCGAAGGTATGGAGACCGAGGAGGCGGCTCGTGACCATTGACCAGTCATTGATCCTGGGCATCCTGCTGGCCACCGTGGTCCTGTTTCTGTGGGGACGCTGGCGACACGATTCCGTCGCCATCACGTCGCTGCTGGCCTGTGTCGCGGCAGGTCTCGTGCCCGCCGAATCCGCCTTCGTCGGTTTCGGCCATCCGGCCGTGATCACGGTGGCAGCAGTGCTCGTGCTCAGCCGTGGCCTGCAGAACGCAGGCGTCGTCGATCTGATGGCGGCGAGACTGTTGCCGAAGAACTCAGGTCGCATGATCACCATCACGGCGCTGATGGGGCTCGGCGCCTTTCTGTCCGCGTTCATGAACAACGTCGGAGCCATGGCGCTGTTGATGCCGGTTGCGATTCATGTCGCTGGCAGACTCGACCTCACGCCCGGCCAGGTGCTCATGCCGCTCGCGTTCGGAACCATTCTCGGGGGCATGACGACCATGATTGGAACCCCTCCGAACCTGATCGTGTCCGGTTTCCGCGCCGAGCTCGGGGACGGCGGCTTCGCGATGTTCGATTACACGCCTGTTGGTGCAGGCGTAGCGATTGTCGGGATCACCTTCGTGGCGGTGCTCGGTTGGCGGCTGGTCCCGAGGCGAGAGGCATCCAGCGCCGATACCTTCGAAACAGGCAAGTACCTCACGGAGGCCAGAGTCACCGAAGTGAGCAAAGTCAGCGGCAAGACGGTGCGGGACGCCGAGGCGCTGCTCGAGGATGCGGATGCCCAGATCATCGGTCTGGTGCGAAACGATTATCGGGTGGCTGCGCCGCGGCCGGGTCGCGTGTTGCGTCGGGGCGACATCCTGGTGATCGAGGCGGAGCCTGAGGCGCTTGCGGCAGTGCTCTCGAATCTCGGTTTGCGTCTGGAAGAGGACGTTCCTACCGAGGACGCCAGCGACCAGGACGCCGACGCTGCCAACGACAAGGAGGAAAAAGGTACGCAGGAGGAGCACCGCGGCGAGGTCGAGGACGCGGAGGACGACGCCTCGCAAACGGCAGCAGATGAGAGTTCGTCAGATGAGGAAGAAACACCGGCCAAGGACGGCAAGCGGGACTCGGAAGATGTGGTCCTGCGTGAGTTGGTGGCACGACCCGAGTCGAGCCTGATCCGGCGCTCGGCTAGCGACATCGAGCTCAGAACCCGCTACAGCCTCAACCTGCTCGCGTTGACGCGGCAAGGGCGCCAGAGCATCAGGCGCCTGCGTTCCACCGCCATCGAGGCGGGAGATGTGTTGCTCGTGCAGGGATCTGCAGAAGCCATTGCTTCGTTCGCCCGCGACTATGCCTGCGTGCCCCTGGCCGAGCGATCCCTGGGCATTGCGGACAAGCGCGTGACTACGGTCGCGGGCGTGGTCATGGCCTTCGCCGTTGGCGGAGCCGCTCTCGGCCTGGTGCCGGCGGCCATGTCTTTCGTTGCCGGCGTGCTGGCCTACATGCTGTTGCGCGTGGTGCCGCCGCGCAGCCTCTACGACGCCATCGACTGGCCGGTCATCGTCCTCCTCGGGGCATTGATTCCTGTGGCTGGCGCCATGGCGAGTACGGGTGCTGCCGATTTGCTGGCCACCGCCATGGTGGACAACATCGCAGGCGGTAATGCCGTGCTCGGGTTGCTGCTGATACTGGTCGTGACGATGACCCTGTCGGACTTCATGAACAACGCAGCGACAGCCGCGGTGATGTGTCCCATCGCCATCAGCACCGCCATCACCCTGGGAGTCAGCCCTGACTCGTTCCTGATGGCCGTCGCCATCGGCGCGTCCTGCGCCTTCCTCACCCCCATCGGACACCAGAACAATACCTTGATCCTGGGTCCCGGCGGGTTCGGATTCGGCGACTACTGGCGGCTCGGTCTGCCCATGGAACTGCTGGTGATCGCCGTCAGCATGCCACTGCTGCTCATCGTCTGGCCGTTGTGACCTGGTCTTGGGGATTTGCGTCCTGCAGGGCGCCCGGCATTATGGCGATTCTGGTTCTGGAGGGAGACTGACCATGCCCAGCGTTTCCGCACTGTGCCGACTTCTGCTGCTGCCGATGCTGCTGTTGCCCGTTACAGTGATGGCTGAAGACGATCCCTGGCGCGGCAAAGTGGCCGTGATCACCGGCTCGTCGAGCGGACTCGGATACGAACTGGCCAAGCTGGCCGCCGAGAAGGAGATGAAGCTGGTCCTGGCGGACATCAACCTCGGTCCGTCGGCTGCCTTCGCCACCCGTGTCATCGCCGAGGGCGGCGAAGCGATCGCGGTGGAAGCGGACCTTGCGGAGCGGTCGCAGCGCGCGCGGGTGATCGAAACCGCGCTGGAGGCCTACGGCACGGTGGACTACCTGTTCAACAACGCCGGCTATTCCTACCTTGCCACCCTCGAACAGATGGACGTGGACATGGCCCAGCACCTGTTCGAGGTGAACTACTGGGCCTACGTGGACCTGGCGCAGCAGGTCATCCCGATCATGAAAGAGCAGGGCAGCGGCAGCATCCTGAACGTGGTCTCCATCCTCGCCCATCGCGCAGCACCACCCGGAACCGGACACTACGCGGCCAGCAAGGCGGCGCTGGTGGGCATCTTCCAGGCGGCCGCGCAGGAACTCGAGCCTTACGGTATCAAGGTGTTTCTGGCCTCCCCCGGAGGCATGCGCACCAACATCGGACGCAATGCGGTGGGACCGCTGGCAGACGGCCGACGCGACCGGGCGGACGACTGGGAACCACCTGAGATTGCAGCGGCCGACATCTTCGCGGCGATGCTGGAGGACGAGGTCCTGTTCTTCCCGGGCTACGTCGAGGGGCCGCAGTAGTGGCCGCTGTCACGGATCCGGAGCACCTGACCTGGCTGGCCCAGCATGACGAGCCCATTCTCGAACCGGACCTGCCCATCTGCGATCCCCACCACCATCTCTGGGATCGCGACGGCTCCCGTTATCTGCTGCACGAACTGCTCGCGGACCTGAACACGGGTCACAACGTGGTCTCGACGGTGTTCGTCGAGTGTGCTGCCATGTATCGGGCGTCCGGTCCCGAGGCGCTGCGCCCGGTGGGCGAGACGGAATTCGTCAACGGCGTTGCGGCCATGAGTGCCAGCGGCGGCTACGGTCCGGTGCGGGCCTGTGCCGGCATCGTCGGGTTCGCAGACCTGCTGCTCGGCGAGCGCGTTGTCGAAGTCCTCGAAGCCCACATGGCAGCCAGCGAGCGCTTCCGCGGGATCCGCCATGCGGCGGGGTTCGACCCGAGTCCGGAGGTGCGCAACTCGCACACGAACCCGCCCGAGGGACTCTACGGACGGGAGGATTTCCGGCGCGGTTTCGCACGCCTGGCGCCCCTCGGACTCAGCTTCGAGGCTTGGCAGTATCACCACCAATTGCCCCAGGTGACGGAACTGGCCCGGGCCTTTCCGGAGACCACCATCATCCTCAATCACTTCAGCGGCCCTCTGGGGATCGGTCCCTACGAGGGGCAACGGGACGCGATTTTCGATCGCTGGCGCCAGGATCTCGCTGACCTCGCCCGCTGTCCCAACGTGGTGGCGAAGATCGGTGGCCTGGTGATGCCCATCAACGGGTTCGGATTCCACCGGCAGCCGTCGCCCCCGGACTCGCAGACGCTGGCTGACGCCACGGCAGACTGGTACCGGCATGCC
This sequence comes from Pseudomonadales bacterium, assembly GCA_007122315.1. Taxonomy (GTDB): domain Bacteria; phylum Pseudomonadota; class Gammaproteobacteria; order Pseudomonadales; family Azotimanducaceae; genus SLTB01. The sequence goes on along the minus strand of SKUB01000129.1, from coordinate 33,525 downwards.
ATCGACTGTTTCGGTCCCGAGCGCTGCATGTTCGAGAGCAATTTCCCGGTGGACAAGGCCAGCGTGTCCTATCCGGTGCTGTGGAACAGCTTCAAGCGACTTGCGGAGGGTTTTTCTGCGGCGGAGAAGGCGGCCCTGTTCCGGGACACGGCAGAGCGTGTCTATCGCATCGTGCCGTAAAGCGCCTGTATGATGCGCGGTTCGCTCCGCGACCGTTGAATCCAAGGCCCATGGAACATCCAGACAGCTACGACGTCATCGTCATCGGTGGCGGCCATGCCGGCACCGAGGCGGCATTGGCTGCGGCGCGCACGGGTGCCCGGACGCTGCTGCTTACTCAGAGCGTCGAGACCATCGGCCAGATGTCCTGCAATCCCGCCATTGGCGGCATCGGTAAGACCCACCTGGTGAAGGAAATCGATGCCCTTGGTGGTGCCATGGCCCGGGCCACGGATCGCGCCGGCATCCAATTCCGGGTGCTGAACGCGCGCAAAGGACCAGCGGTTCGCGCCACCCGTGCCCAGGCTGACCGGGTGCTGTACCGCAACGCCATCCGCTCCATGGTGGAGACGCAGCCGGGACTCGACGTGTTTCAGCAGTCGGTGACGGATCTGCGGGTGGAAGATGACCGGGTCACGGGCGTCGTCACCCAGATGGGCCTGACCTTCGCGGCACGGTCGGTGGTGCTGACCACCGGGACCTTTCTCGGCGGCCGCATCCACATCGGCCTCGAACAGCATGCCGGCGGTCGCGCCGGCGATGCGCCGTCCAATGCCCTGGCAGAACGCTTGCGGGCGCTGCCGTTCCGGGTCGGTCGCCTGAAGACCGGGACGCCACCCCGGATCGATGGGCGCAGCGTCGACTATGCGGTCATGGAGAAGCAGCCGGGCGACACGCCGCTGCCGGTGATGTCCTACCTGGGCTCGGTGGCGGAGCATCCGCGGCAGGTGCCCTGCTGGATCACCCGCACCAATGCCACCACCCACGCCATCATCCGCGCCGGCCTTGATCGTTCGCCCATGTATTCCGGCGTCATCGAGGGCACGGGGCCGCGCTACTGTCCTTCGGTGGAAGACAAGGTGGTGCGATTCGCGGACAAGGACTCCCATCAGATCTTCGTCGAACCGGAAGGACTCGATACCCACGAGCTGTACCCGAACGGCATTTCCACCAGTCTGCCCTTCGACGTGCAGCTGGCGCTGCTGCGCTCCATCCGCGGCTTCGAGCAGGCTCGGATCACGCGGCCCGGCTATGCCATCGAGTACGACTATTTCGACCCCCGGGACCTGTCGCCGACCCTGGAAACCCGGGTCATCGAGGGCCTGTTCTTCGCCGGTCAGATCAACGGCACCACCGGCTACGAGGAAGCGGCGGCCCAGGGCCTCATCGCCGGGCTGAACGCAGCCCGCCGGGTTGCCGGTCTGCCGGGCTGGACGCCGCGGCGCGACGAAGGCTACATCGGCGTGCTCATCGACGATCTGATCCGGCTCGGCACCAGCGAGCCGTACCGCATGTTCACCAGCCGGGCGGAGTTCCGGCTGTTGCTGCGCCAGGACAACGCAGACCTCCGTCTGACGCCGACGGGCCGGGAGCTCGGCCTGGTGGACGATGCGCGCTGGAACGCGTTCACGACCCGCCGCGATGCGGTCGAGGCCCGGCTTGCCGATCTGCGCCGGATCCGCATTGCACCCGGCAGCGACGCCGCCGAGGGCATTGCTGCCCGCTTTGGCGAGACCCTGGAGCGGGACGTGACCCTGGAGAATCTGCTGCGCCGGCCCGCGGTCACCCTCGCTGGTCTCGCGGAGATCCTGCCGCTGCCCGCCATGTGCGAGGACGTCGCCGAGCAGGTGGAGGTGCAGGTCAAGTACTTCGGTTACATCAGCCGGCAGCAGACCGAGGTCGAGCGCATCCGTCGCCACGAAGACACGCCGCTGCCGCTGGATCTCGATTATGCTCGCGTGGATGGACTGTCCACCGAGGTGCGCGAGAAGCTGGCGGCTGCGCGTCCCGACAACCTGGCGCGGGCAAGCCGCATTCCTGGCGTGACGCCGGCGGCCATTTCCCAGCTCCTGATCCATTTGAAGAAGCAGGGCGCGCTCGCGCGCAGCGCGTGAACCGGGCGCAGCGACTGGCAGCCGGGCTGGCTGCAGTCGGAGTGACCCCGGACGGGGACGTCCTCGAGCAGCTTGAAGGGTGGCTCGCGCTGCATGCGCGTTGGTCGCGACGGATGAACCTCACCGGTGCCCGTACGGATGCAGAGCTCATCGACCGCCACCTGGTGGATTGCGCTGCCATCGTCCGCTTTCTGCCTGCCGGTGCGCTGGCAGACGTCGGCAGCGGCGCCGGGTTGCCGGGGCTGGTGGTGGCGATGATGGAACCGGACCGGCCCATGTTTCTGCTCGAGCCCCTCGAGCGGCGAGCGGCGTTTCTCGAGCACGCGGTGCTCGAACTCGGGCTTGGACTGGTACAGGTGGTGGCCGCGCGCAGCGAACAGTGGCGGCCACCGCAGGCACTGGCCGGGGTGCTGGCGCGGGCCGTTGCGCCCCTGGAAAGGCTGGTGAGCCTGTGCGCACCGCTGCTGGGTACGGGAACGTCTCTACTGGCCATGAAAGGTCCGGGCTGGCGCGATGAGGTGGCGTCGCTGGCACCGGGCTGGCAACTGAAAGCGAGCGATCACTATCGCCTGCCGGGACGTGATCACGATCATGTTCTGCTCAGAATCGAACAGGAGGAGGGGGCCTGATGGGCCGGATTCTGGCCATCACGAACCAGAAAGGCGGCGTGGGCAAGACCACCAGCAGCGTCAATCTGGCGGCTTCTCTGGCCAGCCAGGGTCGCCGCGTGCTGCTGGTCGACCTCGATCCCCAAGGCAATGCCACCATGGGCTGCGGGGTCGACAAGCGGGCATTGGACGCCACGGTGTGTGATCTGCTGCTGGACCCGCAGCAGTCCGTGGCCGCTGTTCGGCAGCGCTGTGCGGATCCCGGCTTCGACGTGCTGCCGGCGAACGCGGACCTGACTGCTGCCGAGGTCGAGCTGCTGGCGGTGGAGGGCCGCGAGTATCGGCTGCGCCGCGTGCTGGAAACAGTCACGGCAGAGTACGACTGGATTCTGATCGACTGTCCGCCGAGCCTGTCCATTCTGACGGTGAATGCCCTCACCGCTGCCCATGGGGTCATCATCCCCATGCAGTGCGAGTACTATGCGCTTGAGGGTCTCAGCGCCCTGCTCGACACGATTGCTGCGGTGCGCGAACGGACCAACCCTGAACTCGAGATCGAGGGCCTCCTGCGGACCATGTACGATCCGCGCAACAGCCTCACGCGCGACGTGTCACGGCAACTCATGCAGCATTTCGGCGAGCGGGTCTATCGGACTGTGATCCCGCGCAACGTGCGTCTTGCCGAGGCGCCGAGTCACGGCATGCCCGTGGTGGTCTATGACCGCATCTCGCGTGGTGCGGTGGCCTATCAGGCGCTGGCGGGGGAACTGATCCGGCGCCATTCCGCATGAACCCAATCGCAGACGGGAACGACAGCATGGTGGCGCGCAAGAGAGGACTTGGCCGTGGGCTCGACGCCCTGCTCGGGGGCAGCCGCCCGGAGACGGACACCCCCGCTGCGATCACGCCGGACGCGGCCGAAGCCCAGGAGGACGGCAGTGGCGAACGGTTGCAGCGGCTGCCGCTGGATCAGCTTCGTCGCGGCCGGTTTCAGCCGCGTCGGGAGATGGATCCGGAGCGCCTCGAGGAGCTGGCGGCCTCCATCCGCGCCCAGGGCGTGATGCAGCCCATCGTCGCGCGTCCCCTCCCGGGCGGCGACAGCTACGAAATCATCGCCGGTGAACGCCGCTGGCGGGCGGCCCAGCTCGCGGGCCTCGAGCGCATTCCGGTGATCGTCCGGGAGCTCAGCGACGAAGCCGCGATGGCGCTGGGACTGATCGAGAACATCCAGCGCGAGGAACTCACGCCCATCGAGGAGGCGGTGGCATTGCAGCGGTTGGTGGGTGAGTTCGGCATGACTCAGCAGGCGCTGGCAGACACCATCGGCAAGTCGCGCACCACCGTGACCAATATGCTGCGGCTGTTGAAACTCAGCGGCGAGGTGAGGGAACTGCTCGATCGCGGCGACATCGAGATGGGGCATGCCCGGGCCCTGTTGACGCTGGAGCCTGCGGATCAGCTCGCCATTGCCCGTGAGGTCGTAGACAAGGGGTTGTCGGTCCGGCAGGCGGAAGCACTCGCTCGGCGCGCCGCCGAGGGCGGCACGGCTCCACGGCGGCGTAGCGCCGAGGCGGACCACGATCCCGATACTGCAGCGCTGGAGCGAAAGCTTTCGGATCAGATGGGCGCTCCCGTGAGCATCCGCCATACGGCCCGCGGCAGCGGTCAGCTGGTGATTCGCTATTCGAGTCTCGAGGAGCTCGATGGCATCCTGGCCCACATCAAGTGATCCTTGCTCGTCGAAGACAAGGTGCCTGGATGGTGCCGATGGCCGCTATGACCTCCCGTTTCCTTGCGGCGGGCTGATGCCTTGCCTATAATCCGCGCGCTTTTGATGGGGCCGTACCCCATGCTCGATCGAGATTCCGGCGCCAGGCTGTGAGCGGGCGTTGGCGCAGGGTTGCTGCGGGACTGCCGCTCGAATACCGGTTGGTCGGCTTGCAGGGTGCTGTCGTCGCGCTGATTACGCTGGGCTTGGTACTGCTGACGGGCCCGCATCAATCATTCCTCGCCGGGGGCTTGTGTGCGCTGGTTCCGAACGCCTGGATGGCGTGGCGGGTGCGGCGGAGGATGGGAGCAGATGCCGGCCGGGATGCCTGGCGAATGCTTTTCGGAGCGTTCGAGAAGCTGGCCTTGACCGTGGGCCTGCTGGCGTTCGCATTACTGCGCTTGGATGAGTTGAGCGCGCCGGCCTTCTTCGCCGGCTTCATTGTCGCCCTGGCGACACATCACGCAGCCCTCGTACTCGATACGGGGGATGGACGAGAGGCCTGAGAGCAGCGCATGGCCAGTGGATTCGAAACCACCACAGAAGACTACATTGCCCACCACCTGGTGAATGCCACGTTCGGGCGCTTTCCCGACGGTCACGAGCGCGGCGGCGAATGGGGTTTTGCAAGCTCCGGCACCGAGGCCGAAGCGATGGGCTTCATGGCGATCCACGTGGATACGCTCGGCTGGTCCATCGGCCTTGCAGCATTCTTCATGTTCTTCTTCCGCCGGGTCGCAGTCAGCGCCGCCGAGAATCCTGCGGCCATCCCCACCGGTCTGCGCAACCTCGTCGAGTCCCTGATCGACATCATCGACGGACTGGTCAGGAGCGTGTTCAAGCACCCCGACCTCAGCTATGTCGCACCGATGGCGCTGACGATCTTCGTCTGGGTGTTCTTCATGAACCTGATGGATCTGGTGCCCGTGGACCTGATTCCCTACATCGCCCAGTACGGGCTCGGCATCGAGTACATGAAGATCGTTCCGAGCACCGATCCCAACATCACCATGGGTCTGGCGCTGTCGGTCTTCTCGCTGATCATCTTCTTCAGCATCCGGCAAAAGGGCCTTGGCGGTTTTCTGGCCGAAATATCGTTCCATCCCTTCGGCAAGTGGCTGCTGCCCTTCAACCTGGCGCTGGAGGTGGTCGGACTGCTGGCCAAGCCCGTGTCGCTCGGCTTGCGGCTGTTTGGCAATCTGTTTTCGGCGGAGATGATCTTCATCCTCATCGCCACCATGTACACGGGCCTAGTGATCGGCTTGTTGGGGGGCTTCCTCCAGTTTGCCTGGGCCGTGTTCCACATCCTGGTCGTGCCGCTTCAGGCCTTCATCTTCATGGTCCTGTCCGTCGTCTACCTGGCGCAGGCCTTCGACGAAGGTGAAGCACATTGACCACGAACCGAACGATTCATCCACAGCAGAGCTTTTGAGCGGGAGTATCCATGGACCCCATTTTTGCAGTCGTTTTTCTCCTCGGTATCGCGGCTGTCTCCGGCGCTTTCAGTGTTGCCATTCTGGGCAGCAAGTTCATCGAGAGCGTCGCGCGGCAGCCGGAACAGCTGCCGGTACTTCGTACCCAGCTCTTCATTATTCTCGGCCTGCTCGATGCGATCCCCATGATCGGGGTGGGCATCTCGCTGTACATCCTGTTCGTCTTTATTTGACGTCGGCACGGGTCACCACGGTGACCGCTGTACGTAAAGTCGAGACAGACGAGAGGCTTGACGCATGAACATCAATCTGACGCTGTTCGGCCAGATGCTCGCGTTCTTCTTCTTCGTCTGGTTCTGCATGCGCATGGTGTGGCCGCCGATCGTGGCGGCCATGGTGGCCAGGCAGGAGCAGATTGCGGAAGGGCTGGAGACTGCTGAGCGCGCGAAGAAGGATCTCAGTCTTGCGCAGAAGCGCGCGACAGACGAGATCAAGAAAGCGCGAGGTGAGGCTGCCGAAATCATCGAGCAGGCGCGCAAGCGCTCGGCCCAGATGATCGAGGAAGCCAAGCGCGAAGCGCGGGAGGAAGGCGAGCGCCTGAAGGCGGCCGCCACCACCGATGTGCAGCAGGAAGTGCAGCGGGCTAAAGAGTCCCTGCGCAAGGAAGTGGCGACGCTGGCGATGCTGGGTGCAGAGCGCATCCTCGAGCGCGACGTCGACGCTGCCGCACACGCCGAGATGCTCGAGCGGCTTGCCGCCGATCTTTAGAGCGACGAGGAATCTGGCATGGCAGAACAGGCAACTCTTGCCCGACCCTACGCCCGCGCTGCGTTTCAGTCAGCGCTGGATCGTGGTGGCGATGCGCTGTCCGGATTCTCTTATGAGCTGGCGTTGCTGACCGGATGCGTCGAGGAACCGCAGCTGCGGGCCGAGCTGTTGTCTCCGGGTCGCGGCGCGGCCCAGAAGGCCGAACTCATCGGACAGATCTTCAGTGATGAGCTCTCGCCCCACGGGCGTAACTTCGTCGCGCTGCTCGCGGAGCAGGACCGGCTCGGCCTGCTGCCCGAGATTCAGCATCAGTACGAGCAGTTGCGCGCCGCCCATGAGAAGGTGCTCGAGGTGGAAGTGGTGACGGCCCATGAGCTTTCGGCGGACGTCGAAGCGAACCTGGCCGAGCGCCTGTCGCGACGCTTCGGGTGCAAGGTCGAGATCAAGCAGCGACTCGATTCCACATTGATAGGTGGCGCGGTGATCCGGGCCGGCGACACAGTCATCGACGGCTCGGTGCGCGGACGCCTCGTGCGTCTCGCCGAGACGCTCGGTGTCCGTCGCGACGCCGCCGCACGCAGCACCGTCGCCTGATGGTCGGCGGCACCCACGAATTTTCGAGGATGGACCGATGCAGCAACTGAACCCCTCCGAGATCAGCGAAGTCATCAAGCAGCGCATCTCGTCTCTCGAGCTGTCGGCACAGCCGAGCAACGAGGGGACGATCGTGAGCGTGTCGGACGGCATCGTCCGCATTCACGGCCTCGGCGACGCGCGCTACGGTGAGATGATCGAGTTTCCGAACAACGTCTATGGCCTGGCCCTGAACCTGGAGCGGGACTCCATCGGTGCCGTGGTCCTGGGCGACTACGAAGGTATGGCCGAAGGCCAGACGGCACGCTGCACCGGTCGCATTCTCGAAGTTCCGGTGGGGCGGGAGCTGATCGGTCGCGTGCTCGATCCCCTGGGCAATCCCATCGACGGCAAGGGCTCGCTCAACACCACCGAGACGGACGCCATCGAGAAAGTGGCGCCGGGCGTCATCGCGCGGCAGTCGGTGGATCAGCCGGTGCAGACCGGCCTGAAGGCCATCGACGCCATGGTGCCGGTGGGGCGTGGCCAGCGGGAGCTGATCATTGGTGACCGCCAGATCGGCAAGACCGCCATCGCCGTCGACACCATCATCAACCAGAAGGGCAAGAACCTCACCTGCATCTATGTGGCCATTGGCCAGAAGATGTCGACGGTGGCGAACGTGGTGCGCAAGCTCGAAGAGCATGGCGCCATGGAACACACCATCGTGGTGGCTGCCGGCGCTTCCGCGCCGGCAGCCATGCAGTTCATTGCGCCCTACGCGGGCTGCACCATGGGCGAGTACTTCCGCGACCGCGGTGAAGACGCCCTGATCATTTATGACGATCTGACCAAGCAGGCCTGGGCATACCGGCAGATTTCCTTGCTGCTGCGCCGTCCGCCCGGCCGTGAAGCCTATCCAGGTGACGTCTTCTATCTGCACTCCCGCCTGCTCGAGCGTGCGGCACGGGTCAACGTCGACTACGTCGAGAAGTTCACCGAGGGCAAGGTCAAGGGCAAGACCGGTTCGCTGACGGCTTTGCCGATCATCGAGACGCAGGCGGGTGACGTGTCCGCCTTCGTACCTACCAACGTGATTTCCATCACCGATGGTCAGATCTACCTCGAACCGGATCTGTTCAACTCCGGCATCCGTCCGGCCATGAGCCCCGGCATCTCAGTATCCCGGGTGGGTGGTTCGGCCCAGACCTCGTTCGTGAAGAAGATCTCCGGCGGTATTCGTCTGGCCTTGGCCCAGTATCGGGAGCTGGCGGCGTTTTCCCAGTTCGCTTCCGACCTCGACGCCGCGACCCGTGCCCAGCTCGAACACGGCAAGCGGGTGACGGAATTGATGAAGCAGCGTCAGTACGCGCCCATGAGCATCTCCCAGATGGGGGTCTCCCTGTTCTCGGCGACCCAGGGCTACCTGGAAGACGTCGAGGTGGAGAAGGTGCTCGACTTCGAGAGCGCTTTGCTGTCCTACATGGCCGAGGAACACGCTGATTTCATGGCGGAGATCGACAAGAGCGGTGCCTATAACGACGACATCGTCGACCGGTTGAAGAAGGCCATCGAAACCTTCAAGACGACGCGCTCGTACTGAAGCAGGGTCAAGCGCGTCGGTTACCGAGCAGGGATCACCCATGGCAGTAGGCAAGGAAATTCGCACCAAGATCGGCAGCGTGCGCAACACGCAGAAGATCACCAAGGCGATGGAAATGGTGGCGGCATCGAAGATGCGCCGCACCCAGGAGCGCATGGCCCAGGGACGTCCCTACGCCACCCGCATTCGCCAGGTGGTGGGACACCTTGCCAGCGCCAATCCGGAGTATCGCTCCGTGTTCATGCTCGAGCGGCCCGTGACCCGGGTCGGCTACATTGTGGTGTCCTCGGACAAGGGCCTTTGCGGCGGCCTCAACGTCAACCTGTTCCGGGAACTGGCCAAGCGCATGCAGCGCCATCAGGCCATGGGCGTGAAGGTCGACCTGGCGTTGATCGGACGCAAGGCACAGGCCTTCTTCCGTACCCACGGCGGCAACGTGGTGGCCACGCTGGATGGCCTGGGCGAGTACCCGCAGCTCGAGGATCTCATCGGCGGCATCCGGGTGATGCTCGATGCCTTCATCGAGGGTCGAATCGAGCGGCTGGACATCGCCTACAACATGTTCGCGAACACCATGACCCAGGAGCCCACCGTCAGCCAGCTGCTGCCGCTGCCGGCTTCCGGGGAAGCGGATTACAAGCACTCCTGGGACTACATTTACGAGCCCGACGCGGAGAGCCTGCTCGATCCGCTGATCACCCGTTACATCGAGAGTCAGGTTTACCAGTCGGTGGTGGAGAATTCGGCCTGCGAGCAGGCGGCGAAGATGATCGCCATGAAGAACGCCACCGACAATGCCGGCGAGCTCATCGAGGAATTGCAGCTTCTCTACAACAATGCCCGCCAGGCGGCCATCACCCAGGAGATTTCGGAGATCGTGGGCGGCGCGTCCGCGGTCTGACGGAACGGGACACCGCGACGAGCGGTGCCCATAGGCAAAGAGGAAACGAGGAACATGAGTAGCGGACGCATCGTGCAGGTCATCGGCGCCGTCATCGACGTGGAGTTCCCGCGCGAAAGCGTGCCCAGGATCTATGACGCCCTCAAGGTGGGTTCCACCGGCTTGACGCTCGAAGTGCAGCAGCAGCTCGGCGACGGCGTGGTGCGGACCATTGCCATGGGTTCGTCCGAGGGGGTCTCCCGCGGACTCGACGTCGAGAACACCGGCGCGCCCATCAGCGTACCCGTGGGTCCCGAGACCCTTGGCCGGATCATGGACGTCCTCGGCGAGCCCATTGACGACAAGGGTCCGGTGGAGACGGCGGAGAAGGCGCCGATCCACCGCAAGGCACCCACCTACGAAGATCAGAGCGGCGGCACCGAGATCCTCGAGACCGGCATCAAGGTCATCGACCTGGTCTGCCCCTTCCAGCGGGGCGGCAAGGTCGGCCTGTTCGGCGGTGCGGGCGTGGGCAAGACCGTGACCATGCTCGAGCTGATCCGCAACATCGCCATCGAGCACTCGGGTCTGTCCGTATTCGCCGGTGTCGGTGAGCGGACCCGGGAAGGCAACGACTTCTACCACGAGATGCAGGAGTCCAACGTTCTCGACAAGATCGCGCTGGTGTTCGGTCAGATGAACGAACCCCCGGGCAACCGCCTGCGCGTGGCGCTCACCGGCCTGACCATGGCCGAGAAGTTCCGCGACGAAGGCCGCGACGTGCTGCTGTTCATCGACAATATCTACCGCTACACGCTGGCGGGGACCGAAGTGTCCGCACTGCTCGGTCGGATGCCGTCCGCGGTGGGCTACCAGCCGACCCTGGCGGAGGAGATGGGTGTGCTCCAGGAGCGCATCACCACCACCAAGACCGGCTCCATCACCTCGATTCAGGCGGTCTACGTACCAGCCGATGACCTCACCGACCCGTCACCGGCGACCACGTTCGCTCACCTCGACGCCACCGTGACCCTGTCCCGGTCCATCGCCGAGCTGGGCATCTACCCCGCCGTGGATCCGCTGGACTCCACCAGCCGTCAGCTCGATCCGCAGATCGTCGGCCAGGAGCACTACGAAGTTGCCCGCGGCTGCCAGCAGGTGATGCAGAAGTACAAGGAGCTCAGGGACATCATTGCCATTCTCGGCATGGACGAGCTGTCGGAAGAGGACAAGCTCACCGTGTTCCGGGCCCGGAAGATTCAGCAGTTCTTCTCGCAGCCGTTCTTCGTCGCTGAAACGTTCACCGGCAACCCGGGCCTCTATGTGTCGCTGGCCGACACGGTGCGCAGCTTCAAGGCGATCCTCGACGGCGAGGCGGATGACCTGCCGGAACAGGCGTTCTACATGGTCGGCACCATCGAGCAGGCCCGCGAGAAGGCGGGTAAGCTCTGAGCATTCGCGTGAGCGAGGAGGCCTGACATGGCCATGACCATACATTGTGATGTCGTCAGCGCGGAGAAGGAGCTCTTCTCCGGTCGGGTGACGATGGTGGTTGCCACCGGCACCCTCGGTGAACTGGGCATTCTGCCGGGCCACGCACCGCTGCTCACCGGCATCATGCCGGGTCCGGTGCGCTTGCTGTTCGACAACGGCACCGAGGAGACCATCTTCGCCTCCGGCGGCTATCTCGAAGTGCAGCCCGGAATCGTCACCGTTCTCGCGGACACGGCGGAGCGTGCAGAGGATCTCGACGAGGCCGCTGCCATTGCCGCGAAGGAAGCTGCGGAAAAGGCGCTGGCGGAACAAACCTCCGAGTTCGAGTATTCCGCTGTCGCGGCCCAGCTCGCGGAGGCTTCGGCCCAGCTGCGCATGCTGCGCAAGCGCAAGGGTCGTGGGACCGGCTGACAGCGCTTCCGGCAGTCGAAACGTGACACCGTCCTCCGGGGACGGTACAAAGCAGAGGCAGCCCACGGGCTGCCTTTTTCGTACTGCTCAAGGAGTTGCCGCGATGTCTGCGCCGCCTCTCGCGGTGGTCATCCTTGCCGCCGGCAAGGGGACCCGGATGCGATCGAGTCTGCCTAAGGTGCTGCACCCGCTGGCCGGCGTGCCCATGATCCGGCGCGTCGTGAACACGGCCCTCACGCTGACCGATGCCGTGACCGTGGTCACCGCGCCGGATGCGGACGCCGTACGCGAGTCATTGAGTGACTCAGGCGTCACCTTTGCCGTCCAGGAACAACAGCGCGGTACCGGCGACGCACTGGCCGCGGCACTGACCGCTCTGCCCGCATCCGCCCGCCAGGTGCTGGTGCTGTGCGGCGACGTGCCGCTGCTTGGCAACGATACCTTGAAGCGCCTGCGGGCGGCCACGCCGGAAGAAGCGCTGGGGCTGGTGACCGCGCGCTTTCCCGATCCCAAGGGGCTCGGCCGCATTCTTCGGGATGGCGAGGGTTGTATCACCGCGATCGTCGAGGAGCGGGATGCCACTCCGGCTGAGCGGCGCATCGATGAGATCAACGCCGGCATCTATCTGCTGCCTGCGCAGCGCCTCGGGGACTGGCTGGGTCAGCTGAGTTCGGACAACGCCCAGGGGGAGTACTACCTCACCGACGTGGTGCGTTTCGCCGTGGAGGCTTCGCTGCCGGTGACGGCCGTGACCTGCGAAGATCTGGCTGAAGTCGCGGGCATCAATGACCGCGCCCAGCTCGTCCGCCTCGAACGTCTGTACCAGCAGCGCGTGGCTGAGCGTCTGTTGGCAGCCGGCGTCACGGTCATGGATCCGGACCGCATCGACATTCGCGGTGAACTCGAAGCCGGTGAGGATACGATCATCGACGTCGGCTGTGTCTTCGAGGGCGCCGTGACCCTGGGCCGTGGTGTTCGCATCGGCGCCCATTGCGTCATCGAGCACGCGACCATCGATGACGGCGCCGTCATCGCGCCGTTCACCCATATACATGGGGCGCACATCGGTTGCGATGCCCGGATCGGACCGTTTGCGCGGCTGCGTGAAGGCACGGACATCGGCGCAGGCGCCCGCATCGGAAACTTCGTCGAGACCAAGAAGACCCGGCTCGGTGCAGGCAGCAAGGCCAACCATCTGGCCTATCTGGGGGATGCGACCCTCGGCAGCGGGTGCAACGTGGGTGCTGGCACCATCACCTGCAACTACGACGGCGTGGACAAGCACCCGACCCGCATGGGCGACGAAGTGTTCGTCGGTTCCAACTCCACCCTGGTGGCCCCGCTGGAACTGGCCGATCGCGCCTACGTAGCCGCCGGCTCCACGATCACCAGCCGCGTCCCTGCGGACAGCCTCGGTGTCGGCCGGGCGCGGCAGCGCAACATCGATGGTTGGAAACGCCCCGCCAAACCCAAGCAGACCGACTGAGGAGTACGCCAAAACATGTGTGGCATCGTGGGCGCGGTGGCGCGTCGTCAGGTCTCGGGAATCCTGCTCGAAGGGCTCGATCGCCTGGAGTATCGCGGCTATGACTCTGCCGGAGTCGCCATCGTCCGGGAGGCGGAAGGCATCGACCGGCGTCGCACCGTGGGCAAGGTCGTCCAGCTGCGTGAGGCGCTCATCGAATCGCCGGCCACCGGCACCACAGGCATCGCCCATACCCGCTGGGCGACCCACGGCGTACCCAGCGAAGCCAACGCCCACCCGCAGATGTCGGGGGATACGGTTGCGCTGGTTCATAACGGCATCATCGAGAATCATGACGAGTTGCGGGCGCGCCTCATTGAACTTGGTTATCAGTTCAGCTCCGAGACCGATACCGAAACGGTGGTGCACCTGATCGATCATCATCATCGTGCCTGCGGTGATTTGCTCGAAGCGGTGCGTCTGGCACTGGGGGAACTGCGGGGTGCCTATGCGATCGGGGTGGTGCATCGCGACCATCCCGATCGTCTCGTTGCGGCGCGGCGTGGCAGCCCGCTGGTGCTCGGCGTCGGCATCGGTGAGAACTACATCGCCTCCGATGTCCTGGCGTTGCGCCCGGTCACGGACCGGTTCGTGTTCCTCGAGGAAGGCGATCTCGCCGAAGTCACTCGCGACGGTTACCGGATCTTCACCGTCGACGGTGGCACCGTGCAGCGTCCTGTGGAGCGGGTGCGGATGGGCGCCGAGGACACGGGACGCGGCAACTACCGGCACTACATGGCGAAGGAGATTCATCAACAACCCGAAGTGGTTCGCGCCACGCTGGAAGGCCGCCTGTCCAGCGAACGCGTGCTCGAGCCGTCATTCGGCTTCCGTGCGCGGGAGATTTTCGACGCTACCCGTGCCGTGACCATCGTCGCATGTGGCTCCAGCTATTATGCGGCCTGTGTGGCGCGATACTGGATCGAATCCCTCGCGCGCATGCCCTGCAACGTGGAGATCGCAAGCGAGTACCGCTATCGGGACGTGGCCGTGGCGGCGGATTCGCTGTTCGTCACCATCACCCAGTCCGGCGAGACCGCCGATACCCTGGCCGCATTGCGTCTGGCAAAGGACAGCGGTTATCTGGCGTCACTCACGCTGTGCAACGTTCCCACCAGCAGCATCGTCCGGGAGTCTGACCTTGCACTGATGACCGAGGCCGGCCCCGAGATCGGCGTGGCTTCCACCAAGGCATTCACGGCACAGCTCACGGATCTGTTGCTGCTCGCCGTCCTGCTCGGTCGTCGAGGTCCGATGACTGCTGATCAGGAAGCAGAGATCGTCGCCGCCCTGCATGCCCTGCCGGCAAGTCTCGAGCGCGCGCTTCGGCTCGAGGGGCGCATCGAGCAGTTGGCGGAGCAGTTCGTGGAGCGTCACCATGCGCTGTTTCTCGGTCGCGGCGAGCTCTATCCCATCGCCCTCGAAGGTGCCCTGAAGCTCAAGGAAATCTCCTACATCCACGCCGAAGGTTATCCGGCGGGGGAGCTCAAACACGGTCCGCTCGCCCTGGTGGACGCGGACATGCCGGTGATCGCCGTGGCGCCCAACGACGACCTGCTCGAGAAGCTGCAGTCCAATCTGCATGAGGTCCGGGCGCGTGGTGGGCAGCTGTTCGTGTTTGCGGACGAGGCCGTGAGTTTCCGTGAAGATCCCGGCGTGACCGTGATCCAGATGCCGGCGGTGAACGCGTTCGTCGCACCCATGGTCCACAACGTCGCGCTGCAGCTGCTGGCCTATCATGTTGCGGTCCTGCGCGGCACCGATGTCGACCAGCCGCGTAACCTGGCCAAATCCGTGACGGTGGAATGATCACCTCCGACGATTGCGGTCGCAGGAAGCAGACATGGATCTGACCCACATTCTGGAGGGTCTGAACCCGGCTCAGCGGGAGGCAGTCGCGGCGCCTCCGGGGCACCTGCTGGTGCTCGCCGGGGCCGGTTCCGGCAAGACCCGGGTGCTGGTGCATCGAATCGCCTGGTTGATCGAGGCCGAGGGCGCTTCGCCGCATGGCCTGATGGCGCTGACCTTCACCAACAAGGCGGCTGCTGAGATGCGCCACCGCACCGAGGCCCTGCTGGACATGCCTGTTGGGCAACTGTGGGTCGGTACCTTCCATGGCATCGCTCATCGGCTGCTGCGCTACCACTGGCAGGAAGCCGGTCTGCCGCAGGGCTTCCAGATTCTCGATGCAGACGATCAACAGCGGCTGGTACGGCGCATCCTGCGCAGCCTCGATCTGGACGAGAAGCGCTGGCCGGCACGGCAGGCCGTCTGGTACATCAACAGCCAGAAGGAAGAGGGGCGCCGGGCCCGCCACCTGAGCAGCGACGGTGACCTGTTCGAGACCACCATGCTGCGGGTCTATGCCGCCTACGAGGAAGCCACCGAACGTGGCGGCATGGTGGACTTCGCCGAGCTGCTCCTGCGCAGTCACGAGCTGTGGCTCGAGAACCGGGACCTGCTCGAGCACTACCAGCGCCGCTTCCGGCATCTGCTGGTGGACGAGTTCCAGGACACGAACACGCTGCAGTACGCGTGGCTGCGCGTGCTCGCAGGCGACACCGCGCAGGTCATGGTGGTGGGAGACGACGACCAGTCCATTTACGGCTGGCGCGGCGCCCGCATCGAAAATCTGCACAGCTTTCAGAAGGACTTCCCTGACGTCCAGCTGGTGCGGCTGGAGCAGAACTACCGGTCGACAGGGACCATCCTCGCGGCTGCGAATGCGCTCATCACCCACAACGCGGACCGTCTCGGCAAGGAGCTGTGGACCAGCGGCGACAGTGGCGATCCCATTCGGCTCTATGCGGCGCACAACGAACTCGATGAGGCGCGTTTCATCGCCGAGCGCATCGAGGAGTGGCTCGAGGGCGGCGGCGCCGCCAGTGAGGCGGCCATTCTCTATCGCTCGAATGCCCAGTCCCGCAACCTCGAGGAGGCCCTGCTTCGGCTGGATATTCCCTACCGGATCTACGGTGGCGTCCGCTTCTTCGAGCGGGCGGAGATCCGCAACGCGCTCGGCTACATGCGCCTGCTGGCGAATCGCCATGCGGACGCTGCCTTCGAGCGCGTGGTGAACACACCCACCCGCGGTATCGGCGAGAAGACGCTGGATACGATTCGTGCCCACGCCCGCGAGGCTGGCATCTCGCTGTGGAGCGCTGCCGTCGCTGCCAGTGCGGATGGGGGCCGGGGTGGTCGTGCCCTGAAGGGTTTCATCGATCTTATCGACGAGCTTGATGAAGGCACCTCAGGCATGAGCCTCCACGAACTCACGGAGCATGTCATACAGGTATCGGGGCTGTACGAGTTTCACGGCCGCGAGAAAGGTGAGCGCGGTCTCGCCCGCAGGGAGAATCTGGACGAACTGGTCACCGCCGCGCGGCAGTTCACGGGCGAGCTGGTGCTGCCTGTGGACGAGGACGGCGACGAGACGCTGTCGGAGCGGCGGCTGCTGGAGGAGTTCCTGAACCTGGCCGCGCTGGAAGCGGGAGATGCACAGGCTGCCAATGCGGGCGAAGCCGTGCAGCTCATGACGCTGCATTCGGCGAAGGGCCTCGAGTTTCCGCTGGTCTTCCTTGCCGGAGTCGAGGAGGGCCTTTTCCCGCACCGTATGGCCATGGAGACGCCGGGCGGTCTCGAGGAGGAGCGGCGCCTGTGTTACGTGGGCATCACCAGGGCCATGCGGGAGCTGTACCTGACGTTCGCGGAAAGTCGCAGGCTGCATGGAACCGACAGCTACAATCGTCCGTCCCGCTTTCTTCGGGAGATTCCGTCGAAGCTGCTCGAGGAAGTCCGCCTGAGCGCGTCCGTGACCCGTCCTGTAGGCACCCCCGCCGCTGCGGATACGGGCATGGCGCTGGGCGCCCGGGTGAGCCATCCCACTTTCGGCGAGGGCGTGGTGATCGAGAGCGAGGGTGAGGGTCAGCGCGCGCGGGTGCACGTCAATTTCGATGCCGTGGGGGCGAAGTGGCTCATCCTCGGCATGGCCAGCCTCCAAGTCATCGACTGAAGGCCGACGGCCTCCCGCCGGGCCGACTGCGCCAGGGTTTCATGCGGCCAGCGCCCGGTCCGCGATGATGCCGACCAGAACCAGGATACCCACCGCATTGTTGCTCTTGAACGCGCGGAAGCAGGCATCGAGATCGCGGCCGCGTATCAGCCACTGCTGCCAGGCACACACGGCCGCGGCAGCCGCAACGCCCAGCATGTAGATCCAGCCGTACTCGAGCCGATCGCCGAGCAGGAGCAGCGAGAACAGGAATCCGAGCTGCAGGATGCCGATCATGAGCCGGTCGAGGTCCCCGAACAGGATCGCTGTGGACTTGATTCCCACCTTCAGATCCCAGGGCCGATCCACCATGGCGTACTCCGTGTCGTAGGCGACGGTCCACATCAGATTGGCGACGAACAGCAGCCACGCCAGCTCCGGTACGGAGCCCGTCTCGGCGGCGAACGCCATGATGATGGCCCAGGAGAACGCGGCGCCGAGAAACAGCTGCGGTAGATGGGTCATGCGCTTCATGAACGGGTACAGCGCTGCCAGGGCGACGGCGACCGGGGCCAGCAGAATGGTCAGCAGATTGGTGAACAGCACCAGCACGAATGCCACCAGGACCAGCGCGGCAGCCAGGGTGAGGGCTTCGCGGCTGCGAATGCGGCCTTCAGGCAGCGGTCGGCCCTTGGTGCGCGCCACGTGACCGTCGAAATCGCGGTCGGCCCAGTCGTTGATCACACAGCCGGCAGAACGGGTGAGCACCACGCCGAGGGTGAAAATCACCAGGTTGGCGATGCTCGGGACGCCATCGGCGGCGACCCACAGGGCCCACAGGGTGGGCCAGAGCAGCAGGCCGATGCCCACAGGCCGATCGAGACGGGTGATCTCGAGCCAGACGGGCATCCGGTCGCGCATACGTTCGAAGGTCGAATCCATACTCGGGCAGAGGTCCGCTATCGGCAGAGGTCGCTTGTCTGTGAGTCTAGCCCACGCAGCGATTCCAGCAGCAGCAGCGGCTCATTCCGGATGCGGAACAGCGTGCCGCGGACGAGGCTGCCGCGCCGGTCACTCCCGAACAGGCGCAGCTCCCGCTGCACGTCGGGGCGCAGACGATCGTTCCGGAACAGGAGGTCCATCAGCGGCCGGTCCCCGAGCCGACGCAGGTCGCGCTGCAGCCGAACGGCATCCGGTGGCGCCAGCGTGCGTCCTTCGAGCCGCACCCGGCCACCAGCGAAGAGTTTGATTTCCCGGCACCAGAAGCCCCCGCGTTGCCGCCTGTCCAGCAGGCGAGCCTCGCCGGGCCTCGGCACCACGAGGCCTTCGCTGCTGCGCTCCACGCGGACAGGACCGAAGCGCCGCGCCAGCGCGCGCGTCATCGAGCCTTCGCTGCGCAGCAACAGCAGGTCGTCGTCGCCGGCGCACTGTCCGTGCAGGAGCGCGAACAGCGCGTAGGGGGTGGTCGGGAGGGGCGTAAGACTCATGGCGGGCGCACTTTGCGCGATGCCCGGACCGATGGCAATCCCTGCGGCCGCTGCCGCCCGCACGATTGATTTCCGCGGGATCGATCAGTAGTTTACAGCGCCTTCGCAACCGCTCCCGGAGTCAGGCATGAAGAAGTGGCAATGCATCGTCTGCGGCTGGATCTATGATGAGGCTGAAGGCTACGAGGACGAAGGTATTGCGCCCGGAACGGCCTGGGAGGACGTGCCGGATGATTTCGTCTGTCCGGAGTGTGGGGTCGGCAAGGAAGACTTCGAGATGATCGAAGTCGGTTGAACGGGGGATTCCGTACTGGAGGCGATCAGGTCGGGCGCGACCCGGTCGAGCGCGACCCGGTCGGACGCGACCCGGTCGGACGCGTGAATTGCGATCTTCGGCCGTGACCGCTAGCTTAGCGTCTTTCCCCGGCACGGAAGTCTCATGAGCCTCACTGCCCGTATCCTCACCGGCATGGTCGCCGGGTTCGTGCTCGGATCCATCGTCCACGCGTTGGGTCTCGACCCCGAAGGCTACTTCCGCGTTCTCGTCATCGATGGCCTGCTCGACGTGGGTGGGCGCATCTTCATCGCGTCCCTGCAGCTGCTGGTGGTTCCGCTGGTGCTGGTGTCCCTGGTCTGCGGCGCCAGCAATCTCAGTGACGGTGCCGCACTCGGGCGTCTGGGCGGTAAGACTCTTGCTCTGTACCTTTTCACCACGGCCAGCGCCATCACCCTGGCGTTGGTGACCGCCCTGATCGTGCGTCCCGGTCGCAGCGTAGATGCCGGCATCGACGTCGAGTTCGAGGCCCAGACGCCGCCGAGTCTCAAGGAAGTGATCATCGGCATCTTCCCCACCAATCCGGTGGAGGCGATGGCGGAAGGGTCGATGCTGCAGATCATCATCTTCGCACTGCTGCTGGGATTCGCCGTCGCCCGGGCAGGTTCGGCGGGCGCGCGCATCAAGAGTGTCTTCGAGGACTTCAACAGCGTCATCATGCGTCTGGTCACGATTCTGATCTGGCTTGCGCCCTACGGCGTGTTCTGCCTGATGGCGACGCTGTTCGCGACTATGGGCTGGGGCGAGATCGGTACGCTGGCTGCCTATTTCCTGACGGTGGCAGGCGTGCTGCTCATGCATCTGTGTCTGGTGCATCCGGCGCTGCTGATGATCCTCGGTCGCGTCTCACCGAAGACCTTCTTCCTGAAGATGCGGGAACCCATGCTGGTCGCGTTCTCCACCTCGTCGAGCGGCGCGACGCTGCCGGTCACGCTGGAGACCGTGCGGGCACGGCTGGGCGTGCGCAATGAAGTCGGCTCCTTCACCGTACCCCTCGGCGCCACCATCAACATGGACGGCACCGCGATCATGCAGGGCGTCGCAACGGTGTTCATCGCCGAGTACTACGGCATCGACCTGGGCCTGGCGGAATACCTGATGGTCATCCTGACCGCGACCATGGCATCCATAGGCACGGCCGGTGTGCCCGGGGTAGGCCTGATCATGCTGACCATGGTGCTGCAGCAGGTGGGGCTGCCTGTGGAAGGCATCATGCTCATCATCGGTGTCGATCGCCTGCTGGACATGATGCGTACGGCGGTGAACGTGGCTGGTGACGGCATGGTTGCGGTGGTGGTCGGTCGCAGCGAAGGCAAGATGGATATGGAACGCTTCAACGACATGAACGCGACCGTGGACAACGAGGACGAGAAGGTCCCGACGTCCGCAGCCTAGTGGGCCAGGAATGGCTTCAGGCGTGGGCGTAGCGGGCGCGGCTGCCGAGCCAGCGTTCGATGATGCGCGCGGCCTGTTCCGGATCCCGTTCGAGCAATGCCTGAGCCCGGGCCTGGACCTCCGGCAGGAGGTCCCGGTCCCGGGCGAGATCGGCCACCCGGAGATCCACGAGACCGGTCTGGCGCGTGCCCAGCAGTTCGCCTGGCCCGCGCAGTTCCAGATCCTTCTCCGCAATCACGAAGCCATCGGTGCTTTCCCGCATCACCTTCAGCCGTTCACGGCCGGTCTGGGACAGGGGCGGCTGGTAGAGCAGCACGCAGTGGCTCTCGGTGGCGCCGCGACCGACCCGGCCGCGCAGCTGGTGCAATTGAGCGAGCCCGAGCCGTTCAGCGTTCTCGATCACCATCAGGGAGGCGTTGGGGACGTTCACGCCCACTTCGATGACCGTAGTGGCCACCAGCAGGTCCACCTCGCCGGCCTCGAATGCGGCCATCACCCGGGCCTTCTCCTCGCCCTTCAGGCGACCATGAACCAGGCCGATGCGGAGATCCGTGAGCTCCTCACCGAGCAGCTGCGCAGTGTCCTCGGCAGCCTGCGCCTCCAGCGCCTCGGATTCCTCGATCAGGGTGCAGACCCAGTAAGCCTGACGGCCCGCGCGACAGGCCGCACTGACCCGCTCGATCACGTCGAAGCGCCGCTCCTGGCCCACCACCACCGTGCTGACCGGGGTGCGCCCCGGCGGCAGCTCATCGAGCACCGACAGCTCGAGATCGGCATAGGCACTCATGGCGAGGGTGCGGGGAATCGGAGTCGCGGTCATGACCAGCTGGTGGGGAACGCGCTCGCCCGGCACGCTGCCCTGTTCGCCCTTGGCACGCAGGGCGAGACGCTGATGGACGCCGAAGCGGTGCTGCTCGTCGATGATCACCAGCGCGAGATCGTGGAAGCTGACGTCACCCTGGAACAGGGCATGGGTCCCGATTACCAGGATGGCCTGGCCCGAAGCGACTCGGGCTTCCTCCGCGCGCCTCTGGGCGGCGCGCTGTCGCCCGGTGAGCAATGCCACCTCCAGACCCAGGGGTTGCAGCCACTCGATCAGGGTGCGGGCATGCTGTTCGGCCAGCAGCTCTGTGGGTGCCATGAGTGCGCTCTGGGCTCCGCTGCCGGCGGTGATCAGTGCGGCGGCGGCAGCGATCACGGTCTTGCCGGAGCCGACGTCGCCCTGCAGCAGGCGCAGCATGGGCGCGCCGGCGGCCAGGTCCGTGGCGATCTCGCCGATGACCCGATTCTGGGCCGCGGTCAGCGGAAAGGGCAGCCCGGCCCGAAACCGCTCCAGCAGATCCCCGCGTGCCTCGAGCACGGGTGCCGGCTGACTGCGGACGCGCCGGCGGGCCTGGAGCAGGGACAGTTGATGGGCGAGCAGCTCGTCGATGGCGAGTCGCTGCTGCGCAGGGTGGCGGCCGGATTCCAACGCCGCCAGGGAGATATCCGGCGTCGGGCCGTGCAGCAGTTCGAGGGCGGCGACGATGTCAGGCTCGAAGACCTTCGGCTGCCTGCGCAGCATCGCCAGCGCCTGACCGCAGAGGCTGCGCACCCGCTGCTGGCTGATACCTTCGGTGACCGGATACACCGGCGTCAGCCGATCCGGCAGCGATGGCGCCTGATCGCCGAGCACCCGGTACTCCGGATGGTAGAGTTCGAGGCCGGTGGCGCCGCTGCGGGCCTCGCCGTAGCAGCGGACGCGCGCGCCGGGTTTCAGCTGCGCGCGCTGGGCCGGCGAGAAGTGAAACAGGCGCAGCGACAGGGTGCCGCTGCCGTCCTGCACCCGGCACAGGAAACTGCGACGGCGACCGAACACCACGTCCGCGGCCAGAATGGTGCCTTCGATGACGGCACTGGTACCCGGACGCAGGCTGCCGATGGGCGTCAGGCGTGTGCGGTCCTCGTAGCGTGCGGGCAGATGAAACAGCAGGTCCTGGATGCGGTGGATCTCGAGGCGGGCGAGCCGTTCGGCGAGTGCCCCACCAACACCGCGCAGGCGCTGAACCGGATCACCGAGTCCGGCGGGCGGAGCTGGGGCTGGGCGGTTCCGGTTCATGGCTGCGCCGGCAATCACAGAATCGATGGGAGTCTAACCGTATGCAGGACACAGCGCTGACCCGTCGGCGCATCGGCGTGATCGGCCTCGGCGATCTCGGTGCTGCCCTCGCGAGCCGTCTGGTGACCGCGGGTGCCAGCGTGACCGGTGTTCGCCGCGGCCGGGATGCGCCCCCCGGCGTCGAATTGCTGCGCGCGGATCTGGCGGATGCCTCGTCGCTCGCCGACCTGCCCGACGATCTCGAAGCCCTGGTGGTGAGCGTCACCCCGGACCGGTATGACCTCGACGGCTATCGCGCCACCTACCTCGAGGGCGCGCGCAATCTGGCCGCCGCACTTGGCGGGCGCAGGCTGACGCGGGTGTTCTGGGTGTCGAGCACCGGTGTGTATGGCGAGCAGGGCGGCGGCGACGTGGACGAGAGTACGCCCGCGGAACCGGACAGCGAACGCGGCCGCGTGCTGCTGGCTGCAGAACAGGCCCTGTCGGGCCAGGACTGGCCGGCGACGGCGGTGCGCCTGGCGGGCATTTATGGGCCGGGGCGGAACGCGCTCATCGACCGGGTGCGATCGGGGCGGGGCGTGCCCGCGGAGCCGGTGCACTGGACCAATCGCATCCATCGGGACGATGCGGTGGAGCTGATCGTGTTCCTGCTGGCACGAGCGCTGGCGGGCGATCCGGTGCCGGAGGTGGTGATCGGCAGTGATGGCGCGCCGACCCCGCGGCACGAGGTCATGGCCTGGCTGGCCGTACAGCTCGGGGTGACGCTGACCGTGAGTGCCGAGGAGGCCGGTTCGCGGGCGCCCAGCCGGCGTCTGTGGCCACGGGCGCTGGTGGAACTCGGATTCAGCTGGCGCTATCCCGATTACCGGGCTGGTTATCGCGCCCAGCTCGATGCCTTGGATCGAGGCGGTCTGTAGGGTCCGAGTGCGGCCGGGTCAGGTGGGCAGCCGGAGGATGGCCTCCACTTCCACCGCTGCGCCCTTGGGCAGGGCTGATACGCCCACCGCTGCGCGTGCGGGCCAGGGCGCCTCGAAGCGTGCCTCCATGGCGGCATTCACGCGCGGGAAATGGCTTAAGTCGGTGAGGAACACATTCACCTTCACCAAGTGGGCGAGGCTGCCACCGGCGGCCCGGGCCACCGCCTCCAGATTGTCGAACACCTGGGCGATCTGCGTGTCGATGTCGCCGGACACCAGCTCACCGCTGGCGGGAACCAGCGGAATCTGCCCCGAGAGGAAGACCAGCTCGCCGGCACGCACCGCCTGGGAGTAGGGGCCGATGGCGGCCGGGGCTTGATCGGTGTGGATCGGCTCGAACGGGCGGCTCATGTCAGTTCTTGCTCCGGGACAGGCTGATGACGCTGCTCAAGGCCCGCAGGCGCCGCATGATGCGGGCCAAGTGGACCCGATCGCGAACCCCGAGCCCGATGCAGACCGTGGACAGGCGGGGATTGCGCTCCTCGGTGTTGATCTTTTCGATGCTCGCATCGAGGCTGGTGATCAGGGCGGCGAGTTCGGCGATGACCCCTTTCTGCGGCACCACCTGCACGCGCAGCTCGGCGGAGAACTCACCCTCGATGCGGTCTGACCAGCGCACCGCCTGCAGGATCTCGTCCCGTTTCTTGCGCAGATCACCGAGATTGCGGCAGGTGTCCCGGTGGATGACCAGGCCGCGGCCGGAACTGATGTGGCCGACGATGGGGTCCCCGGGCAGCGGATAGCAGCACTTGCCGTAGGTCACCACCATGCCTTCAGTGCCGCGGATGGCGATGGATCCGCCTTTCGCCTCTGCCACCGAGTCGTCCTCGGCTCCGGCGACGGCCCCGTCGCTGGCGACCAGCCGGCGGGCGATCACGTAGGCCATGCGGTTGCCGAGGCCGATGTCCTCGAGCAGGTCCTCGGTCTGGGCGAAGCTCAGCTCATCCAGAACCGCCTGCATCCGCTCTTCGGGTATGTCCTTCAGCGAGCTGCTGACGTTGGCCAGCGAGCGGTTCAGCAGCCGTCGGCCAAGCGCCCGCGACTCGGTCACCTTCTGATTCTTCAGGGCGTGGCGGATGGAGGAGCGGGCCTTGCCGGTCACCACGAAGGACAGCCAGTCCGGATTCGGGCGGGCATCCTCGGCGGTGATGACTTCCACAGTCTGGCCGCTGGACAGCTGGCTCGAAAGGGGTGCGAGGCGACGGTCGATACGGCAGGCGACGCAGGTGTTGCCGATGTCCGTGTGGATCGCGTAGGCGAAGTCCACCGGGGAAGCGCCCTGGGGCAGTTCGAAGATGCGTCCCTTCGGGGTGAACACGTACACCTCGTCCGGGAACAGGTCGATCTTCAGGTTCTCGATGAACTCCATCGAGTCGCCGGCCCGTTGCTGCAGTTCCAGCAGGCCTTTCACCCATTGCCGGGCGCGGGCATGGCTGCCGCCGCCCTGGACGCCCCCGGCCCCGGTATCGTCCTCCGACTTGTAAAGCCAGTGGCCGGCGATGCCGTTGTTCGCCACCGCATCCATCTGGTGGGTGCGGATCTGGATCTCGATGGGCACTCCGTGCATGCCGAACAGGGTGGTATGCAGGGACTGGTAGCCGTTGGCCTTGGGAATCGCGATGTAGTCCTTGAAGCGGCCGGCCACCGGCTTGTAGAGATTGTGCACCGCGCCGAGCACCCGATAGCAGGTGTCGACCTTGTCCACCACGATGCGGAAGGCGAACACGTCCATGATCTCGGAGAAGGACTTTCGCTTCTGCTTCATCTTGCTGTAGATGGAGTAGAGGTGCTTCTCCCGGCCCACCACCGTGGCTTCGAGTTGCTCGTGGCTGAGGCAGTCGCGCAGGGTCTGCTCGATCTGCACCACCAGCTCCCGGCGATTGCGGCGCGCTGCCTTCACCGCGCGGGCAATGCGCTCTGCGCGCATGGGGTAGAGCGCCGCGAAGCCGAGGTCCTCGAACTCCACCCGGAGGTCGTGCATGCCGAGGCGATTCGCGATGGGGGCGTAGAAGTCCAGCGTCTCCCGCGCAATGCGGGTCCGCTTCTCGACGCCGAGTGCGCCGATGGTGCGCATGTTGTGCAGGCGATCGGCCAGCTTCACCAGAATGACGCGGATATCCCGCGCCATGGCCATGGCCATCTTCTGGAAGTTCTCTGCCTGGGCCTCGGCCCGGGACTGAAAAATGGTGGCGAGTTTCGACACCCCATCCACCAGGTCGGCCACGTCTTCGCCGAAGCGGTCGCGCAGCGTCTTCTTGCCGACGCCGGTGTCCTCGATGACGTCATGCAGCAGGGCAGCCATCAGGGTCTGATGGTCCATGTGCATGTTCGCCAGGATGTAAGCCACGGCGGTGGGGTGCGTGATGTAGGGATGACCGGTACGCCGCATCTGTCCTTCGTGGGCAGACGCGGCGTAGTCGTAGGCGCGCTCGACCTCGGCGATGGCGTCTGCGTCCAGATAGGTGCGCAGGCGTTCGACGAGCATCTTCAGGGTGACAATGGGCTCCGCGGACGGTTCGCGAACCGTCCGCGCCGGAGGCTCACTCCGGCTCGGCAGCTCAGTCGAGGATGGGGTCGTCGCTCTCGGCATGGCGCGGCGCGGGTTCCGGCAGGCTGAAACCGAACTCGTCGCGGCCTTGGCGGTCCACCTCGTCGAGAATGCTCACGTCGACCAGACCGGCAGCGATTTCGCGCAGCGCAATCACAGTCGGCTTGTCGTTTTCCTCGGGCAGCTTGGGATCGCGGCCACCCGTGGCGATCTGACGCGACCGCTTGGAAGCGATCATGATCAATTGGAAGCGGTTCTCGACCTTGTCGAGGCAATCCTCCACGGTGATGCGGGCCATCAGTGTCTCCTCGGTCGCCTGCCAGGAGGTAGGCAGGTTGTGCAAGTCAGCCGGTCATGATACTCGACCGCGGTCCGGCTGCACAGCAGCGACCGAGGCTGAAGGGTCCATGAGTCCGGCGATCAGGGTGTGCTGTCGGAGCCGCTGACGGACCAGACGCAAGCGCTCGGCGCGGATGATGGCGCACAGGTCCGCCAGCGCATCATCGAAATCGTCGTTGACGACCAGGTAGTCATAGTGACCGTGGTGACTCATCTCCAGTTGCGCCTCGGCCAGGCGCCGCTGGATCACGTCCGGATCGTCCTGCCCGCGGCCTTCCAACCGCCGCGCCAGCGTCTGCAGGGAAGGCGGCAGAATGAAGATGCCCACCGCCTCGGGGAGCCGGGCGCGGATCTGCTCGGCACCCTGCCAGTCGATTTCCAGAATCACGTCGCCGCCGGCCGCCAGGCGTTCCGCCACCCATGCGCGGGAGGTGCCGTACAGATTGCCGAACACCCTGGCATGCTCCAGGAACGCGTCGTCGCGCTGCATGTGCTCGAACACGTCCTGCGTCACGAAATGGTAGTTCACGCCATCCGTTTCACCTGCGCGCCGCGGGCGCGTGGTGTGGGATACGGACACCTCGATGCCCGAATCCCGCTCCAGCAAGGCGCGCACCAGCGACGTCTTGCCGGCGCCTGAAGGCGCGGACAGGACGAACAGACTGCCGGGTGCTTGGTCGGCCATGGAATCGTCTTCCTTCCTCATTCCAGGTTCTGGATCTGTTCGCGGATCTGCTCGATGAGGACTTTGAGGTCGACTGCGCGGGCCGCCACGTCCGCGCCGGTGGCCTTGGAAGCGAGCGTGTTGGCTTCCCGGTTCAGCTCCTGGGCAAGGAAATCGAGCCGGCGGCCCACAGAACCGCCTGCGGTGAGGGCCTGCCGCATCTCCGCTACGTGGGCGCCGAGACGATCGAGTTCCTCTGCCACGTCCGCCTTCTGGGCGAGCAGGGCCACCTCCTGTTCCAGGCGTTGCGGATCGAGCTCGGCGGCGAGGCTTCGGGCCCGTTCCCGCAGCCGGTCGCGCAGGGCGCTGACCAGCTGAGCTGACTGTCCGGCGAGCTCCGCGGCGATGGTCTCGATGGCCGCGAGTCGCTGCTCGAGCAATTCGTGCAAATGGGCGCCTTCCCGTTCCCGGTGGGCGAGGAACGCCACGAGGACCTCATCGACGAGGTTGGTCACGACTGCGCCCACCGCCTCCGGATCCGTGTCGGGCTCGCGGACGATTCCGGGCCAGCGCAGCACGTCCACCGGGTCGGTTGTGGCGGCGGCAGCGCCGAGACCGGCGCGCACTTCGGCCAGCGCGCCGAGAACCTGCTCGAGCACCACGGAGTCGAGTTCGAGTCCTGGCCCCACGGCGGCACCACGTTCCAGGCGCAGACTGCATTCGACCTTGCCACGTTCGCAGCGGGCGCGGATGCGCTCCCGCAGTGACGCCTCGCTGCTGCGCAGCAATTCCGGCAGACGCAGGCCCACGTCGAGGTAGCGGTGATTGACGGAGCGGATCTCGCAGGCGAGGCGACCGAAGGGCGTATCCTGCTCGCCGCGGGCGAACGCGGTCATGCTGCGGATCATGGCGGCTCTGTACTCCTCGCGAGGGCGGGGCAGTTTAACGCGCAACGAAGGCCGGCGCTCGACCGGGTGACGACTGCTATGATGGCCCGTTATTCCGCTATCCAGGAACTGTCCATGACCGTCATCCGCCCCAGCGGGCGCGGGGCTGATGCCTTGCGCCCGGTGTCTTTCGAACGTGGCTATACCCGTCACGCTGCCGGCTCGGTGCTGGTGAGCTTCGGCGATACGCGCGTGCTCTGTACAGCGTGCGTAGAGGCCGGCGTGCCTCCGTTCCTGCGCGGCCGCGGCCAGGGCTGGCTCACGGCGGAGTACGGGATGCTGCCTGGTTCCACCCACACCCGCGCTGACCGGGAGGCTTCCCGGGGCAAACAGAGCGGGCGCACTCAGGAGATTCAGCGCCTGATCGGCCGTTCCCTGCGGGCGGCGGTGGACCTCAGTGCTATCGGCGAGCATACGATTCGGATCGACTGTGATGTTCTGCAGGCGGACGGTGGCACACGCACCGCCTCAGTGACCGGCGCCTGCGTGGCAGTGGCGGATGCCATCGAGGCCATGCGCCGCGAGCGGCGCATCACTTCTCAGCCGCTGAAAGGGCTGGTAGCTTCCGTTTCGGTCGGTATCTGGCAGGGGATTCCGGTTCTCGATCTGGATTATGCAGAGGACTCCACCGCGGAAACCGACATGAACGTGGTGATGACCGAAGCCGGTGGCTTCATCGAGCTGCAGGGTACCGCCGAGGGGGCAGCGTTCGACGGCGCGGAGCTCGAAGGCATGCTGGCACTCGCCCGCAGCGGGACCGAGCAGCTGTTCGCGGCGCAGCGGGCAGCGCTTGCATGATTCAGGACGCATTCACGGACCGGTGAGCACCATGGAACCTGTCGAAGGATTGACTCCCGAGATGATCGCGCAGGCGGATGCCGCCACCCGCAGGGAGGCGTTCATTCGCTTCGCCCTGGAAGCGGAGGTGCTGCGCTTCGGTGAGTTCACCTTGAAGTCCGGTCGGGTGAGCCCCTATTTCTTCGATTCCGGCCGCTTTCGGGACGGCTATGCACTGGGTCTGCTGGGGGCGTTCTATGCGGCGGCCTGGGTGGACACCGGTCTCGAGGCCGATGTCGTGTTCGGACCGGCCTACAAAGGCATACCGCTGGCGGTCACGACGGCCACCGCGCTGGCCCGCGAGCATGGCCGCAACCGGGGTGTCGCCTTCAATCGCAAGGAGGCGAAGGATCACGGCGAGGGCGGCAACCTGGTGGGTGCGTCACTGTCCGGGCGGGTGCTGCTGGTGGATGATGTGATCACGTCCGGGGCAGCCATTCGCGAGGTGCTGCCGCTGATCGCGGCCGAAGGGGGCACCCTGGTGGGTATTCTCACGGCGCTGGACCGGCAGGAGCGGGGGCGTGATTCGCGCTCGGCGGTGCATGAACTCGGAGATGAACTGGGCGTACCAGTCTTCAGTATCATATCCCTGGCCGATCTGGAGTCATGGCTCGGCAAGGTGGACGACGCGAAGTGGCTGGACGCGGTAACCACATATCGGGAGCGCTACGGGTGCCAACCGAGAGCAGAACAGGACTGATGCCACTTTGGCCTGCGGCCTTTGCCGCAGCCTTGGTGCTTTGGCTGGGCGTCGCTGGACCGGCTGCGGCGGCAGAGCTCTTCCGCTACGTGAATGACGATGGCGTGGTGGTGATCTCGAGCAATCTGCCACCCCGTTATGCCAGCCGGGGATACACCGTCATCGACTCCCGGGGTCGCGTGGTTCGCCAGGTGGAGCGGCAGCTCACCGCCGATGAGCTGCGGGCCCGACAGGAAGAGGAGGCTGAGCGGGAAGCCCGGCAGCGGACAGCGGAGCAGCGGCGCGCCCAGGACGAGGAGCTGCTGCGCCTCTACGGTGGTCCCAACGAGGTCGCCCGGGCTCGGGATCGCCGGATCGAGAGCATCCGCACCAACATTGCGTCGCTGAACGCGACGAAGTCGCGGCTGGAGAATCAGAAACGCGATCTCGAGGCCCAGGCAGCAGAGCTCGAGCGGGCGGGCCGCAGCGTTCCGGAACACATCCTCACCAGCTTGACCCGCGTCAACACGCAGATCGCCGATCGCGAGGTAGAGATCGCCAATCGGGAGGAAGAGATCGAGCGGACCCGGGAATCATTCGATCGCGACCGCGAGCGGGTAGCACGCCTGCTCGGAGTACCGGTCGAGCCGGACTGAACGGCAGGTCGCCTGATCTGGCGTCGGCCAATGCTCAGCCCGGCGGACGCGCGAACAGCGCCGGCGCAAGACAGGACCATTGCAGGTCCCAGTTCTCTGTCGGCCCACGTCGAAACTCGCTGCGCACGAACTGCATGATCCGGCCTTCCGCGGCGGCAAGCATCAGATTGGCGGCGACAGCTGCGGGAATCTGGCTGCGAATGCCGTGGTCGATTTCCCCATCCCGGAGGATGGTGCGCAGCTGGGTCTCCAGGCGACTGTAGAACTGAGCGATGCGCTGCCGCAGGCGATCGGTTTCTCCGGCCAGCGCATCGCCAGTCAGCAGGCGCGAAAAGCCCGGGTTGCGCTCGCAGAAAGACAGCAGCAGAAGCAGCAGGGCATGGCAGCGGCCCACCGGATCCGGATGCTCCTCCAGGATGCGGGTGACCCGGGTGAAGACGGTGTCCTCGATGAACTCGATGAGCCCTTCGAACATGCGCGCCTTGCTGGGGAAATGACGGTACAGCGCGGCCTCGGACACACCGACTTCCCGTGCCAGCGCGGCCGTTGTGATCCTGGACCCCGGCCGGCTCTCGAGCATGGTGGCGAAGGTCTTCAGGATCTGTTCGCGCCGCCCGCCATTGTCGGCTCGCGCCATGCATGTCTCCTCGATTCTGTGCGTCTCAGTCGGACTGATGGGTGTCACGCGGATTGGCGGTGATCAGGGTGCCGACCCCGGTGTCCGTGAAGATCTCGAGCAGGACCGCGTGGGCGACGCGTCCGTCGATGATGTGGGCACTGCTTACCCCATTCTCCACAGCCTCGAGCGCATGCTGGATCTTCGGCAGCATGCCGCCATGGATCGTGCCATCGCGTATCAGCTCCTGCACGCGCTCCGCGGTGAGACCGGTCAGCACGCGCCCCTCCCGATCCATCAGCCCCGGGGTATTGGTGAGCAGGATGAGCTTCGACGCCTTGAGCGCCTCGGCGACCCGTCCTGCCACTACGTCTGCGTTGATGTTGTACGACGCGCCATCGGGCCCGATGCCGATGGGCGCGATGACCGGAATGAAGTCGGAACGGACCAGCAAGTCGATGACTGCCGTGTCGATGCGTTCCACCTCGCCAACTTGGCCGATGTCGATGATTTCCGGTTCCGACAGTTCCGGCGACGAGCGCTTCATGGACATGCGGCGGGCTCGGATCAGTTCGCCGTCCTTGCCGGTGATGCCGATGGCGCGACCGCCGTGGGTCTGGATCAGGCTGACGATGTCCTTGTTGACCAGGCCACCGAGCACCATCTGGACCACGTCCATGGTCTGCTCGTCCGTCACCCGCATGCCGTCGACGAAGCGCGACTGTATCCCCAGCCGTTCGAGCAGCTCGCCGATCTGCGGCCCGCCACCGTGGACCACGATGGGATTGATGCCCACGATCTTCATCAGCACGATGTCGCGGGCAAAACTGCTCTGCAGGGCTTCGTCGACCATGGCATTGCCGCCGAATTTCACCACCACGGTGGTGTTCTGGAAGCGCTGAATGTACGGCAGTGCCTCGGTCAGCACCCGGGCGATGTTGGCGGAGTCTTCCTGGGTCAGGGGCATGGCGTGAACTCGCGGCCGGTCAACGGTTCGAAAAAGTCAGCTCTGGATCCACCTGCTGCAGCGCCTGTTCGAAGCGCTGCTGGATCTCAGTCAGGGCGGCGGCGTCGTCGGCCTCGAATCGCAGCGTCAGGGTCGGTGACGTGTTCGATGCGCGAATCAGTCCCCAGCCCTCAGGATAGTCGACGCGGACGCCGTCGATGGTGGTCAGGTCGCCACCTTCGAAGCCGGTGCCGCGTGCGAGTGCCTCGATGATCCTGAACTTGGCCTCTTCGGTGGTCTTGATCTTCATCTCGGGCGTGCTCGGTGGGTTCGGGAACTCGTCGAACACCTCTCCGGCAGAAGCGCCCTCGGCGGCGAGAATCTCGAGCAACCTGGCGGCACTGTAGAGACCGTCATCAAACCCGTACCAGCGCTCACCGAAGCAGATGTGGCCGCTGAACTCGCCGCCGATCAGGGCCTGGGTCTCCTTCATCTTCGCCTTGATGTGAGAGTGGCCGGTGCGCCACATGATGGGTCGGCCGCCGTACTCGGCGATGAGCGCGTTCAGGTGGCGCGAACACTTGACGTCGAAGATGACGTCGGCGCCCGGGTTGCGGCCGACGATGTCGCGGCAGAACAGCATCAGCAGACGGTCCGGCCAGATGATCTCGCCTCGCTCGGTGACCACGCCGAGGCGATCGCCGTCGCCATCGAAGGCGAGGCCGATGTCCGCGCCCTCTGCTTTCACGACGGTGATCAGGTCCGTCAGGTTGTCCGGATCGGCGGGATCGGGGTGATGGTTGGGGAAATCGCCGTCCACGTCGCAGTACAGGGGCAGAACCTCGCAGCCGAGCGCTTCGAGCAGGCTGGGAACGACACGTCCGGCGATGCCGTTGCCGCAGTCCGCCACCACCTTGAGAGGCTGAGCGAGGGTGACGTCCGAGGCGATGCGCTCGATGTACTGCGGAATCAGGTCCCGCTCCTCGAGCAATCCCGATCCCTCGCGCAGATTGCCGGCCACGATCCTTTCCCTGAGCGCTGTGATTCGGTCGCCGGCGAGGGTCTCGCCGGCGATCACCACCTTGAAGCCGTTGTACTCCGGAGGGTTGTGGCTGCCGGTGATCATGACGCCGGACGTCGAGCCGGTGACGTGGGTCGCGTAGTAGAGGATGGGTGTCGGGACGGCGCCGATGTCGAGGACGTCGACGCCGCTGGCCATGATGCCATCGCTTAGGCGGTCCTTGAGCGCCGGAGATGAATGGCGACCGTCGGCGCCGACTACGACCTGCGTCTCGCCGGCGTCCGCCGCCTCGCTGCCTATGGCGCGGCCGATCTGGAAAGCGATGGCTTCGTTAAGGGTGTCGCCGACGATGCCGCGGATGTCGTAGGCGCGGAAAATTTCCTCACTTGGCTCCTCGCTGGCGTCCGGTTCATCTCTGATTTCCAGGAAGTCCTCAGTAGCTGCAGAAGCGGCGGCAGCTGGTGCTGGCGCAGGTGCAGGGGCCGGGCTCGAGGGTACCTCGCTGGGTCGGGCTGCGCTGCGAGCCTTTCTCAGGGTGCCGGCCACGGCAATCCGAAGCGCTGCATCGGCATCCACCACCGGCTCGAGGACGATGCGATTCGCGGGCACGGCGTCACTGTTTTCGAGCATTTCGCTGGCGGTATCCACCAGTGCGGTCAGGTCGTTGCGCAGCGTCGCGGCGAGGCGGCGATAGCCCAGCAGGATGCCGAGCAGCGTGCCGATCAGAATGAGCGCGAGGCCCGGCGCGAGGTCCAGCCAGGACAGCGGCAGCGGTCCTGCCTCCAGGCTGCGGTAGCGCAGCTGCCAGCCGCT
>SKUB01000327.1 GCA_007122315.1 Pseudomonadales bacterium | reverse complement strand
TAGAGATGCGCCGGCTCGTCGACATGAGCTGGCCGGGCCTCGCGCAGATCGTGGTTTGCCGCTTCGAAGATCAGGTCCCACCGCGTTTGGATTGTGAGTGGGAGGACGACGGGTACGAGACCAAGCCGAGACCGCTGGCGCAGGCCATACAGCTGTCAGTCCCCGCGTGGCACCCTGCCGACGACGTCGATCGGATCGCCTATGCCTCAGCCCCGCGGGAGATCGCCGGCAATAAACCCATGACGGAATTGTTCATCACGAACTTGATGGGCGAATGTGAGAAAGTGCTGATCGCCGGGAATTCGAATGGATCAGACGACGCAGGCTTGTGCCCGGTGACTTTTGCTGTCAGCGGCCTTACCGAGTTTTTCCGCTCGGTGTCCTGGTCCTGCGATGGCGACAGCTTGATCGTCGAAGCGAACGGTGCCCACGGTCGCGGTCTTTACAAGGTCTCTGGCTTCGAACTTCCTGCAGTAGAGGTTTCTCCGCTTCGCTTCCCTGAGCGCAATGAGCGGGGCGTAGGATCTGCAGAAAGTCGCCGCGGGTGCGGCTGAAACGGCGCGTATCGCATCATACGTCAAGTCGGTGCGCCGCACGGCCAAATGGACTTGATATGTGGCCGCAGCGACGCGCGCGATTTCAGACCAACCTCGCGCAGCGGGCCGGAGGACCGGCCCACTGCGCTCTTAACGGTGTCGTCAACCCGGGCCAGCTCTTCTGCAGCGCCCTGAACCTGAACGCCTGCCTGCTCATCTCACCTGCAAGCGCTGGACATTTGCGCTTGGTGGCTTTCTGGCCGCCTGCCATCCCAACCTCCGGTTTCCCTCCGATGCCGATCAGCATCGCGCGTTCGGCGGTACACTCACAGTCATGAGCACCACTACGCCAATCGGGACCGCTGCCGGGCGCTGCACGTCGCGCTGACCCGGACTGCGAGCAGTCATGTTCGGACGGCGAGTTTCCGTTCTGCGCACGACGACTGCCCGGTCGACGACTTGGCGGCAACGTGTAGGCTGAGCGATGTCTGAATCCATGCGGCACGGCAGGGTGTCGCTCCTGATCGAGCTGGCGGACCGCCCCGGTGCGCTCGAGGAGGCCCTGCACCACTTTTCGGTGGCGGGGGTGAACCTGACCCACATCGAATCCCGCCCGGCCCGGGACGGCCGTTTCGACTTCTACGTGGACTGCGAAGGCGAGCGCGGTGATCCGGCCATCGAAGGCGTCATCGCCGCATTGGCGCGCGGGTCGGAAGCGATGCTTGTCCTCGATGAGCGCACCGTGCCCTGGTTTCCCAGGCAGGTGGCGGAATTGGATCGTATCGCCAGCCATACCCTGGATGCGGGAGCGGATCTGGAAGCGGATCACCCGGGCTTCAAGGATCCCGACTACCGGGCCCGTCGCGCCATGATCGACCGCCTGGCGCGCAACCACCGGCATGGCGATCCCATCCCTAAAGTGGAGTACACCGAGCAGGAGATCGAGACCTGGGGCATCGTGTACCGCAAGCTCGAGTCGCTGCACGAGCAGCACGGGTGCGCGGCCTACCTCGAGGCCTTCGCGCATATGGCTCACGCCTGCAGCTACGCTGCTGACAACATTCCCCAGGCGGGAGACGTGAGCGCATTTCTGGAAGCCCGCACCGGTTTCCGGCTGCGCCCCGTTGCGGGACTCCTGGCGCCGCGGGACTTTCTCAACGGGCTCGCGTTCCGCGTGTTCTTCTCCACCCAATACATCCGCCATCACTCGGCGCCGCTGTATACGCCGGAGCCGGACGTGTGCCACGAACTCATCGGGCACGCGCCCATGTTTGCGGATGCGGCTTTCGCGGATCTTTCCCAGGAGATCGGTCTCGCCAGCCTCGGTGCCAGTGACGCGGAGATCGAGCATCTGGCGCGCTGCTACTGGTTCTCGGTGGAGTTCGGACTGATTCGCGAGCAGGGCGACCTGAAGGCCTACGGCGCCGGCTTGCTGTCGAGCTTCGGTGAGCTCGAGTACGCCTGTGCCGGTGGCGAGGCCGAGCTGCGGGAGTGGGATCCTGCCGCTGCGGCCGAACAGGACTTCCCGATCACCGAGTATCAGCCGGTCTACTTCGTTGCCGATTCTCTGCAGGACGCCAAGGCGCGTATGCAGACGTACTGCCGCACCCTGGCGCGACCCTTCTATGCCCGCTACCACGCCGCGACAGAATCCATCTGGGTGGACCGGGCCGTGCGGCGGACGTCGAGTTCACGCCGGTAGCACCCGGCTGTCCTTGATCTCTTTCAGGCTGAAGCTGGACTCCACGTGACGCACGCCGGGGAAGCGCAGGATGCGCTCCATGCACAGCTCGGAGAAGTGGGCGACGTCCCGGGCCACCACTTTCATCAGGTAGTCGTGAGCCCCGCTGGTGGCGTGGCATTCGACGATGTGGTCTTCCTCGACCACCTGGCGGATGAACTCCAGCGTGGTGTCCGGCTGCCGCTCCAGTGAAACCTGGACGAAGGCAGTGACCGTGAGCCCGAGCAGGCGCTGATCCACGACTGCGGCGTAGCCCTGGATCACGCCGCTCTCTTCGAGCCGCTTCACCCGGCGGAAACAGGGCGACTCCGACAACCCCACCTGCTCCGAAAGCGCGACGTTGGACAGGCGGCCGTCTCGCTGCAGCAGCCCCAGGATCTGGCGTTCGATGGTGTCGAGTTCCATTGTCATCTCAACTTGAAAGAAAACATCCTTATTGTCGTTTGTTAAGCAAGAATATTGCTCCTTTTCGCTGAGGGTAGCAAAGAAAGACATAATCCTGCGCGTCGACGCAGGTAGCATGAAGCGGTGTTCATGCGCCGCTGCGGAGGATCGAGATGAAGACATCCAAGGACAATCCCATGGGGCTCGATGGCTTCGAGTTCGTGGAGTTCTCGGCCCCGGAGGCCGGTGCCCTCGAGCCTGTCTTCGAGTTGCTCGGCTTCCGGCAGGTGGCACGGCACCGCTCCAAGGACGTGGCGCTGTGGCGGCAGAACGACGTCAGTTTCATCGTCAACTACGAGCCCAAAAGCCTCG